>JANMNW010000033.1:0-13051 GCA_031368515.1 Chloroflexota bacterium
GCTCGCAGCTCAAACAACGCGGGCCGCGCACCGGCGGCGAGCGAAACAAGCGTCAACATGAACTGGGCATTGTCGGCATTTACCGGTTGGCGGAGCGCGGCATCTGCCCATACAAGCGCATGCTGCTCCTGGTCATATCGTGCCGTTACCTGCTGATCTGCCAGCCCACGCACGGTTACAGATGCGCCATCCTGCAGCAACCCATCCCAGCCCGGGCCCAATTGCAGAGCCTCCTGCCGTGCTGCGACTGCTGCGCTTACCGCCTCGGTTACATCCCACTGATCGCCCGGCCGGGCATATTGTTCAAGCATTGATTGGTAAATGCCAAGAGAGTTATTGAGTCCATGATCGTAGGCATTTTTACCTGGCAAGTCAAGCCGCTTGGAAGTCCAGACTAGAGCCGACACCGGCCGGTTGTTCCGGGCGCAACAAGCAGTTTCTACGGATTTGCGCCCAAAGAACCCGCAATCACCCTGGCCAGCATGCGCGACAGCCGCTTTTTGCCAACCCGAATGCCGCATGGCTCATTGCGCAAACGATTCAGCAGGTCAGCCTGTTCCTGCTGCGGTGGCGTTTCCGGAACGCTGCCCATGGTCCAAAACCCAGCCATATCCAGCCCTTCGCCAAGCGTCTGATTGGAAACAGCCGACGCCTCCTTTTGTTTGGCGTGTGCTTGGCGCAGCGCCTCCATGCGGTCCAGCAGGCCATCCCGGGTTTGGCCGCGAAATAGCACCCACAACCACGGATCAGCCTCAAGGCGCTCAGCGAACACGAGCCATGCCGCCGCCGGCAACGGTTGCGGCGCGTCTGATGCGGACAACAACGCGCCGTCAACATCAAATGTCGTGTCAGCGCGCTTAATCAGCAGAGGCTCAACCCACGCCGGCTCAAGCGCGCCGCTGGCCAGGCGCGCCGCGCTCTCTCTTGTGGCGCCGGCGCGGTCGGCAAACAGATCCCACACATCACTCGACGCGACTGGCGCGCTGATCTTGACGCTATGCATCGCATGCGTCAAAGGGTCTTCAACACGCGCGGACACTCGGCCCGGTCGAACGGCCAGCGCATGCACAACACCGCTGCGCGCAAGTTGCCGGCTGTTCTTCAAACGCTCGCGCCAGATCAACTCGACTCGTTCACTCAAGCCGGGCGTCGCGTTAAGCAATGACTCCCAGGCGGCCGCCCACGGCGTTTTGAGCGCGCCGCCGCGCATATGCCGCAGTGCCAGATGGTAGAAAATTGTGCCGTTGATATCGTAGTCGGCCATCAGTCGCTCACCGCCTCCGCGCCGAGCGCGACCAGATCGCGCAATGCCGCAGTGTTCAATTCGGACATCCACGCATCTCCCTCGCCCACCACCTGTTCCGCCAGCGCGCGCTTCTTTGTGAGCAGTTGGTCGATGCGCTCTTCCAAAGTGCCCAGGCATACAAGCTTGTGCACCTGCACGTTGCGCAATTGGCCGATGCGAAAGGCGCGGTCGGTTGCCTGATTCTCCACAGCCGGGTTCCACCAGCGATCAAAGTGAAACACATGGTTGGCTGCGGTCAGGTTTAGGCCAGTGCCACCCGATTTGAGTGACAACACGAAAATCGCCGGGCCGCGCGGCTCCTCCTGAAAGCGCCAGACCAATTCGTCGCGTTTGCGTTGCGGCACCTGGCCATGCAAATACAAGACTTCGCGCTTGAAGCGCTGTTGCAAATGCCGCTGCAACGGCCCGCCCAAGGCGGTGTATTGCGTAAATACCAAGGCTTTGTCGCCAGCGCCAAGCGCTTCCTCCAACATGGCTTCGAGGCGCGCCAGTTTTCCACTCCGTCCGGCAAAGCGCGAGCCGTCGCCTAGAAAGTGCGCCGGGTGGTTGCAGACTTGCTTGAGACGTGTCAAAGCGGTCAGAATCAGCCGCGCGCGCTGCAGGCCAAACGCATCCTGAACGCGTTCCAACATGTCGCGCGTCACCGCCTGGTATAGCGTGGCCTGCTCGCGGGTTAGATTGCAATAGACCGTGTGCTCAATCTTCTCCGGCAAATCCGCGATAACGCTCTTGTCGGTCTTGACGCGGCGCAACACAAACGGCTGCACCAGCCGGCGCAGATCGGCTGTGCGTTGTGCGTCGCCCTGCCCAATGGTCCGTGTGTAGCGGCGCTGAAAGGATTCACGGCTGCCAAGGTAACCCGGATTCAGGAAATCCAAGATCGCCCACAGCTCTTCGAGGCCATTTTCAACCGGTGTGCCGGTGAGCGCAATGCGATGGCGTGCCGGCAGCTGGCGCACCGCGCGCGCCTGGTGGGTAGCGTCGTTTTTCACGTTTTGCGCTTCGTCCAGCACCACGGCGCGCCACTTGACGCCGCGCAACGCCGCCAAGTCGCGGTGCGCCAAACCGTAGGTGGTCAAAACAAGATCGTGCCCGCGCACTGCGCGCCGAAAAGCCGAGTCGCCATGACGATCTGCGCCGTGATGAACCAGCACCTTCAGCGCCGGCGCGAAGCGCGCAGTCTCACGCTGCCAGTTGCCAATAATAGACATCGGGCAAATCAGCAAGACCGGGCCGTTAGCCGGCGCCTGCGCTCGCCAATGCGAGACAAGCGCGAGCAACTGCACCGTTTTGCCCAGGCCCATGTCATCGGCCAGACAGGCGCCCAGGCCATGCTCGCTCAGAAAGGCCAGCCAGGCCAGCCCGCGTTCTTGATACGGCCGCAATTCGCCTGTAAATCCCGCTGGCAACCGCACGGGTTCGATCTTGCGCGCGCCGCGCAGTGCGTCGAGCAAGCCGCGCAACCGCCCAGATACGGAGAGCCCCTTCACCGGCACGCCGATATCGAGCTCATGTTCGGCTACGTCCGCGCGCAGCGCCTCGGCCAAGGGCAGGCCATCTTTGCGCCGCTCAAAATAGCGCAACGCGCGCTTCAGGTTATCGGCGTTCACCTCGACCCAGTGCCCGCGCACTTGCGCCAGCGGCGTCTTCAATCGCGACAGGGTTTCGAATTCGGCCCGCGAGAGCACCATGTCGCCCAGCGCCGCATGCCAGTTGAACTTCACCAGCGTTTCGACGCCGAAGAACGCAGCGCGGTCGGACAGCGTCAACGCCACTTTCAGTTTGGGACGCTGTTTCCACCACGCTGGCAGCCGCACGGCGATATCCGCCGCCTCCAGCGCCGCAGCCTGCTCGCGCAGAAACACGTGAGCCTGCTCAACGCTTAGCGGCGCGCCATCCGGAGCCTCCTGGCGCAGGCTTTCCGCAATGGGCAGGCACAATGGCGCGGCACGCGCCAAATCCGCGAGCAATGTGCGCCGCGCGCCGACAAAGCGCCGCTGCGCGATCAGTGCGTCGCGGCCATGCGCATGCCAGATCTGGCGAGCCGGAATCTGCACGCTCGGCTCGTCGACGTCCTGCAAAAAGTAGCTCAGACGCCAGGTTGCCGCTGTGTTTCCGGCATTCGGGAGTGCATGTCCTGTGGCCGGCTCGGGAACAGTGTCAACGTCGGCGTCGTCAATCATGCGCTCGGGCGCGTCAAGCTGCACGCAAAGCCGTCCGGTGGCCTGTGGCGCAATATGAAATGGCGTAAGCCAGGCGCGCACCGCTTCGCCGAAATGATGCTCGGCCAGCGAACGAACGGGCAAATATGCCTGAGTGGCGCGTCCGGCGAGCCGGCTCAGCCAACGCGCCGCAGGCGTGTCATCGTTACCAGCAAGAGATTCAAAGAGCATGGGGCGAATGCGCCTGCGCACGCGCCGGTCGAGCAGCCGCTCGATGAAGCCCGTGAGCAGCGGCAGCGCGTCCGGCGCGCGGGCGTGCCAGTCATCGGTGAATCTGGCCGCTCGGCAGACACCGGGCATGGCGGTCGCCAGCACGCGCAACCGCGCGGCGGCGGGCGCGTCGAAAACGGGCGACCAGTGCGCCAGCAAAACAGAGTCATCGTCGCCGGCATACGGCGCGAAGCAGCCGCGCGCGACAAGCTCATCGACAAATGCCAGGGCCGCAAGCCAGAAGCGCGTTGAAGCGCCCAACTGTATGTGCGCCGGAAAATGCGCCAGAGCGACGCGACGCAGCAACAGCGCCGGGTCGCGCGGCGCGAGCGTCGGCACAAGCCATTCTTGCCAGTACAGGGAGCCGGGGCCTAGAACGGGTTCGCTATGCGTTTCCGGAGACGCAAGCGGGCCAGTCGCAGTCGTCGGCAATACAAGCGTGGTGTGGCCAGGTGCAGCGCGCATGGCGAGCGCTTCGCCCAGCCACGCGCCCGCCATGCGCCGCAATGCGGCATGCCCAAACGCAGCCGGATGGCGCGGCGGGTGCGGCACGCGCTGGCGTGACCGTTCAAGCCATATGTGCATGCGGCCACTGGCATCGTCCCACGCAAGATGAAGCACCTTCATATCGAAGATGCCAAGCCTAGCATGCATTAAGCGACAGCAGCCTGCGATGACGTATCCGCCACACCGAATGCCGGCCGAAATTTCAATTACACACTGTTTTGCGCGATTTCACCATTGTGGTTACAATGTAACCATGATTCTTGTTCCTGTCGTTCGCGTCGGTAATTCACGCGGCATCCGATTTCCAAAGAAAGTGCTGGATGCGATCGGCTCTCCCACAGAAGTACGGCTGGACCTTCAAGGTGACGTGCTTGTCATCCATCCGGTCGTTTCTCCACGCCACGGATGGGCCGACGCCGCGCGCTGGCGCAATGTTGAACTTGATGCGGAAGACCAGGAGTGGCTTGATGCGCCTTTGACGCATGACGTCTGACATGGCAGCGATCAAACGCTTCGAGGTTTATCTGGTCAGCCTTGACCCAACACTCGGCGGCGAAATCGCCAAAACACGTCCGTGCGTCCTCGTGTCACCGGACGAGATGAATGATCATTTGGCCACGGTGATCGTCGCGCCGTTGACAAGAACCGTGAAGGGCTGGCCATCGCGCGTCATCTCGCGCTTTACTGGCGTCAAAGGCGAAGTTGCGCTGGATCAACTTCGTGCTGTCGACAAACGCAGATTGATCAAGCGGCAAGGCATGATCGAACCCAAAACACGCGCCGCCATCCTGATTTCAATTGGCGAGATGTTTGCGCCGTAGGACACAATAGTGCTTACCTTCGTGGCGGCAGCTGGGGCAAAGGCCAGCCAAGAGTTAATCCAGCAATATGGCTGGCACCGCCCGCATGTTCGAACAGCCGCATCGTGACGACGCGTTCAATCAACAAAACGCACGGCCGGCAGACATGAGTCTGCCGGCCGTGCTATGTTCTTTAGCCCTTGCTTCGCCCTGCCCTGCGCTATCCTATCGCTACAGCTTCTCGTTGCACCGTCTGCTGCGCCCTGACATCCACAGCAACAGCCTGTGATGAACTATTTGTTATGTAAAACGCCGGCGTAAATCTATTGCCGTATGGTTGACTTCACGAATTGCGATGCGGTGCTGGTGATGCTTTAGCTGATCAGAGCGATTCCAACATCTCATAAGTTTTGTAGCTACAACGGTCTTGGTTCCAAGTCGATCTGGATGACTGGGGAGATCGTCCCAACTCCATCACTCCAGCCGACTACGCGCAGCTCCCGCCGTTCCCTACGCCACCTGCTCTAGTGCGAATTCGACGACTCGTGCAGACGCACGCCCTGTTCGTGCGAATCGACCAGAACGACATTCAAGCGTCATCTCTTTATGATGCACCACAAGCGTCCTGTTGCGCCACATCGGACAAAAGTCACTTATGTTCGCTGACATCTGACAATGGTCAAATAGCAGATTTAGATAGAATTGCACATGTTTGCTTAGATTATTAGACGGCTTGAGGTGTGATCTGGAAAGCAAGGCGTATCTGGAACAATTTGAAAAATCCCTGGAATCACTCAGAAAAGAAGGGCGATATCGTGTGTTTGCGGAACTTCAGCGACCGGTTGATTGCTTTCCAAGGGTGATCTGGCGCAGCGGACAGGACGAGCGCCACATCGTAACCTGGTGTTCGAACGATTACCTTGGCATGTCGCATCATCCTGTCGTGCGGCGGGCCATGCATGATGCGATCGAAATGGGTGCTACCGGCGCTGGAGGCACTCGCAATATCAGCGGCACCCACTGCGCCCACGTTCAGCTTGAGACGACATTGGCCAGTCTGCACAATGCCCCTGCCGCCCTGACCTTTACTTCTGGCTATGTTGCCAACCTGACGACACTGGCCACGCTCGGACAGCTGCTTCCCGGGCTGGTGATTCTGTCGGACGCGGGGAATCACAATTCAATGATTGAAGGCATTCGACGCTCGGGTGCGCAGAAGATCATCTTCAAGCACAACGACGTGGATGACCTCGCTCGCGCGTTGCGCGAGTTGCCAGTCGAGCAGCCCAAAGTGATTGCGTTCGAATCGATCTATTCGATGAACGGCGCAGTTGCACCTGTTGATGCAATCGTGGAATTGGCCCAACGGTACGTGGCGTTAACGTATCTTGATGAGGTGCATGCCGTAGGCATGTATGGAAGTCAAGGTGGAGGAATAGCGCAGGCTCTCGGCGTGGAGAGCCACGTGGATATCGTGCAGGGCACGCTAGGCAAGGCATTCGGTTTGCAGGGCGGTTATATCGTCGCCAACAGGCCGATCATTGATTGCATCCGCAGCTATGGGGCGGGCTTTATCTTCTCAACATCGCTCGCACCCGTCCTGGCAGCAGGGGCGCAGGCTAGCGTAAAGCATTTGATGCGCTCGGATGTAGAGCGCTGCCGGCAACGCCAACAAGTTACACGGCTGAAAGACGCGCTATCCGATGCAGGTATCGACTTTCTCGATAACTCCAGCCACATCGTCCCCATCATGATTGGCGACGCCACCCACGCGCAGCGCATCACCAACCAGCTTATGGCGCAGCATGGGCACTATGCGCAACCGATTAACTACCCCACCGTGCCACGCGGCACTGAGCGTATTCGACTGACACCGGGGCCATTCCATACCGATGACATGATTACCGATTTCGTGAATGCGCTCTCGCATGTTCTGCGAAACGTGGCTTGATCCCTAATGACCAACACTCTCCAAATGCCAAATGCAACATTGCATCCTCGACCTCAAAACGACCGTCTACTACGAGCACTCAACGGCGACAGCGTTGACCGACCACCTGTCTGGATGATGCGCCAGGCCGGGAGGATGCTGCCCGGGTTTCGGGCGCTGCGCACCAAGCATTCATTCTTTGAGCGCTGCCGCACGCCAGAACTCGCAGCGTCGATAACAGTAATGCCCGTCGATGAACTGGACGTCGACGCAGCGATTGTTTTTTCTGACATTCTGGTTGTGCCACAGGCGATGGGCTTGTCCGTCGAAATGCATGAAGGGCAGGGCCCATTGTTGCCTCAACCGATTCGAAATGTTGCAGACCTGGGGCGTGTTCACGTGCCGGATGTCGATGACGAGCTCGGTTACGTATTTGACGCACTGCGACTCAGCAGGCAAATGCTCAACGGTCGTGTGCCACTCATTGGATTTGCCGGAGCGCCATGGACCTTGTTGTGCTACATGGTTGAGGGCGAAGGATCAAAGTCGTTTGATATTGCGCGAACATTCTGCTTTCAGCAACCAGACGCCGCACATGCCCTCTTGCGCAGCCTAACTGACACCACAATTCGTTACCTCAAATCGCAGGTCAGCGCCGGCGCCGACTGTGTACAGGTGTTCGACAGCTGGGCCGGGCTTCTCGGGCCTGCAGACTTTCGAGTCTTTTCGCAACCCTACCTGGAAGAAATTGTCGCTGCGCTGCGTGACACCTGCCCAGTCATTGTCTTTGCACGCGGTGCCTGGCATGCCTTGCCCGGTCTCGCACAGAGCGGTGCGCAAGCAATTGGTCTGGACTGGTGTACCGATCCCTATCTCGCGCGATCCCAGTGTGGCCCGCATGTCACACTTCAAGGCAACATGGATCCAGCACGATTGTTGGCGCCGATCTCGGAAATCAAGCACGCAGTCACAGAGATGATCGCCGCCTTTGGCCGGCAGCGATATGTCGTGAACTTGGGCCATGGCGTTCTGCCCAGTACGCCGGTCGATCATGCCCGGGCTTTTGTTGAGGCAGTGAAAGCATCATGAATCGCGAACAATTCCACGCTCACATCTGCGAGCTGCAAGACAGCATTTGTGCCGCACTTGAGGCGATTGATGGCAGCGCACGTTTTCATGAAGACACCTGGCGCCGCGACGGTGGCGGTGGCGGCGTTAGTCGTGTGATCGCCAATGGTGCGGTATTCGAAAAGGGGGGCGTCAATGTGTCGGCCGTTCACGGCATCTTGCCGGCCGGAGCACTCGGCGCGATTGCCACGGCCGGCGCCCCATTTTTCGCATGTGGCATTTCGCTCGTGATTCATCCCGTGAATCCTCATGTGCCAACCGTGCACATGAACTGCCGCCTGTTTGAGCTGTATGACGCACCGGGCGTCGTGAGCGATCGATGGTTTGGCGGCGGTGCAGATCTGACGCCCTATTACCTGTACGAAAGCGATGTCGTGCATTTTCATCAGGTACTGAAAGCTGCGTGTGATCGCACGGATGTTGAACTCTATCCAAAATTCAAACACAACTGTGATGAATACTTTGTCAACAAACATCGCGGACATGAGGCGCGCGGCGTGGGCGGCATATTCTTTGACTACCTGCGAGAGGACGACAAGCGAACTGCCGATGACTGGCTGGCGTTTGTGTATGCATGCGGCGACGCATTTCTGCCCGCCTATGCACCGATTGTGGAACGTCGCAATCAACTGCCTTTTGGCCAGCGCGAAATTGACTGGCAGGAGATACGACGCGGCCGCTATGTCGAGTTCAACCTCGTGCATGACCGTGGAACATTATTTGGCTTGCGCACCGACGGCCGGATCGAAAGTATTCTGATGAGCCTGCCACCGCGTGCCCAGTGGCGCTATAACTATGCGCCAGAGCCCGGTTCACCTGAAGCCAGGCTCGTAGCGCATCTCGAACCAAGAGACTGGCTTGCCATGTCACAAGAGGTCGGCCGTGGCTAGTCGCCTGATCGTTGGAACACGCGGCAGTCTGCTTGCACTGGCGCAAACGCGAAACGTCATACACGCCTTGCAGACCACGCTTCCCCACACCCTCGAGATTGAAACGCGCGTGATCACGACCACTGGCGATGTGACGCTCAATACGCCACTGCCGGAAATTGGCGGCAAAGGTCTGTTTACAGCCGAGTTGGATGCTGCGTTGCACGACGGGCTGATCGATGTCGCTGTTCATTCACTGAAAGATTTGCCGGTTGGCGCCGATTTGCCAAACGCACCGCTGGTGCTCGGGGCAATCTGTCAGCGTGCCACTGTTCAGGACGCAGTCATATCGCCAGATGGTTGGCAGCTTGCGACGCTGCCAGCAGGCGCATGCATCGGCACCTCCAGCTTGCGCCGACAACGACAGCTGCTGCGTGCACGCCCTGATCTACAAGTGCGGTCAATCCGCGGCAACGTGGATACACGGATTGGCAAAACCCGAAGCGGGGCCTATGACGCGATTGTTCTGGCAGCGTGTGGTCTGGATCGGTTGGGGCTGGCACATGAAGTCACAGAGCGGCTGGCGCTTGACCTGATGCTGCCCGCGCCTGGGCAAGGCGCTGTCGCTGTCCAATGCCGACAAAACGATGCCGCAACGCGGGCAATGCTTGCGACAATCGACGACCTGGAAACGCGCAATGCAGTTCTTGCCGAACGCGTGTTTTTAGCCCACTTGGGCGGCGGGTGCAGCCTGCCGGTGGCGGCTTGGGCGCAGTCATCGGGCGATGACCTTGTTCTGTGGGGACGTGTCTGCGGCGCGACTCAGGACGCAACAATCGACGTACGTGGACAGGGACGCAACTGGCGCCAGCTGGGCGAGATGCTTGCCCAACAGGCATTGCGACAAGGTGCTCGGGAGTTGCTGAATTGAACGCGCTATTCGGCAAGCGTGTTGCGGTTACGCGTCCCTCGGCGCAAGCAGAGCGCTTGTCAGAGTTGCTGAAGGACGAGGGGGCTATTCCGATCGCCATGCCGCTCAATCACATTGAGCCCCTCTACTCACCAGACCGGGACATGCGGTGCGCAGAGACGATTGCCGCCAGTGATTGGCTGGTATTTACAAGCGCCAATGCCGTGCACCACTTTGTCGCCTGGCGAGGGACGCGCACGCAGCCGGCCGTGCTTATAGCCGCCGTTGGTAGCGTCACGGCGGCAGTGCTGGAGCGTTACGGCTGGCGTGTTGATCTTGTCCCAGACATCGCAAGCGTGACGGGACTGACCCAGGCACTCGGCGATGTACGCGATCTGCGAATTACGCATCCTTGTGGAGAAGGAGCAACTGCACTGGGTGACGCGTTAACTCATCGTGGCGCTCGTGTTTGCCGCATCGTCGTATACCGGCAGACGCCCAACTCTGTAATCATCGCAAAAGATATACGGCTTGACGCGGCGCTGTTCGCCAGTGGTTCAGCAGTCGAGTCGTGGGTTGATGCTGGGTTGCATATGCTGTATCCAGACGCCAGTGTTGTTTGCATCGGACCAGTGACTGCTACCGCTGCCCGGCAGCACAACTTGACTGTGAATGCGGTGGCCACCAAAGCGACAGATGCAGGGCTTGTCGCCGCCTTGCGAGGCGTCTTTGAAGCTCAAATCCGTGAAGGAGACCAGCGTGATTCAGATCGATAAAAGTGTGGCGCTGCCTGCGCGAATGCGCCGTTTGCGGGCAAGCGCCGGTATTCGCCGCATGGTGCAAGAGACTCGGCTATCGCCAGAAGACTTAATCTATCCGCTTTTCGTACGACACGGAGAGGGCGTGCGTGAACCGATTGGCGCGCTGCCGGGCGTGGATCGTGTCAGCGTAGATCACGCAGTGCTGGAGGCGGAATCCTGCATTCGACTTGGCATACCTGCGATGTTGTTGTTTGGATTACCCCTGCACAGAACTGAACTGGGCGAGGAAAACTATGCCGATGACGGCATCGTCCAAAAGGCGCTGCGCGCCATCAAGCGCGCAGCGCCACAACTTGTGCTGATCACCGATGTGTGCATGTGTCAATACACGACATCGGGTCACTGCGGAGTCCTGAATACAGGAATCCTGCGCGACAGTCACGTTCATCTCGCCGAAGGCCATGTGCTGAATGACGAAACACTGCATATCCTTGGGCGGGTTGGGCTGTCGCATGCCCGTGCCGGCGCCGACATCGTCGCGCCATCCGGCATGATGGATGGTATGGTCGCGGCGATCCGCGCCACGCTGGATAGCCACGGTCACACAGAAACGCTGGTCATGTCGTACTCGACAAAGTATGCCTCGGCCATGTATGGCCCATTTCGTGAAGCAGCAGGCAGTGCGCTGCAGTTTGGCGACCGCCGAACACATCAGATGGACCCAGCCAATGCCAGACAGGCCCTACGCGAAGCAGAACTGGACATTGCCGAAGGCGCCGATATGTTAATGGTAAAGCCTGCGCTGGCCTATCTGGATGTCATCCGGTTGACGCGCGACCGCTTTCCCCAAGCGCCACTGGCCGCATACAACGTGAGCGGTGAGTACTCCATGGTAAAAGCCGCAGCTGAACGGGGCTGGATTGATGAACAGACTGTAGCGCTAGAAATTCTCACCGCCATCAAACGCGCCGGCGCGGACATGATTATTTCGTACTGGGCAAAAGAGGCGGCACAGTGGATCTGAGTAAATCAAAGATGACCATGCCTGGAACAAATCCAACCGCGATCGTCATGCTCAACCTTGGCGGCCCACAATCAACAGACGACGTCAAGCCTTATCTGCGCCGCATGTTTCTTGATCGCGAACTGATTCCACTGCCTTTTCAAAATCAGCTTGGGCCATTTATCGCTGCGCGTCGCGCACCCAAAGTCGCGGCGCGTTACCAGCAAATTGGTGGCAAATCCCCAATCTGGGATTGGACCGATCGGCAAGGCGCCGCCATGGCGCAATATCTGGATGCGCTTTCGCCCGACAGCGCGCCGCATAAGCACTACATCGCCTTTCGTTACGCCGAACCTCTTGCAGAAAGCGCGCTGCGGCAAATGCACGCCGATGGTATGCGTCGGGCAATTGTGCTGACACAGTATCCGCAATGGTCATGCAGCACCACGGGCGCCAGCCTCAACGATCTGTGGCGCACAGCCGAACGACTTGGCCTGAAACATGCCTTCCAGTGGAGCCTGATTGACCGGTGGCCTACGCACGAAGGGTTCATCTCGGCAATGGCCGATACGATCCAGCGCGGTTTGGACCAATTCCATGAATCTGACCGAAACAGCGTGCTGCTGTTGTTCAGCGCGCATTCACTGCCACTGAGTGTGATCGACCGCGGCGACGCCTACCCGCAAGAAGTAGGCGCAAGCGTGCAAGCGGTGATGGCTGCTCTTGGCTTTTCAAACCCCTTCATGCTGGCCTATCAAAGTGACATTGGGCCGGTGCGCTGGCTCGGGCCAAACACAGAAGGCGTTATTCGCCAGCTTGGACGTCAACAGCGCAAACATGTGCTCGTTGTGCCAATTGCGTTTACGAGCGATCACATTGAAACACTGCATGAGATCGACATCGAGATGCAGGAAGTCGCCCATGCTGCAGGTGTGGAGATGAAACGCGCGCCAGCGCTTAACGATTCACCTCTTTTCAGCCGAGCATTGGCCGATCTGGTGCTGGGGCATCTTCGTAACGGTGAGTTGCACAGCACTCAGTACAAACTCAAGTGCCCGGGCTGTGAGAATGGTTGGTGCCGACAGATTCCCAGTCCAGCGAGTGGCATCGGACGTCCATTGACTTCGGAATAAACACTATGCAAATCGTTGTGGTGGGTGGCGGAATCACCGGCCTGAGCGCCGCTTGGGAGATCCAGAAAAGCAAGTCGGACGCGCGTGTGATACTGGTTGAGTCAACAGGTCGAATTGGCGGGAAGTTGAGAACCGAACGCTTTGGCACGCCAGAAGGAACCTACTGGTGTGAGGCAGGCGCAGAGAGCTTTATCACGCGCAAACCCGAGCTTTGGCAGTTGGCGACGGATCTCGGAATCACGGCTGAACTGGAGCGAACCAGCGACGCCGAT
>JANMNW010000059.1:0-7408 GCA_031368515.1 Chloroflexota bacterium
GTGTGGCTCAGACGTGTCGGGCAACAGAGAGAAATTGCGTTGCACACGTCCGGAACCCTGCTCGACATTGATGCCGCCCGCGTGCGAGGCAATCACGCCCGGCCGGCGCGTTCGGACATCATAGGTCACCCCTACAAACAGCTCAACAGTGTGTTCGATGTTCGCTTCAACCAGCACGGCGCTTACCGGAAAACCCTGTATGACACGGCCCAGCATGGCTTGCGTGGCGCTAGCAGCGGCGGCGGGCGTGTCGGCAAAAGCGACGCCGCCGGCCTTCATGCGGCCTCCCGTCGGAATCTGCGCTTTGATAACGACTGGCCCATTGATGCGCCGCGCCGCCTGCTCGGCTTCCCGCGGCGCGGTCACAACCTGGCCGGCTGGCACGCGCAACCCGCTTTCGGTCAACAGCGCCTTGGCTTCACCTTCGAGCACTTTCATTTGTGTTTGAGATTCTAGAACTTATCCGAATGCGCGGGCCTTGGGTTTGACGCCGCAACCCGTTCAGCCAACCTGCGCCGGCTCAGCCCGCGTTTGCGCGCGCGACACAACGCCAAGGCGTCGTTTGACATCATGTTCCCGCGCGGCATTATTCTGGCCGACACACTCCGTAGAATAGGCGGAGAAAATATCATGAAACTCTTGCTCACATCCGCCGGTATCAAGAACCCGAGCATTCACGACGCACTGCTCGATCTCCTGGGCAAACCCATTGCCGAGTCCAACGCCCTGTGTATTCCCACGGCCGGGTATGGGCATCCTCAGGTCAGTCCGAGCAGTTCATGGCGATTTATCAGCGGGCAGGAACCCAGGTGCCCGATGTGCGAGCTGGGCTGGAAATCGCTGGGCGTGCTGGAACTAACCGCGCTGCCCAGCATCGACAAAGCACGCTGGGTTGCCTGGGTCCAGGAGACCGACGTTCTGCTGGTGAATGGCGGCGACGCGCTGTATCTGTGTCATTGGATGCGGCAGTCTGGCCTGGCGGATCTCATGCCGTCGCTGCGCGATACCGTTTGGGTAGGGCTGAGCGCCGGGAGCATGGTGATGACGCCCCGCATTGGGGAGTGGTTCGTCGGATGGCAACCGCCGAGCGGCAGCGACAGCGCGTTGGGAGTCGTTGATTTCTCGATATTTCCGCACCTGGACCACGAGATGCTTCCGGGGAATACGATGGCCCACGCTGCGCAATGGGCAGCCGGTCTCGGAAGCGCGGCGTATGCGATCGACGATGAGACTGCCATCAAAGTGGTGGACGGCGCTGTCGAGGTCATCTCCGAGGGCCATTGGAAGCTGTTTGCGCCAGATTCGAGCGGCAAGACACCTGGCGCGTTTTGAACGCGATGGCTGGAAACGGACCGAGGCGTACGACTGGCGCTGCTCCATCAGCCGTCGGCAAATTGCAGCGCGCCGTCGTCAACACCAGCCGTGGGCGACGCATCACAATGTACACATGCGGCAAAGAAGCCATCACCCAAGGTGATGGCTTCTTTGCCGCATGCTTGCACCGCTTGGCTTTAGCGCGCCTAGCGCGTCACCGCCGGAAGATACTGCACACTGCTGACTGATATCTTGATCGTCTCGCTCAGACTTAGCGTCAAGCTAACCGGCTGTGTCGGGTCCGTGCCGGCCGGCGCATCGATCACGAGCGAATACGGCGCGTCCACCACGCTCCAGTTTTCCGAACGCATCGCCCCTGCATCCGCCGACTGAGCCGTCATTACGCCCGCTTCGAGCGGCCCGGCCTCATACGACAGCGGGCTGAACACCAACGTCTGAACGCCGCCGACGGCTTTGCCGTTTGCCACCTGCTTGCCGCTCGCGTCGACTACGCGCGTCTTGTATCCCCCAGGCAGCTGAACATGAATCACCGTCTGATAGTTTCCGGGAAGCTCCGCCCCGCACTGCGGACAGGCGAGGATGGGAATGCGCGCGGAAGGCGACACTCGCATCATGCCGGCGATCTTTTCCGCCTGCTTCTTCAAAGCGGGCAATTCATCGCACACCCAACCTTTGCCGTTGCCATTCGGATCCCACTGGTCGGGATTGGGAGCAAACGGGCAATTGTCCGTCGTGTCCAGCACGCCGTCGTTGTCGTCGTCGGAATCGCACGGATCGCCCAGACCATCGCCGTCGTTGTCGTTGTTGTCGGCGCTGGCCAGATTTGGACACAGATCGCATGCATCGCCGTATGGGTCGCCATCGGCATTGGCCTGCGAAGGATTGGACTTGACTGGGCAGTTGTCGGCCTGATTCAGATCGCCATCGCCGTCAATATCCGCATCGCAGGCGTCACCCACGCCGTCGCCATCTGCGTTTGCCTGATTGTTGTTGGCGACTGTTCGACAGTTGTCGACTTGGTCGTTGACATAGTCGCCATCGCTGTCGTCGCAAAGGTCGCCTTTGCCGTCGCCGTCAAAGTCGGCTTGAGCTGGGTTGGATTGCCAGATGCAGTTGTCGGCATCGTTGGCCACCCCGTCGCCGTCGTTGTCGTTGTCGCAGGCGTTGCCGGCGCCGTCGTTGTCGGAATCGCCCTGCGAGCCGTTGGCGATATTTGGGCAGTTGTCCGAGCCGTCGGCCACGCCGTCGCCGTCGTTGTCCGATTCAGCGTTGTCGAGCGCACCATCGCAATCGGCATCGCCCGAACCCACGCCCACGGCCGCATAGGCGTTGAGGACTTGGCAGGTGTCGGAGTAGGCAAACCCGAGCGCCATTGACGAGATCTGGCCGCAGAAGCGCGCATCGGCAAACTGCGATCCGTCGCTCAGGCATGCTGTGATCATCGTGTAGAACAGGCGCTTGGATTTTGAGGCGCCAAGCGCGGAGATGTTGCGTCCGTTGAACTGTCCGCCGGCGATCAACAGATAAGCGGCCTTGTTGTGGATGCCACTGTTGGTGTGCACGCCGCAGTGATCGCTGTCATCGCACCAGTCGCCGGGGTTCTTGAACACCCGGTCTTGGTAGAGGTCGGGTTGTCCCTGGCACGGAGGGTTGGACATGTCGCGCAGCGACTGGGTCGGGTCGCACCCGACTGCGCTGTTGGACGGATTTCCCGCCAACGCGGAGCCTTCGCCCAGCAGCCAGTCGCCTGGGTCGACGAAGTAGCCGAAGATATCGGAGAAGCTTTCGTTCAGCGCGCCGGACTCCGCGAAATACTCGAGATCGGCGGTGTGGTTGGTAACCGCGTGCATAATCTCATGCCCCACGATATCGTCCGACACCACGCCATCGCCGAATTCGAACAGGTCACAATAACGGTTGTAATGCGCGTTGCGCCACATCGAGTTGCCGTCTTCATCGGGTGTGTGCACATACAGCTCGTAGTCATCCCCGTCGTCGTCATACGAATCGCGGAAGAACGGCGCGCCGCGCCAGAACGCATCGACCTTGTTGATGGCATGGAACGCCGTCCAGCCGTCGGTCGAGGGATTGGCGCCGGAGACTTTGCCATCTTCGGTGAACCATTCAAATACGCCGCCGCCGCACAACGCATAGCCATGCTGGTATTCGTTGTTGAGCGAGTCGAGCTCCAGATCGTATTCCTCATGGCGCGGCGCACGCTCATACAGCTTGCGTCCGCTCATCGCATCGACCAACACGCTGCGGCCGTCGCTGAGATACACCTGCCAGGCCAGATACACGCGTTTGTCGGGCATCCCCAGCAGGCTCGGCACAAAGTAAATCAGCCGCGAACGCCCGGCGACAGAAGGCTTGACGCCGGGCCCGGCCGTCCGCACCGTTCCGTCGCCGGCAAGCGCGCGCGCGATCTCCTCGGCCTGCAACGTGCTGAGGCGCGGGCTGGCGTCTGTGTCGATCTTTGGCGCATAGCGTCCGATGATGCCCACAATCTCACCCTGTGCAAAGGCGACGCCAACGCCCGACGGAAACACCGGCAGGCCCTTGTGCATCTGACGAAAGTGCAGAGTGTCGCCGTTGCGCGAGCGGCGGACCAGCTGCAATTGCTGAGTTGGGGCCGGCAGTCGCAACGCAAGTTTGTATGTGTCAAAGAACCATTTGGCGCGCGCCAGGTTGTCGTTACCGGCGCTGCTTGGTGGGCGCAGGCGCAGCGTGACGCCGCGCAGGGCGCCGTCGCTCACGCGCAGGTCGCTCACCGACTGGGCTGCGGCGCGCAGAGCAGTCAAACCGTCACGTTGTGCCGCATCGGCAGCGGAATCCTCGCTGACGATCGCCTCGGCAGGAACGGCGCAGCGCACGACCAGCTTGGGCTTGGGCAACGGCGCGGCCGCACCGACCGCCTCCTTGCTATAGAAGCGCGCGTCGATGTTGCTGGTCGGCGTGCGCAGCAGGATGCTGGTTTGGCTAAGTGCGCCGGTCGACCACAGATTCACCAGTGTTGTGACATCCACGCTCACAATGCCGCTGTACTGCTGCATGTACTGTTCGCCAACCGCGGCTGTGGCCGGTGGCGCGTTGTTCCAGACGGCCGTGCTTTCGGACCACGGGCCGGCGACGCCCGCCACCTGAATCGTGTACGGCTGCGTGACGGTCGCCGCGGCATAAGGCATTTCCAAGTGAGCGGATTGGATCGTGGCGCTGGCTGGGAGCTGCACGCCAAGGCTGAACGCCAACAGAACACGGTCTTCGCCGCGTGACCCGTTGCCGAGCAACAGCGTGGTCTGCGTGCCTTGGGCGATCGTTGGCACAGCCTCGCGCAGCGTTGTGTCAGCGCTGGCGATGAATTCGCCGCCACAGGCACTGGGGGCGGGCGCTTGCGCGTTCGCCGCGCCCTGCAGGAGCACGCCTGGGCCGCCAAGCGCGGACAATTGCACAGCAGCCAAGGCCGTCAGCAGCATAAAACGAAATGTGAGCATGATCCAAATCCCTCCGGTTTTGCTGCTTTCAGGATAAGCACGCGTACGTGGCGCTTCTCTCACCGAAGCGCGAGGTCCTCTCAATTCCTGGTGAGACAAACGATCGTTTATGCGGTGAAGGTCAGCTCAGTCAGGTTGGATCGGCCCACGTAATCTTGTCCAACAGGGCACAAAATCCGTGAAGAATATGTGCTCTTTTGAAGGCGAGTGCTGATTGCACAGCCGATACAATCGCCTAGCTGGCCGTGCTGCCAGTTCCATGAAAACGCTGCATCCCGCCGCCGCATACACATTGCGCAACAGCATCGAAGCTTGCACAAGCGGGTTGATCCAGACTGCGCTCGTCATTTATCTGGTCCGCACTCTGGCGGTCTCGCCGGCGCAAATGGCGCTGCTCGGCGTGGCCCACATGGCCACACACGTGTTGCTTGAGATCCCGACCGGCATTGTGGCCGATGTCTTCAGCCGCAAGGCATCCATTCTGATCGGCGGCATTTTGATCGGGGTCAACGCCTTGGTCGTCGGCAGCGCGCCGCTGTATGCGTTGGCCCTGATCGCGACCATCATTGAAGCCGCGGGCGACACATTTGTCAGCGGCGCGCTGGACGCTTGGCTGACCGATGAAGTCGGCGCCGATCAGGCCGCGCGCGTCATCTTGCGTGCCGAGCAGCTGGGAACGCCGGTGTATTGGGCCGGCGTCGGCGCAAGCGTGCTGCTGTCGACTGTGTTTGCGCCGCGCGCGCCGATCGTGCTGGGGGGAGCGCTCTGGCTGGTGGCGTGCGTCGCGCTGTGGCGCCTAATGCCGGAGACGGGTTTTGTTCGGCGCGCGGGTGCCACGGCAAGCTGGCGCAGCACCGCGCTACAGTTCGTGTCGACGTTGCGCGATGGCTTGCGGCTGGTGCTCGGCAGTCGCCTGCTTTTGCTGCTATTTGCCACCCAGGCGCTGATCGGCGCCTTCGACGGCGGTTTCTACAATCTGGACAAGCTGCACTTGTTCACCCATCGCAGTTTGCCTGAGCTGCGCTTGCCGGCCATGGGCGTTGTGGACGAGAGCGCCTGGGTGGCGCTGCTGCAAGTCGCGACAAGCCTGCTGTATGTGCTGGGGCTATGGCTGCTGCGGCTCCGCGCCGACATCACAGACGCAGTCACCGCCCCCAAGGTGCTGTTGACGCTGTTCGCCGGCGTGGGCGTGAGCGCCGTTGCGTTTGTCTTGGCGCCGGCCTTTGGCGCGGCCCTCGCGCTGCTGGCTGTGATGTCCACGCTGCGCATGCTGGTTGATCCGCTGTTGCGCACCTGGTTCAACCGGCATGTGACATCCGACGTGCGCGCGACGGTGCTGTCCATGGGCACGCAGGCCAACCGTTTTGGCATGATGACCGGCGGCTTGCTGGCGGGCGCGCTCGGCGAAGCGGTAGGTCTGCGTGCCGCATTGCTTGTGGCGACTTTGGCGTTGCTGCCGCTCATGCACGCATTGCGACTGGCGATGCGGCAGCAACGCCTTTGACACGCGCGGCGACCGATGCCGGGAGTTCTATTTTCCTGCCGCTGCGCCGCCGGTATGTTTGCGCGACAGGGCATGCATCATCAACACCCAGCAGCGTTCCATCAAGCCAGTCCTGAGCGCCTTTCAAGAGCGCGCTGGTTGTCCACAACAGCGTTGTCTTTGGACATGGTATTTCGCCGTAATTCGTTATTTGGCGAGAAATATCTTGAGCTTGTCCCAATAATGCTCGCGCCAGCCCTTGTTGATGTCATCAAACTTGCTTTCCGGCACACCCGTTTCCGTAAACGTAAGCGCTGTGCCGCCATCCGCAGGCGCCAGCTCGAACGTGGCTGTGGAGTAATGACCCTTGGGCCAATCCTTGGCGCGCCACATTTGCACGATCCGTTTGTGGGGCGCCAGTTCCACGTTGATGCCGGTGATCGCGCCGCCAAACGCGGACAGCTTTCCGCCCACCTCGTTTGCGAGCTCGACCGGGCCGCCGGTGAATGCGCCATGCTTCTGCGCATCCGCTAACAGGGCATAGACTGTCTTGGGCGTGGCCTTCAATTTCACTTTCTGGCGAACTGTTTTGTACATAGGTTATTCCTCTCTAGAAAGATATGCCGACAGGTTGCTCAGACAGCCTTCCCATCCGGCGGCATGCTGTGTCACTTGTTTGGCATCCGGCAGCAGCCGATGCGTAAGCGTCAATTCGGTTGTCTTTCCCAGGTCCCTCAAATCAATGGTCACGAGTGTGTTTTGCACGACCGCCGAGTTCCAGGTAAATGTCAGTCGTGTGACTGGCACAATCTCGCGGTACTCGCCGTGAGCGCTGAAGACGGTGAGTCCCTGATCCAACATGTCCACTTGATACGTGCCGCCAATTTTGAAATCATTGCGCACTTGCGCCCGCCAGCCCATCTCGGCAAAAAACCACTTGCGCATCAACCCCGGATCGCTGCTACCTTTAATATGCGCGAATGTGCGCGCACATCGCTGTGCTCACTTCAACCTGTGTTGCGGTCGAAACCGTCTTACATACAGTCCGTGAGCGTTTAAAGCCCGACCTAGCCAGCGCCGGGGCTAATGCTTTCAAAGG
>JANMNW010000061.1:0-2575 GCA_031368515.1 Chloroflexota bacterium
CCTTTGAAAGCATTAGCCCCGGCGCTGGCTAGGTCGGGCTTTAAACGCTCACGGACTGTATGTAAGACGGTTTCGACCGCAACACAGGTTGAAGTGAGCACAGCGATGTGCGCGCACATTCGCGCATATTAAAGGTAGCAGAACTATGACACATCAATACGCAATTTTGGGGATGCGGCGTGTCGCAGGGGTGGTGGCGACAGCCACACTCGCTGTCACATCAGTTGCAATGAGTGGCCGGACTGGCGTTGCGCGCATGAGCGCGCAGGTTGCGCCAATGGAATGCCTGATCAACGGCAACCCGCTGGTGCTGCCGCCGCCGGAAGTGACGTCGGCGTTTTGGATGATTGCCATCAACTTTGACGGCGCGCCTTCAAGCACAGCCAAGGCCTGTGTTGTCAAGCGTGGCACGGGAAGCGCTATGGACTATCGCGTGGTCGAGGCATGTCAGGTGGTCAGCGCCACGCCCAACAAAACGGTTGGCAATGGGCTGGCCGTGTTCGATGCGCGCACGAAGCTCAACTGCACCGTTGTGTTGCCCGGCGTGACCGCCCAGCCCGCCTGGTTGTGGACGCACGCCAAAGTCATGATGACCACTAGCACGTGGTCCAAGAGGGCCACATTGATCAACAGCGTGGACATGGGTGTGCGGGCGGAGGTCGCACCGGGATGCAGCACCACGCTGAACAGCCGCTATGGCACCTTCAACTACAGCAACGGTGTGGGTCCGTTGTGCGGAACGTTCAAGCATCTGGTGTCGCGCGTCAACACGATTGGGACCACCATGCGCGGCTGGCACACCCGGCCCGATGGCCCATACTATTATGGCCCAACTCAGTCAACTGGCAGCGTGACTATTCCGGAGACGTTCAGCTTCACGATTGGCGCAACTGGCGAAGAGTTTCAGATGGACTGGATCGTGATCGATCCGCCCGGCGGCTGCTGCGGCGGCGTCTGATCCGGCGCGCACCTTCACTGGCATCGGCAAACGGCCGGCTGGAACGCTCCAGCCGGCCGTTTGACACTTTTTCGGGCAAGCGCGAAATTTCGCCTGTTGATCGCCGGGCTTGGCTTGCCTGCACTTTGATCAAGACAATGGCGGCGCGCACCGTGTTGCGATACGGCGTTCCCTTGCTCGATCTAACCTTCTTGCGTGCCGCCACTGTCTGCTTTGAAAGAGTTACGCCAGAGCGCGCACGCGCGCGGTCAAGGCTCGGCGTGCAACCGACAAGGAGCTGTCCAGAACTTGGAGCTTGGGTTCAAGGCCGGCCGTCGAACCTGCGCGGGCGGCGTGCTCAATTTCCGCGGCTGCCGTTGCAACACTTGCAGCCCCGATGGTTGACGCGCCGCCTTTGATGGTGTGCGCCAGCCGCCGTGTGACATCTGAATCGCGGCGGGCGATCGCCCCGGCCAATTCGCGAATCTGCCGATCGGCGGAGCTTAGAAAGTCCTCCACGATTTCGCCGACAAGCGCGGCATCGCCGTCGGTTGTGGTGACCAATTCGCTCCAGCTATCTTCGTCTAGACAGTTGATGCTATCGGTGTGCTCAAGAAGGTTGATGGCAGTCATTACGGCTGCCATCGTCGCCGACTTTAGATGCGCCGACAAACTGTGAAATTCGGATCTTGCGGTAAGGCTTTGTACACAGAAAGAAGCCCTTCGGACCAATGCCGTAGGCCAATCGCACGCTTTCTGTTTGAGACAAGGCGCCCGGCGCGTCGTCCATGCCGGCGTTTGCGCGCTTCACTGGCGCGCCTCAAGCTGGCCTGATTTCGATGCTGTG
Organism: Chloroflexota bacterium; assembly: GCA_031368515.1. Classification (GTDB taxonomy): domain Bacteria; phylum Chloroflexota; class Anaerolineae; order J036; family Brachytrichaceae; genus CANJQH01. Next base: position 1,785 of record JANMNW010000061.1, read on the forward strand.
TTCCACGGTGGCCACTTCACCCAGCATCGCCTCGGCGCCGCAGTATTTCTTGGAGGACTGTTGCACCGCGTATTCGACCACTGAGCGATCAACATCGTGCCCGGTAACGACGTATTTCACCCGAAGTTTCGTAAAAATCATGGGGTAGGTGGTGGCCCGGTCGGAATCAACCTGCACCTCGAACGCCGTGATCTGTTGCTTTTTGTTGACCAAAATCGAAACGACATCCATGCCGGTGCATCCTGCCAGGCCCACCAGAAGCAATTCCATGGGCCGGAAGCCGTCGTTGATGCCGCCATCGGCCACGCTTGCGCCCATCGCCACCTTGAAGCCCGATCCTGCGCTTCCTTCAAAAGACAGGCCTTTGTGCCAGACTGCTGTTGCATTCATATTTGACTCGCTTTGTTGCCTTGAAAGCCGAGATGGCGCTTCCGCACAACTCGGTTGCTAGATCGGTGGTGCGGCCAGACGCGGCCAATTCGGCATGCTGCAACCATACTGCCGACGTTTGGGCATGTGCCTGGCCGCGTGTCTAGTTCGGAATCGGACAGACAGCGCCGCCGCCGTCTACAGATGGTTTCATGATTGAATCTCTCCTCGATTGATTGAGATGCAAGCATCGTATGCGCAATAACCACGCGCGTCTGTGACAAAGTCACACAATGGCGCGCAATCGGGCTGGATCGCGCAGCGTTACGCTGCCGCGCCCGGTTTCGATCATGCCGACATCGGCAAAGTCTTCCAGAATGCGGCTGACGACTTCGCGCGATGTGCCCAGCTCGCTGGCCATG
>JANMNW010000063.1:0-5073 GCA_031368515.1 Chloroflexota bacterium
CCTTTGAAAGCATTAGCCCCGGCGCTGGCTAGGTCGGGCTTTAAACGCTCACGGACTGTATGTAAGACGGTTTCGACCGCAACACAGGTTGAAGTGAGCACAGCGATGTGCGCGCACATTCGCGCACATTAAAGGTAGCAGCGAGCAAAAACACAATGAGAGAGATTTCTGTCGCCGTCGTCCAGATGAACACGCAGCTTGGCGAAGTGGAAGCCAATCTGGCCAAAATGTCCGATTTTGTGCGCAAAATTACCAGCGCCCAGAAGGTCGATTTGATCGTCTTTCCGGAGCTGGGCACCACCGGCTACGAGTGCGGCGTGAAATTTACGCAGCTGGTGCAGCGCGTTCCAGGACCCAGCACCAACCTGCTGGCCCAGCGCGCGAATGAAACCGGTACGCATATCGTCTTCGGCATGGCCACCAAAGAACGCGTGGAGAGCATTCTGTTCAACTCGGCGGTGATGGTCGGCCCGGAAGGCGATGTGGTAGCGCAATATCGCAAGCTGCATCTCAAGGGCGAACAGCAGCTGCAATTCCGGCCGGGATTTCAGCTGGTGCCAGCTGAAACGCCCATCGGCATGATCGGCATGCAAATCGGCTGGGACATGATGTTCCCCGAAGGCGCGCGCAGCCTGTGCCTGGACGGCGCGGAGCTGATCGTGGTGCCGGCAGCCTGGGACATCACCCGGGCGGATGAATGGCGCACGTATCTGTCCGCCCGCGCCGCCGAAAACGCCTGCTTTGTCTGCGCGGCCAACCGTGTCGGCGATGAGCCGGCCAGCAAGTTCGCGGGCGAAAGCATGATCGTCGGGCCGCGCGGCCAGGTGATTGTGGATCTCGACGAAAGCACCGAGGGCTACATCGTGGCCAAGATCGACCTTGACGAAACGCGCCGCGCCAAGGAAGAGTCTCAAGTGTTTCAGTCGCGCCAGCCGCTCAGTTACAAGAGCGTGGTGCGCAAGTACTAGCTATGGTCCGGCACCGGAGATCAGTTTTTCAAGGCCGGCGCCCTCGGCTGAGATGTGCGTCATGGCCAGTTGCCGCCCTTTGAGGTCGTACACCAGGGCGATGTAGCGCGCGCTGGCAAAGCTGATGCCAGGTCCGGCATTGCTCACATCGAACGGACCCTCAAAGACCACCACCGTGAACGGCCCATTCGTTGCGCCTGCCGGCACCGACAAGCCGTACGACGCGAGATGTTCGGCTTTTATGCTCAGCGAGCGCTTGATCACCGGCGCGTGCGCTGACTGCGCCGGAAAATGGGCGGCGATATGTGCGCGCGCTTGCGTCAGCGCGTCAAAAGGCTTCTCGGCAGGATGCCTCTCGGCATCGCCGATGCGTTCCACGGTCGGTCGGAGCGGCGTAAATCACGCCACGCCGGGCGCGGCCGCGCTAATGAACGCGAGCAGAAAAGCCGCTGCTGCGCAGCCTAAACCTGCAATGACGGCCAGGTAACGCAGATGTTTCATCGGCTTCATTGCGAAATCTCCACTAGCGGCGCATCAAGCGTGCGCGTAATGCGCCACGCATAGTTGAAGCACGGCGACACAGCGCCGGCGCCGTCCGGCACCACGTGCGCCCAGGCAGGGTCATAGCACCAGTTTCGCCATTGCACGTTGTCGCCTGTGCGCCGTTGGGCTTGCCGGGCATTCAAAACATCCCAGCCGATGCCGTTGGATTCGCCGCCAATCAGCGAAAATGGCAGCTGCATTGCCGGAATACTGGCGCGCAGAAGCACCGTGCATGTCTGATCGGCATCGCATACCGACGCCTGCCAGCGCGCATCGCTGCCGAATCCGGCTCATTCGACCACATAAACATGCGGCACCTCGGCCGCGACAACGAGCTGCCGATAGAGCACAAGCTCATAAGTTTGGCCAAGCACCTGGCTAGCCGCATAAGGATGCGCATCCATGTCACCCTGCAAACCGCGGCTGATGCCCGCCTCGATAAAGGTGGCTGGCGGCGGGCTCCATGTCGATGCGCCAACCAACCCCACCCACCAGCGACCTTTGGGCAGCTCAGCAGACACCGCGCGGCTCGATGGCTGCGCAACGGCACGCACGCCGGAAGTGCCGGTCCGTGATAGGCTCAAGCCGATCACCTGAACACGCGGAACCACAAGCGGGTTGCGCGCGCCAGCCGGTAACGGCAATCCGGCGAACAGAAATGTGCCCGCCATTGCTGTGCCGAGGCCAAAACGAAGCAGCTCTGAGGACGGCATGGCGCACCCACCTGGGGGTGTGATACGAGTGTGAGCCGATGCGGCAACGACCGCAATGGTCATCTGGCCGGATATACTCGTGCGCCATCATGAGCGTCAGCACACCCGGAACGGCAGCAGCGCCTTCCGATTTCATCCGCACAGCCGTCGAAGAGGATCTGAACAGCGGCCGGTTTTCATACGTCCGCACCCGCTTTCCTCCCGAACCCAACGGGTATCTGCACATCGGCCATGCCAAGGCCATCTCGGTGGATTTTGGCATCGCCACCCAGTTTGGCGGCCAGTGCAATCTGCGCTTTGACGACACCAACCCGGCCAAGGAAGAGCAGGAATACGTCGACAACATCATGGCGGACATCCGCTGGCTGGGCTATCAGTGGGACGCGCTGTACTTTGCCTCGGATTATTTCGAGCAACTTTATGGCTATGCCCTGGACTTGATCAACAAGAGCCTGGCGTATGTCTGCGACCTTTCAGCCGAACAAATGCGGGAGTTCCGCGGAACGCTGACCGAGCCGGGCACAGACAGCCCGTTCCGCAACCGCAGCGTGGCTGAGAACCTGGACCTGTTGGCGCGCATGCGCGCGGGAGAATTTGCCGAAGGGTCGCGCACGCTGCGCGCCAGGATCGACATGTCGTCGGGCAACATCAACATGCGCGATCCGGTGCTCTATCGCATTCTGTATGCCGAGCATCACCGCACCGGCAAGACCTGGTGCATCTATCCGCTCTACGATTTTGCGCACGGCCAAAGCGATTCAATCGAAGGCATCACCCATTCACTGTGTTCCCTGGAATACGAAGCGCATCGCCCGCTGTATGACTGGTTTCTGGACGCGCTCGGCATTTACAAACCGCGCCAGATGGAATTCGCGCGGCTCAATCTGACCTACACCGTGATGAGCAAGCGCAAGCTGCTCGCGCTGGTGAAAGACGGGCACGTGCGCGGCTGGGACGATCCGCGCATGCCCACGCTTTCCGGATATCGCCGGCGCGGCTACACGCCCGAGGCCATCCGCGACTTCTGCTCGCGCATCGGCGTCGCCAAAGCCAACTCCGTGGTCGATCTGGCCATGCTTGAGCATTGCGTGCGCGAGCACTTGAACGCCACGGCGCAGCGCGTCATGGCCGTGCTGCGACCATTGCGCGTGGTCATCGAGAACTACCCCGAAGACCAGGTCGACACGTTTGACGCGGTCAACAACCCGGAAGACGCCAGCGCCGGCACGCGCAAAGTGCCGTTTGGCCGCGTGCTCTACATCGAACAGGACGACTTTCGCGAGGAGCCGCCGCCGAAGTATTTCCGCCTTGCGCCCGGCCGCGAAGTGCGGCTGCGCTATGCCTACTTCATCAAATGCGTGGGCGTGGTCAAGGACGAAACGGGCAATGTGATCGAATTGCGTTGCACCTATGACCCGTCTACACGCGGCGGCGACGCACCTGATGGCCGCAAAGTCAAAGCCACGCTGCATTGGGTATCTGCGGCGCACGCGCTGCAATCCGAAGTGCGGCTCTACGACACCCTGTTCTCGCGCCCCGACCCAGAGCAGATACCCGAAGGCGGCGCCATTGCGGACAACCTGAACCCCCAATCGATTGAACTTGTGCCCAACGCAATGGTCGAGCCCAGCATGGCCGGCGCTGCCGCAGGCACACGCGTTCAGTTCGAACGGCTGGGCTACTTTTGCGTCGATGCCGACACCAGTGCGACGCAGTTGGTCTTTAATCGCACCGTCGGGCTGAAAGACAGTTTCGCGAAGACGGTCGACAGGTGAGCGGTGGGCCGGTAGGAGCGGTGAGGCGGTAAGCGTAGGTCAGTAAGCGGTGGGCGGTTGCATCGCTTACTGCCTTACCGATCCACTGCTCACCGGCCCACCGCCTCACTGGCCCACCGCCTCACCGACGCGCAATCTCGATTTTCGGCTTTGGCCCGTCTTGTGGCGCTGCGCTGCCCCGGATCAAACCATCGGCGCCGACCAGCCCGCCCGTTGGACGCCCAGGTGGCGGTGTATTTGGCGGTGGTGGCGGGCCGCCTGGACCACCCGGCCCCGCTGAACCGCCGTCGCGCGGACCTTCGGCATTTGGATCGTTGTTCGGGTCGTATTTCGGCAAAATGCCCCGCGCCTGCACGATTACCTTGGTTAACTTGGCCGCCAGATCGCTGCGATCCTGCTGCGAGAGCTGATCGGCATACTGAATCATCACGGTGATCAGGCGGTCGTCGGCCATCTCTTTGACTTCCTCGAGGATCTTTTTGGTCTCCTCGGGGTAGTCGGCGGCGATCAAGGCATTGACAATTTGCACTTCCGGCGGCTGTCGCTCGGCCATCACTTGCATGGCGATGTCGTTGATCGCCTCAAGCGCCTTGATTGCATTTTCTTCGCCGCGCTGCGACGCCGACTGCATGTTCATCTGCAGCACCTGAAGAAACGCATCGTCCATGAGGTCGGCGTTTTCGCGCGCAGTCTGCAGCGGATCTTTGCTGCTGGCGATGGTTTGAATCAGCTGCGCTTTTTCCTGCATAAAGGCGCGGCTGGCGGAGTCGATCTTGTCGCGCACATCCTGCACTTCCTTGCGCAACGCGATCAGCTTGTCTTTTTCCGCCGCGGTGGCCGCGGCGTCGACGCGCTGGGTCAGCGACTGGAAGAATGCATAGTCGAGCAGCTGCCGGCCGACGGTGATCAGAATTTCGCGCGATTGCGCATCGTCCGCGGCGACCAGTTGCTCAAGCAGGACTTCGCGTGTTGGCGACTTCTGAAAAGCTTCGAGCAAGCTGAGGCGCTTGCCCACCACTTTTCCGTAGGTGGTCTCTTCAATCAGCAGCTTCTGCAGGGTGTTCAATTGCTCGG
>JANMNW010000072.1:0-20261 GCA_031368515.1 Chloroflexota bacterium
TGGATCGCCTTCCTCACGCGACTGCGCGATGGCGCTCAACATGCTGGCAACGACCATCACGCCGGCAAATACGATCATGCCCCAGTCCCAGGCCGAGGCGCTCACCAGCGGAGCCTGGTTGGACTCGGCAGCACTGCGCAACAGTTGCGCCGCTCCCGTGACAGCGTCGGAAATCAGATACCCCAGCGCGGCCGGGCCGACGCCGCTCGAGGACTGTTGAGCCACTTGCATGCTGTGGCCGACCGAAGCCATTAACATGGTGGGCACCAGCCACATCATCGTTTCCGCATCCTGTCGCATGGGGTTCTTCTCCAGGCGGCTCATAGGCCGCATCCATCCAGTTATTGCGCCAGATCCGAGCGTTCTCATCCGACGTAAGAACGACTCGGCCAAAATTCAGGCTTTGGATGCAGATGACCGCATGCGGCAAGGGAAAAGCAATGAACCCGACCGTTTCCGGTCGGGTTCATTACCACAAAGGAGCAGAAGGAGCACTCGCTGCCCGTGACAAACACCTTGCGGTATTCGTCACGTTGTTAGGTTTAGTTGGCGCGCCGCTTTGCACGACGGCGCAGGGTCCAGGCCAGAGCCATTCCCAGCACGCCTGCGGATGCGGCAGCCGCACCAGCCAGCGCCAGATCGGCAGCGCGGCTGGCTTGGGTCGAAACGACCGCCGCGCTCTGCCTTGCTTTCAGCGCCGCAAGTTCGTCCGCATCCGCGGCGCCGCGCAACACGCGCACCGGCGGCTGCGCCCCCGCTACAACTTGCGCTGCCGGCGCCGCTTGGGCCGCCAGCGCGCTGACGTTGTCAGACTTGGCAGATCCGACCGGCGCGACCGGCGCGGCAATTTCCACCGACGAAGCGGGCGACTGAAGCTCTGCGGGCGCTTCGATCACAGCCGCCACGGCTGCGGCAACCGGATCAGCCTGCGCCGCACTCGACGCCGACGGCATCGCCTGCGCTTGCGGCTGTGCTACTGGCAGCGAGGGAGCGGGTTGCGCAACCGCCTGCAGGACCGGCGCGTTCAACACAGCCGGCGCAGCCGCTGGCGCTGGCGCAACCGGCTGCGCTTGCACGCCGCCCATCACAGCCACCGGCGCAACCACAGCATTGGTGTTTGCAGCAAGCACCGGTTCGCTCGAGCCGAAGCGTGTCGGGCCATAGAACAGGCTGTCGCCATCCAGCTCAACTTCCTCGAGCCAGTAATACGAGCCGGCTGTTGCATTGACATCAGCCGCTTCATAGCGCGACCCGCCACCGCTGCCGATGGCTGCGACCATGGCTGCGTTCACCTGCTGCGCGGCGCTGCGATCGGCGCTGGCGCTGCGCCAGACGTTGAAGCCCAGCGAATTCTGTTCGATCGTGGTCTCCCAAACCACGGTGGCGCCCTGCGCGGCGGCCTGCACCGAGAAGTTGGCCAGCGTGACAGCCGTGGGCCGCAACACATCGACGACCTCATTGCTGTCAATGGTCAGGTTGCCCGACACCACCGTAGCCTTGTTCTTGATGCTCGGGCTGGTGGCCGGGATGCTTGTGATCTTGACTTTGAACGAAACGGTTCGCGAGCCGCCGGCAGGAATGTTGAGTGTCCAGCGCAGCGGGTTGACCGATGTCGGAGTCGGCGCAGCCGAACCGGCAACATATGCGGTGTTGGCCGGAATCGGGTCCGTGACGATGACGTTGTTCGCGTCTTTGCTGTCCAGATTGGTGACAACGATTCTGTAGGTCACTTCATCGTTAAGGTCAAGATTCGGCTTGCCCTTTTCAGATGTCTTGACCACATTGATGCCGCTAATCACCCCGGCATCCACCGTCAGATTTTCCTGGCCAGCGCCGAGGTTGATCGCGCCGGTGCCGCCATTGGCGCCCGCATCGCTGTCCAGGCCATCGCCGCCGATATTGGGCAGCGTGAAGCCGAGACCAACCGGAAGCGTGAATGTGACGTAGTAGGTTCCCGCAGGCAGTCCGGTGAACAGATATCCGCCGTTTGCATCGGTAGTCATGGTGATAACCGAGCCGTCCGGGCGGCGCAACGAGACAACCACGTTCGGCACGCCTACTTCACTGGGGTCTTGCTGGCCGTCACGGTCGTCATCGCGCCACACGAAGTTGCCCAGCGATCCGCCGATGAGGCCGGCGTCGATCGTGAGATCGGAACTTGTCAAAAGCGGGATGGTGGGCGTGCGGCCGGTGATCGGGTCGGCATTGCTGTCCCGAGATGTGTCGCCTCCCGTGCGTGGCGTGGTGAGCGCATAGCCCGAAGGCGCAACAAACTCAACCACATAGTTGCCCGCGACGAGATCGTTGAACAGATACTTGCCGTTATCGTCGGTGATCTGCGTCGCCAACGGCGTGATCGTGTCAGGCTGGCCGTCGCGATTGTCGTCGCGGAACAGGCGCACCGCCACCCCCTTGACCCCAGGCTCATTGGTGTCTTGCAGGCCGTTCTTGTTCAGATCGAGCCAGACGTAATCGCCAAGGAAGAGCGTGGGCGAGAAGATGCCGAAGTCGACGGACGGGTTATTGTTCGGATCGGCATCGCCGTCGTTGATTTCCCCGTTGAGCGAAAGCGTGATCAAGCCGCTGCGGATGACGCCGGGCGCAACGGTGTTGCCGTTGTCATCGCTGTCGATGTTGTTGTCCGGGTCAGGCGTGTTGACGCCTTCATACTGGCCGTTGGCGCCAGTGCTGCTGGCGAACCCGGCCGGGATGTTGGTGATCTCAACAGCGTAGTCGCCAGGTCGCAGGTTCACAAAGCGGTAGTTGCCGCCGCCGTCGGTCACTGTGGTGCTGAGGACGTTGTTGGCGGCATCCAGCAAGCGCACGGTGATTCCGGCGACGCCGGTGTCACCCGCATCTTTCACGCCATTGTTGTTGACGTCGTTGAAGACATGGTTGCCAAGGCTCAACAGCTTGAAGAAGCCGAAGTCGACCGTGAGATTGGTGCGGTCGTCCGGGATGCCGGTGGCGATCGCGCACTGGGCGGCGCCTTCCTCGTTCAGCGGTTCTGCGCCGTCACCCAGGCTGATCCGGCCGCTGCGGACCGCGGCGCCGGCATCGATCGCGCCATTGTCGTCGCTATCGATGTTGGTGTTCGGATTTGCAGCATTGATCGTGCTGCTTGCATATCCGGCAGGTGTGTCCACCTCAACGAGATACTCGCCCGCGCCCAGACCGCTAAAGCAGTAGTAGCCGCCATTGGCCGTGGTTGTGGTTTGCAGGGCCGGGCCATTGGCCGATCCATCTGGATTGGCCGCATACAGGCGCACCGTGGCCCCATTCAGGCCAGGGGTGGCGCCATCGGCGGCGTCGATCGATCCGCTGTTGTCAGTGTCAATCCAGACACGGTTGCCCAGCGCGAAAGTCAGCACCGGCGGAACCAAGCCAAAGTCGACGGTCATGTTGCCGTTGTTGTCCGGATTGCCGGCGGTGGTGTCGGAGGGATTCTCGTTGACCGGTTCGCCTCCGGGTGTGAGCGTCACGGGCGCGCTGCGGATTACGGCGCCGGCAGTGGTGCCGTTATCGTCGTTGTCATCCGCGTCCGCGTCGGCATCGGGCGCGGGTTCGGATCCGCCGCCGGTGCTGCTGGTGTAGCCAGTCGGTGTGACGATTTCAACGATATACGTGTCAGCCGTAAGCTCGCTGAACAGATACAGGCCGTCAATCCCGGAGGTGGTGGTTGCAATGGCTGCCCCATCCACCGTGCCGTCGTTGTTGCTGTCGCGATACAGGCGCACGGTGACGCCCTGCAGGCCCGCTTCACCGGCATCTTTCACACCGCTGTTGTTGCTGTCGATGAAGACCTGGTTGCCCAGCGTCATCAATCGATAGAAGCCAAAGTCGACCGTCTCGTTCTTATGATTGTCCGGCAGCGCGGACACGGCGCAACCTGTGCCGGCCGGGCTGGGATCGGCTTCGTTCACCGGTTCGCTGGCTGCGCCAGGGCCGAGGGTGACCTGGCCGCTGCGCACCGAATTGCCTGCGGCCGCAGTGGCGCCGTTGTCGTCCTGGTCCTGGTTGTTATTGGGATCGGCCGCGTTCACTGTGCTGCTGGCATGGCCCGCCGGGGTTGCTGCTTCCAACACATAGTTGCCCGCGTCGAGGTTGTCAAAGCAGTAGTAGCCGTTGGCATCGGTCTGCTTGTCGGCGCCAAGCTGGGTCAGCGCTCCGCTGGCGCCCACGCTGTAGACGCGCACCGTGGCTTGCACGCCGTTCTCGTTGGCTTCCTGCACGCCGTTGTTGTTGCTGTCGATCCACACGCGGTTGCCCACCGCATACTTCGGGGCCAACGGCGCAAAGCCGATGTCCAGCGTGTGGTCGTTGGCGCCAGGTCCGCCAGTTGTGACCGCGATCACGGCGTTGGCGCCGGAAGCGGTGGCGTCCGAGTCGATCGAATCGGCATTGGCGCCGCCGCCGGCGTTGACCGGGCTGAGCGTCTTGTTTGCGGGCGATGCCACGCGCACTTGGTAGTCGGTGTTCTGGAGCACGCCGCCGTTGACCACGCCGATGTTGTCGCCAGTGTTCGGATCGGCGCTCGTGCCGCCGACAAAGTAGTACTCGCCGTCGCCGCTGGTCACCGCGGTGCCGACCAGCACGGTGAAGTTGCCAGCGCCGTCTTTGGCGAACAACTGCACCGTTGTGCCGTTCAGGCCTCGCTCGTTGGGATCTTGCACACCATTGCCATTTGCATCGTCCCAAATGCGGTTGCCGATCTCGATCGGCGCAGCGTCGCACAGCGCGATCAGCTCGCCGATGCCGTTGGCCTTAGCGAAAGTGCGGCCGTCCGCAAGGTCGCCGTTCACCAGCCGATAGGCGCGAGTGAGAGCGCCACTGCTGTTGCTCATCCAGCGAATGCCGGAATCAAAGGCTTCGCGCCCGGCGTTGCCGGGAATCGGGTTGAAAGCCGTGGCTGCGGCATCGCTGTAGCCGGGGATTTGCACCACGCCGCCGACCGTCACTTCATCGTGATCGTCGCCGGTCGGGTACCAGCCGTCGCCGGCATAGAACTCTCCGCCATCGGGGCCCTGGGCGCTGAGGGGCGTGCCATTGGGCGCATTGCCTGTGGTGGGGCCTGCGCCTGCAAGACCGCAGCGGCCGTTGCTCTCAAGCGACCAGGCCGTGGCATTGCCGCCTGCGTCTACGCTGGTGGCGCAAGCGCGCAACAGGTCGCCGGCGCTGATGCTGGTGTAGTCGGTGGTGGTGGGAGGGAAGGCGCTGGGCGCCTGGTTGCCTGTCTGATCGGCGAAACGATCGCGCAGCGCAAGGATCATGTCGCCATTGCGATCAAACTGGATGCCAGTCAGCATCGGCTGCGGATAGGTGGGAAACAAGGTGCCCGCCGGAACCGGGGTCGGGAAAGTGGTCGCCCAGGCGTTCCATTCAGCGGGTTTGACGGTCGGATCGTCGACATAGCCGCGCGAATAGTTGAGCGGAGCGCGATAGATCGGCGAGCCAAAGGCCAGCGTGGCCGGATCGACGCGCCAAACGATCGCATACAGATCCGACAGGCTGGCGGTCGATTGAGCGGAGCACACTGCGCCGACATAGACGCTGCCGCGATAGTACTCCACGGCAAACGGGCGCACATCGCCGGCGGCGCATGTGCGGCCGGCGGCGGTAGCGATGCCGGTCAGCGGCACGGCTTGCGTTGCGATCTGCGCGCCGGTCACCGCATCAATGGCATGCAGCGAGCGAGTGGCAAGGTTCATCACAAACACGCGGCCGCCGTCGTCGGCCACAGCCAAACCGCCAAAAGAGGTCTTGCCGACCAAATCAAACGATGCAGTGCTGTTGTAGCGAACGAAGTCGCTTGTGTCATGCGGGTTGCCAGACACGGCCGATGCAATGGAAACAATCGACTCCACCGCGCCTGTGGCGGCGTTGACGCGATAAATCGCCGTGCCGCCGCCCGGTCCAAAACCGGTATGACGTTTAAAGTACGACGCCACAAACATCTTGCGGCGAACTCGATCATAGCCAATGCCGAATGTGGTGCCCAGTTGCGCGGCCGGCACGTTCAGCGCGCTGGCCGGCGCATCGTAGGATGCGGGCGTATTCACGGTTGCGGCTGCGCCGGAGCTGTTTGGAAAAGTGCGCAAAACCGGCTCGTCGTTGTTCGCGCCAGTGACTTGATTGCCCTGCCACATGTTGCAGGTGGCCAAGGTCGGATTGTTTTGGCAGTAGTCGGCAGGGTTGTTAATAGCCAGGTTGACGTTGGCCACGCCGCCTTCATTGACAAACTGCACCGAGCTGCCGGCCGTCGTTGCCGTGGCGCCGCCAAATGAGCCTGCGCTGCGCGCGCTCGGCTTGAATCCGGCGGGCAGACTGGTGAACTCCACGCGATACGGACCGGACCCGGGTGTGGCGATCGAGTATGCGCCGCTGCTGTCCGTGGCGATGGTCGCCGATTGACCCGACACGTTGACCACGGTCACTTGCACCCCGGCGATGCCGCGATCAAGCGCCGCGCCGGCGCCGCTGTCCAGAACACCATTGCCGTTGTAGTCTTGGAAAACCGTGCCCGCAATGTTTCCGGCATCGCCAGCGCCGCTTGCGCGGTTGAGCGGCCCGGCGAGCACGGCCGATGTGACCGCCGTTGCCACTTGCGCAACTGCGATTACGCAGCGCAGCAGGGTTGATCGCGTGTAAGTCTTTGTCATGCTTCCTCTATTTCTCCGCTTGTGATTTTGACACTAAACGGATCTGCTCCATTAGCCTCGCGCGTTTCTAGGACTTTGGGATGAGCGTCCTAGTCCTATAGTCGCAGCTAAATACTGAACCTGCACAAAAATTCTATTATTTGCGGTATTTTAGCGCGTCAAGCAAACATTTGCGCAAAACGCAACTAGATGCAGGACCGCGTCTAGGTATTTTGGCCGATTAGGGTCATATTATTGCATGACAGCAAAATGGTCAAACGCGCATGGTTATGTTCTCGGTCAATGGGACCTACTGCGCGTCGTGCTGCTGATTTGCGGCAAATCAGACCGTGTCTTAGAACCTTGTGGCAATCGTCGCCCAGTCCGGGATCGAAACGGCCAGCGCAAAGCCACCCACGAACCGCGCGTGCCTGGGCATGATTCGCAAGAGATCGAAATCTGACAGACTAAACGTCACCTGCGCATGCGGAAGCTTGCTCAAATAGCGGTCTCGCGAAGCCAGATACTCATCTGAGTTACGATGGATCAGGACGGCATCACCCTGTACAGACAAGCGCGCCAGCATCTGTACATCCTCCACACCGTCATCGTGTTCGCAGATCAGAAGGCTGCACCGTGGGACGCTTGTCAATGCGCGTTTGTGCGCAGATAGGCTGCTCAAGTGAATAAGAAACGAGGCGCAGTCATTGTCTTCAGCATAGGCAACCATGGCGGCAAGCGGTTCGCCAGCAACTACCACGGCCAGTGCTGCCTGGCGGTGCGTTTCTATTAGCGTCCGAATACGTTCGCGCAAAATTGCATCCATGCAAATACCCATTTATTCAAAAAACCGCGGCAAATAGGCGCGGTGCGCATCAAGCAGATCGTCCAGCATGTGCGTGGCCTGCGCATACGACCGAACCGTAGGATCAAGCAGCAACGCTTGCAGCGCCAGGCGGCGATCGCCGTTGATCGCCGCCCCAACCACCAGTTGCTGAATATCCACTTCGCGCCGCAGCATGGCGGCCAGCCCGCGCGGCAGCGCGCCGGCGGCCACGCCGCGGAGACCGGATGCATCGACCATGGCAGGAACTTCGACAATGGCGTCTGCCTGCAAATTGTCAATCAGCCCGGCATTGGGCAAGTTGACCGCCCACTCGGTTTGCGAAAGTCCATGCATGATCGCGGCAATGATCGGGAAGGCGCGCTGTCCGGACGACTGCACATCGTCTGGCGCAACCGGCGTGGCGCCAGCGGCCACAGCGCGCACGTGCCGCCAGCGAGCGGCATGACGAGCCGCATGCGCGGCAAAATCGTAGCCGCTGAGCGGCTGCGTATCGCCGGCAAAACCCAAAAACTCTCCGGCATACAGATCGCCGCTGGCGCACAGCAACCCAAATGCATCGAGCAGGCGTCGCGACATGAGCGACACCTCGGCGGGCTGCTGCTGCGCGGCAGCCCGCAGGCGGGGATACAGGTCCTCGCCGGTCAGCCGATCCTGAACGGCCAGCATAAAGCTGAATCGATTAAGCCCGGCTGCGGTGATGTGAATGCGGCGTTCAATTAGCTGAACACCGTCGCTGACACTGCCTTTTGCCTTGACGATGCCCAACATGCGATTGACCAGGAGATAGCCTTCGTCAATATTCCGGCTGAGACCGGCCACCCGCACCCGCGTGTGGGAGTGAATGGCCATGCACACCCGGCTGAGCGGATGGCTAAAGTTCAACAACAGCGCATTGGGCGCAAGCGCGTCGACATCCCGCGCAATTTCCAGCGCCAACGGAATGCTGCGCAGCGCGTGGCTCAACCCGCCCGGGCCGCCGTTTTCACCCAGCACATGGCGCACGCCGTGTTTCAGGGGAATTTGCCAGTCGCGTTGCCAGGCAGCCAGCCGATTGACCGCCACCGTCAGAATGACAAAATCGGCCTCCGGCAAAGCGTCGCGGCGCTGGGTGCTGGCACGGATGTCGAGCATCTGCCCTTGCGAAAGGTTGATGCGGCCGGCGAAGCGCGCAATGGTGTCGAGCGCCTGCGGATCGGTGTCTACCAGCCAGATCTCACAGTCGCGAAAGTGGATCGGATAACTGAACAGATCGCCCAACAGAGCGGCGCCAAATGTTGCGCTCCCTGCGCCAATGATGACGATTTTGGGCATTGGCCCAGTCTAGCGCAATGGGCGCGTCCTTCACTTCATCCGCCGGTCACCGCGGCCAGCATCTGCAGCGTGGAACGCAGGCGCAGATCAAACGCTTCATCAGACAGGTGAAAGTACAAGCCCCACTCATCCAACAAGCCGTTTTGGGTAAACGGCCGCTTGGGCAGTTCGGGATTTGGCACAACCGGCAACGACCCCGTGCCGACGTAAAAGTCGATCAGCGGCAGCTTGTATTCAGCTGCGAGTTGCCGCAACGTGTCATTGATGTAATTGAGCGAAGCACCGCCTTGAATCGATTCGAGATCATCGGCTTTGGTCACCAACACCGGCAGCACCTGTTGGGCCAAGGCGTGGTCGATCATCTTTCGAATATTGGATTCATAGTCCTGCCAGACAAACTTGTCTCCGGTGCCCAGCTGGATAAACACCACACTTGCGTTGGAGCGCCGCAACTCGCAGGGAAACATGGGTTCGGCCGGCCGGCAGATCGCCGGTGTATTTTCAGACAGGAACATGTCGGCCGCGCGAAATCCGCCGCCCACAGCGACACTCACCCAGGCAAACGAGGGGTCAAACCGCGCGACGACCGGGCCAAGCGCTCGATCGGTTGAAAAGTTGCGGCGCCCGGAAACGATGGTGCCCAAGTTGTGCTGCCATGCCGAGTTGCTGTCGCCAGCAATGGTAAAAACGCGGCCATCGCGGCCAGCAGCGATGGCCCGCGCAAACAGCTGCCGGCCACGCTCGGTCGATTTGATCCAGGCCGGCCTTTTCGACGCGGTTGTGCCGGGCGGGGCGTTGAGATGCGGACGCGGCTGCGCCCGCAGGCTGGCGATGTCGCCTTGAACTTGCCCAAGTCCCACCGGCACCCAGCCTGTAATGGTTGTGCCGGCCATGCGCAGCGCCACCCAGGAGGAGTCGGCCGTGCGGGCCAGCAGTGGAAAAGTCTTTTTCAGGGGAAGCTCAGCCACGCGCGCAGCGAGCACGCTGGGCAACGTTCGCAAATGAACGCCGGGGCCGGATGCCTCAAATGTCGGTTCGACAGGTTGGGCGCCTGCTGGCTTGGCAGGCGCCCAAAGAACAAGCAAGAGAAATAGACTTGTCGCAGTCAACGTTCGCATGGGCGGCAATTATCCAGCCTACGCCGCCCCGTGTTATGTGAATCGCAGGGTGTGACCACCCTCCGGGAGTGGTGGGACCCTCCAGGGGTAGTACGGCCCCGGAGAGTGGTCACACCCTGCGATTCAACTCAGTGTTGCGGCGTCAGCACAGTGTCAATCCCGTGCACTATTCCGTTCACAGCATTGACATCCGTATTCACCGCTTTGACACTGCCGTTGATCACCAGCACGCCGTCAACCAATTTGGTGTTGATCGCCCCACCCAACTGGCTGTGAATGCGCGTGTAGTAATTCAGTTCATACGCGGTCGCGCGGCCAATGCCGAGGTGATAGCGCAACAGGCTTTGCAGCTGGCCGAGGTTGGCCGGCAACAACAGGCGATCGACCGTGCCAGCGGGCAGCTTGGCAAAGGCAGCATCGGTTGGCGCAAACACGGTCTGCCAACCCAACGGCGCCTGCAACTGCCAGTAGTAGCCGGCGGCTTTCATCGCCGCGATAAACGTGCCGTAGTTGCCGGATGCTTCCAACACTTGCGCGATGGTCAGGTCGGGAATCAATACAGTGTCAATCGCGTGGATCACGCCGTTGCTCGCCTGCACATCCGCGGCGACCACGCGCGCACCGTTGACGAACAGGTCGACGCCGTTAAAGCTGAGATGCACTCGGTCGCCTTGCAGAGTCTTTGCGCTCGACAGATGTTTGGCTTGCGCGCTCGACACTGCTCCATCGACCACGTGATATAGCAGCACTTTTTTGAGCGTCTCTTTGTTCTCTGGCTTGAGAAGATAGGCGACCAGACCAGCCGGCAGCTTGGCGAACGCGTCGTCGGTCGGCGCAAACACCGTCAACGGACCCGGAGCCTTCAGCGCATCGCCCAATCCCGCAGCCTGCACCGCCGCCACCAGGGTCTTGAAGTTGCCCGCAGCAACCGCCGTGTCCACGATATCCTTCGCGGTCGTCGGCGGCACAAAACCCGGCGGGATCAGCACAGTGTCTATGGCGTGAATCACGCCGTTGCTGGCCATCACGTCGGCGGCGATCACCTTTGACTCGTTGATGAACAGCATGCCGTTGCGCACGCTGATCTTGATCTCCGCGCCGCCCAGCGTTTCGACTTCCTCACCGTCAAGTTTCAGCGCATCGGCGCTCAGCACCTTGCCGACCAGCACGTGATAGGTCAAGATTTCGGTCAGCTTGCCTTTGTTCTCCGGTTTGAGCAGCGCGGCGATCAGATCGGCAGGCAGCTTGGCGAACGCGTCGTCGGTCGGCGCGAATACCGTCAACGGACCCGGAGCCTTCAGCGCATCGACTAACCCCGCAGTCTGGACCGCCGCCACCAGCGTCTTGAAGTTTCCCGCAGCCACCGCCGTGTCCACGATGTCTTTGGCTGGCGCGGGAGTGAACGAGGGCGGGATCAACACGGTGTCAATTACGTGAATCACACCGCGATTGAGAAAGGGCACATCAGCGGCGACCACTTTGGATTCATTGATGAACAAGTTTTGGCCGTCATAGCGAATGGCAATGTCTTCGCCATTAAGGGTCTTTACCATTGTGCCGCTCAGAGCGATGGCGTCGGCGGCTCTGACGCGCGTGCCTAGCGCGTGATAGCGCAACAGGCTCTTGAGCTTGTCATGGTTCTCACGCTTCAGGAGCGTGTCCACCGTGCCGGCTGGCAGCGTGGCAAACGCCGCGTCGCTTGGGGCGAACAGCGTGAACGATCGGGCCAGCAGCAGATCTTTGGCAATGCCAGACACGATCAACGCGCGCGTCAGCGTCTTGAATGTGGCGCCGCGCGACTGTTCCATTCCGGCCATGCTGGACATCAGCTGATCGGCCGCCGCTACAGATTCGACATCTCCGTCACCCGTGCTGGTCATCGGCAGATAGACGACCTGCTGGCCCGGCGACGGGTTTTGCGCGCTGGCCAGCCTGAGCGGCCCAGCCAGAGTCGCAGCCGCCATCGACAAAGCCAGCAACGCCATGCCAATAAAGTTAAGTCTTGTTTTCAATCTACGCATATCAACACCTCTCCACAATTACAATCGCAATCCAACAGCCCAAAAGCCGCGCCGCACAGCGCAAGCTTTTTTGAGCGAGCATTCCATCTTTACGACGAACGAGGGCGGGCGCATGATGACGTTTGGCCTACGCGGCAGGCAATGCAAACCGACGGCATGCACGTATTACTGGTAATGCCGCGAAAAACAGTCGCGGCCCAAAGCTGGGATGTGCCTTCATCTTGAACGAGCTGGCCGTGCCCCTGATGCCGGTTTCTCTGCTGCGTGATACAGTTATTCAAGCCGTGAGACCCCCATCAGTTGAGGCGCCTGTAGACGACAACGCACTCCTGTTGCGCATCGCGCAGCAGGACAGGCAGTCGTTTCAGACGCTTTACGAGCGACTGTCTCCGCAGGCGCTGGGTCTGGCCGTGCGCATTCTCGACGACCGCGCAGCCGGCGAAGATGTGTTGCACGACGCCTTTGTGCGCGTGTGGAATCACGCCGAAAAGTTTGATCCAGCGCGCGGCAGCGCCCGCACCTGGCTGTTGACCATCGTTCATCGCATGTCGATCGATGCGTTGCGCCGGCGCCGCAGCAAGACGACGGTCGCCATCGATGCGCCCGAGCATGAAGACTGGGATCTGCCCGATGACGACGCCAACACGCATGACGCCGCGGTGACAAATCTTTCGCGGACGCACGTGCTTTCGGCCATGAACGGGCTGCCAGATGCTCATCGCCAGATCATTGAGCTGGCCTATTACAAAGGAATGACACACCGCGAAATTGCGTTGCATCTGGATGAACCCGTTGGCACGGTTCACAGCCGGGTGCGTCAGAGCATGATGCTGTTAAAGAAAGTGCTATGGCCCAAAGTGGGCGATCAGTAAGCGAGACGACGATCATGGAGCTTGCAGACAAGATTGCGCTATACGCGCTGGGAGCGTTGGAGCCGGATGAAGCGGCCGAGTTCGAAAAACTCGTGGCCGCATCGCCGTATGTCCAGTCGCGCCTGGGGGAAGAACGCGCGCTGCTCCGCTCGCTGCAAATCGCACCCGAACCGGTGGAGCCATCGGCCGCCGCCACGCGCCGGCTGATGGCTCATATCGATGCCGAGATCACTCCTTTGCAGAAGCGCCTGGATGCGGCCAGCCGCAGCAAGGCTGCACAGGCTCCTGCACAGCAATCAAGCGGGCTGTGGGCGCTGCTGCGCGGCTTGGGTCTTGGGCTGGCGGTGATCAGCACCGCGGCCGCAGCGTTTCTGGGCTACAACCTGGTGCAGGTGCAGCGCGACATGAGCGCCATGCGCAAGGAGATTACCGATCTGCGCGGCGAGTTGAACACCACCCAGCAAACGGTCATTCACAAAGACCAGGCTGTGGCCGAGCTGGAACGCACTTCCGCCGATCTGCGCCGGCAGCTTTCCGACGCGCAGGCGCGTATCAATGCGGCGCAGACCCAGCTGGCAGAAGCCGAGGGCAACGCCGATAAGTCGGCGCTGGCGCTCAAAACTGCCCAGACGCAGCTGTCCTCCGTTCAAAGCGAGCTGGCGATTATTTCGCAGCCCGATGTGCGCAGCGCGGCGTTGCCAGCTTCGTCTGACAGTTATAAGCAAGGCGCAGTAACGATCTTTTATTCGCCCAAGACCGACGCCGCGCTGGTCACGGTGGCCAATTTGCCGCCGTTGCCGGAAGGGCGCGACTATCAGTTGTGGTTGATTGAAGGCTCCAACCCGCTGCCCTCGGTCATCATCAAAGTGGATGAAAAGGGCAACGGCCGCGCCGTTGTGCCTTCCGACAAGAACTTCGTCAACTTTCAGGCGTTTGGCGTCACGGTCGAAAAACTAGGCGGCAGTCCCACTCCGAATCCGGAAGGCCCGATTTATCTGGGCAAGGCCAGCTAGAGGTATTCCTCAGGGCTGCTTTGCACCGAGCGCCGCTTCATAGAGCGCAAACACACGCGACATTTCTTCATCGATGCTGTACGGACGGTTGTCGCACGCGCCGGCCTGAATAGTGCGCAGCAGGGCGGGCTCATCCACCAGTCGTTGCAGCGTGCGCGCCAGATCGGCGGCGTTGCCAAGCTTGAAGAGCATGCCATCGCGCTCGTGATGAATCGGCTCAGCCATGCCGCCAGTGCTCGATGTGATCACCGGCGTGCCGGCGGCATACGATTCCAGAATCGCCAGCGGCATGTTTTCGTACCAGATCGACGGCACAGCCAGCGCGTCAAACCCGCGCAGAATCTCAGCCACGCGCGCATTCTCAAAGCGGCCATGCAGCTGAATGCGGGCGTCGTCCGCCGCTTGCCGCCGGAGCGACGCAACATAGCTGTCTTCCGGCAAGCCACCATAAATGTGCAGCTCAAGCGGGCGGGCGCCGCTGCGCAAGCGCCGGAAGGCGTCGATCAGCACATGCACGCCTTTGTGCGATGCAATCTGGCCGATATAGCCGATGCGCAATGCCTGGCCCCCCGTTGCTTCCGGGCGCGGACGCGCATCGAACGGCTTCAGATCGATGCCATAGCGGATCACACGCAGCCGTTGATCATCCACCCAAGGCGCGAAGCGCGACCCGAGATACTCGGAAGGCGCGATGACAAAACGCGGAACCGCCAGCGCCTCGGCCGCGCCGGCGCGGCGATCGCCCATGCGTCGCACCGCCTGGGCGGGCATTGTGCGCAGGGTGATGGCGTGATGAACGCCCAGCGTGGCCTGGTTGAGCTTGCGATGCCGCCCTTCCCACATGTATTCGTAGCACCACACGCATTCGGCCGGGTTGTCCGGGATGTGCTCGCATAAGCTGCCGTCGCCGCGCAACAATGTATGCCGGGGGCACAAAAACCAGTAGTCGTGCAAGGTCAACAGCGACGGCACCTGGGCGTCGCGCGCCGCGCGCATCGCCGAAATGCCGATCAGATAACCCGCCTGAAAGTGAACCAGGTCGGGCTTGCTGTCCGCAAAAAGCTGGCGCAGCCAATTGCCCAGAAGCGGGTTGTCGAATGTCCAGCGCCGGCGCTCAGGCGCGTGCATGAGGTCCAGGCTCAGGCGCCAGACGGGCACGCCCTCATGGGTGTCGCGCGCGACGCTCAGCGCATCCGGCGCGCCGCTCTCGATGGAGTCAAACGTGACAACATCAACAGCGTGTCCACGGTCCATCAACCAGCGCGCCAGGCGAAAGGTATACAACTCCGCCCCGGCGGAATGCCGGGGCGGGAAGTGGTGAACCGGAAGAACGATCTTCATTCGAGCGCATAGTTTACGGCAAAGCCTTGCGCATCAGCGGCAGATAGGCGGCAGGCGGCAGGCTGATTCCCACTCGGGTGGTGGCGTTCAGCGCGCCCAGTCCGTTTGTGGCGCGCACATTGACATCGTAATACCCAGTGCTGGGGAAGAGTGAGAAAGTGTGCGTGACCACCCGCCCGGAGCCAAAGGTGCCGTCGCCAAACGTCCAGACATACGTGGCGTTGGAACCGGTGGCAAGCGTCGCGGTGAATACTATTGGCTTGAAAAGCTGGTTGGCGCCGCTGTTGGTGGCAGAAAGGCCGCTGAGCGGCGTATCCGGCGTGTAGGACACGACAACCGAGTGATTGGCCGCCGCCACATCGAAGAACACGTAAGAGGTCTGCTTCACCACGTCAATGGCAAAGGGGGCTGGCTGCCCATCAACGGTGATGCCAGTGACGCTGCCGCCGCCAAATGATGGGGGCAGCATAACCGGAATGGAGATGCCGGCGGTGTTGCTGACGGTCATGGAGAACGCCAAAGTCAGATTGCTGCCCGTCCATGTGACATTGCCATAGCGCACAGAGTGGCGCGCCTCGGTAAAAGTCAGCCACTGATCGGTCGTGTAGGACGGCACGCCTTTGGCTTTGGCATAGCGCAGTGTGTCGCTCACCCAGTAGAGGGTTTCCGGATATGCATAGTCGACATTCAACGAAAAGCCGATAGCGGCGTAATCGCCATTCACGCTGGCGTCGATGAACCGGCGCGTCGGAACGGTGGCATTTTGCGGACTTAGATTCTCGAAGGTTGTGAGGATGTCCGTCAACTGAATGTCGACCAGCTGCGTGGGCTGTTGAAACACCGGCACGATCGCGCCATTGGGCGTGACAAATTGAATAGGGCGTCCGCCCCCGGTCAGGTGACCGCGCGCCCACGTGCCATCGGGCTTGCGCAGCCACGGTCCATGGTGAAACGCATTCAGGTCCATCTTATAACCGGCATTGGCCGCAATCTCTGCGCCGCGCGACCAGCCTTCCCAGCCATTGAGCGCCGTGCGATACGTGAGCGAGGGCGAAATCGCGTAGGTGCTCAGGAAGTAGCCCGTCAAAGTTTCAAAGCCGTCGGTGAGATTGGTGATGACATAGGCCCCAGTGATATCGTCGTTTGTTGCACCCATCAGCACGCCAGCGGTATGGCCCGCCGCGAGCCACTGGTTCATCTTGCCGTTGGCCAGATCGTCGCCAATCGACGTGAATATCGATGCGTTGGCGCCATTGGCCTTAACCGTATCAGAGAGTGCGGTGAAATAGCTGTATGGGTTGGCGTGCGCGTCGGCTGTCACCATCAGCACCGAGCGCGCGCGCTGGGGAAAGTACCAAGTGCGCGGCAATGGCAGCGCGCCGGCGTCCGAAACGCCGCTGCTGCGCATAAGCGCTTCGATGATGATGGCAAACAACCGGGTCTGTTCATCCGCCTGCATGACAGCGGAACGATTCAGATCGAGCCAGCCGTCATACAGTTGGTGGGTCGTCGATACCGGCACGCCGGCGCGCGTCAGTCCCGTGGAACGGCCCTGGCGCAGGCCCGCCACAGCTCGCCCCAGGTCATAGGTAAATGCCACGGCTTTGCCTTTTGCAGCGATCGCCGGAAAGACGGTGGGGGTGGTCGCATCGCTATAGAGCCGGCCAATCTCGGTTGCCGCTGCTTCCAGCGCGTAACGATCTGCCGGTGCGTGCAACTGCAGCGACACGTCGGTCGATTCCAGGCTGACTGGCACGCCATTGACCGCGCCAGACGCAGTTATTTTGAGATAGCCGTCTGTCAGCGGTCCAGAAGCCGCGCCCAATCCAAAAAGTGATTTGATTTGCGAATCTGGGCGAAATGCGATCAATCGACCGCCTCCACTGACATAATTTGTCAGGACAGTCGCCTGACCTGCGGTAAGCGCTGTTTCTGCCAGGATTGCGAGCGGATACTGGCTAATCTGACCACCCGTGAGGCTGGCGAGCTCAACCCGCTCAAACAAGTTCAGGCCTTCATATCGCAGGATTTCGCCCAGATAATCGCCAAAGGGCGCGCCACTGGAATTGTTGACAATAAGCAGAATGGGTGAGGCCGTTGCGGCGCTTACCGCTGATGAGGATGCCACAGCTGGCACAGAATGCGCCGGGAAAAGCATGGCCGAGGCAACGGCAAAACCAAGTGTAACGCTAAGAGCATTGATTTTTTTTGAAATTGATCTCTGCACATCATGGCAGGCCGATTGAGTATTCATTATGATAATTAGACGCCTTCCTCCAAACATCTCCCTGAGCAGCGCAACACGCTGGCCTTTCAACAAAGTCTACCTAACGAACCTGATCTTAGGCTATTGTTAACCCACAACTGGCCTTTGGTAGGTGCTTTACGAATCGTGTCCAACCTGATGTTTGGCATGCTGCCCAGAGTGCCGCGCGGAACAGCACGAGCTGCAAGCGGTTCGATTGATCCCCAGTTCCATGACTGAATCTCTGACAAAACTCCGGCAGCTGCGCCGTATTCTCGGCCTTTCGGGCAATATTGCCACGGGCAAAAGCACAGTCGGCAATATGCTCCACAAGCTAGGCGGAATCGTCATTGATGCCGACCAGGTTTCGCGCGATTGTGTTGCCCCGGGAACACCGGCCTTGGCCCGGATCGCCGACGAGTTTGGCGCGCAGTTTCTAAAGCCTGACGGCTCGCTGGATCGCAAGGCGTTGGGCGCTTTGGTTTTTCAAAACCCGAAGTTGCTTGGCAAACTGGAAACCATCACCCACCCAGCTGTGCGCGCCGAGATGCGCGCCCGCATCCTGGCGACGCCGGCCGACGCGATCTGCGTGATCGAAGTAATCAAACTGTTTGAAAGCGGCTGGTCCGAAGCTTGCCGCCAAACCTGGGTCACGTACTGCCCCCCTGCGTTGCAGCTGGAGCGGCTCATGCGCGAGCGCGGTTTAGGCGAGGCGGAAGCGCAGGCACGCATCGCCGCACAAAACGCGCAGGCCGACAAACTGGCGCGCGCGGATGTGGTGATTGACACCAGCGGTTCTCTGGCGCACACCCGCGCGCAAGTCGAACGAGCTTGGCACTCGTATGTGACCCAGCACCGAACCGGCGCTTAACTCGATCGTGTCCTTCTCCGTCGCCGTGTCCGATATCGACTCTGTCATCGGCCACGGAGACGGGCACAAACACAGGCGGACAACGGAGACGCAGGGAGGGCAGACCCAAGAGCGCCGGTGGCGCTGGAAGCAGTTTTTCCTCCCTTACAATTGGGCAAGGATGTGGCCAGGCCGGCTGTGCCACCCACACTGCGAGGGTGCATGAAGTTGCGCAATATTGGCCGCTACCAGATCAAACAAGAGCTCGACCACGGCGGAATGTCCGTGGTGTATCTTGCGCACGATCCACGTTTCCGCCGCGATGTGGCGATCAAAGTGCTCTCGCGCAATTTGCAGGGTCAAGCCAGCATTCGCGCGCGATTTGAACGCGAAGCGCGTATCATCGCCGCGCTCGATCACCCGGCCATCGTCACGGTGTATGACTTCGGCGAAGACGACGGGCAACCCTACCTGGTGATGCGCTTTATGCCGGGCGGCTCCTTGTCCGATCTGCTCACGTTTGGCCGGCTCAATTTGGCTGATTCCGCGCGCATCGCTGAACGCATCGGCGGAGCGTTGGATGTGGCACATGCGCATGGTTTGGTGCATCGCGATCTCAAGCCGGCCAATATATTGTTTGACGCCAGTGGCGACGCGTTTCTTACCGACTTTGGCATTGTCAAGCTCTTTGAAGGCGACAACAGCCAGATCAATATGACCGGCAGCGTGGTGCTGGGCACGCCGGCCTATATGAGCCCGGAGCAAGCGCTGGGCAAACCCATCGACAAGCGCAGCGATGTTTACTCGCTCGGCGCCGTGCTGTATGAAGTGCTCACCGGTGTGCCGCCATATATGGGGCCGACCAGCGTCAGCGTGGCCATGAAGCACGTGATGGATCCGGTGCCGCATGTGCGAGAGCATCGCGCGGATATTCCGGACGCGCTCGATGCGATCACCGCCAAAGCCATGGCCAAAGACGCAAACGACCGCTATGCCACGGCCAGCGAACTGGCCACGGCTTTCGCCGACGCGGTGCGGGCTTTGCCAAAAACAACGCAGACCGGCAGCGCTCCCAGCGCCGCTTCACGCAAACCCATCACCGAGGCCAATCAGAAGCTGCGCCGCGCGGCGGACATGGGCTTTGGCCCCGAAGCGGGCAACAACGCTGCAACAGCGGGCGACACTCTGACCTCCGGCTCCTCGGACACGCAGATGACGCGCAACCGCAACACACTCAAGTGGCTGGGCATCGCGGCGGGCGTGCTGGCGGTGGTGGGGATCGGCTTGACGCTTGTGGCCAGCTTGATCAGCGGCACGCCTTCCGCCACGCCTCAGACGCCCACACCCATCGCTACCGAGGCGGTCATCATCCCGCCGCCTCAGGAAATCACGCCCAATAGCGAAGTGGTGTCGACGCAACCAGCCGGCGAGCCGACGGTGGCGATTCCGACTGTGACGACCGCACCGTCGGAGAAGCCCAAACCCATCGTGACTGTGTTGCAGGGGGGCGGGCGTGTGCGCAGCGGGCCGGGCACCAACTACGCCGTACTGGATGTGCTGCGCGAGCGCACGCAGTTGCAGGCGATCGCGGTGACGCGCGGGCTCAACGACGGCCTGCTATGGTTTCAGGTGATACTGCCAGGGGGTCAGATCGGGTTCGTGCGCGAAGATGTCGTCAGCCGCTCCAACGAAGCAGCCTTTGATGTGCTGCCGACGGCGGCGGCCATTCCGCCCACCCCGCTTCCAACCGCGACAACGCCGCCGACAATCACCCCTTCGGCCACACCGCCGCCCACGCCCTCAAACACGCCCACCCGCACTGCCACGCCGACGGCCACACTCGGTACGGCGACGCCGATACCACTGCCGTCGGCCACCCACACGCCGACAACCGCACCGCCGACCGTCACGGCTGTGGCTTCGCCAACGGACACCGCGACTCCGGAACCGACGATGACCGCGGCACCCACAGCGACGTCGGCGCCGTAGCTTTTGCGACGCTGAC
>JANMNW010000088.1:0-1572 GCA_031368515.1 Chloroflexota bacterium
CTTCCCCTAGTTCTATAGGGGAGTAACAGGTAACAGGTCACCTGTGACGAACTAGCAAGAATTATGACAACCGACATCCCTACCCTGCTGGCCGCCGTGGACTTGTTCGCACAGGTCGAACGCGACGGCACCCCGCTGCATGGCAATGACCGCGAGAAGCACGGATCATGCCCGAAGGGCTGCGGCAACCCCAAGAGCCGCGTGCATGACTCGTTTCGGGTGCAGGTTCACAACGGCCGTCATTATTTCGCCTGCCGTCACTGCCACACGCAGCCCGGAGACGCCATCGAATACATGTGCTGGCGGCATGGCATGATGACCGGCGACGCCATCCGCGCGTTGGGCGGCGACACGATTACGCGCCACCCTGCCCGGCCAGCAGCCGCCCAGCCGGAGCCGATGCCCGACGAATTCCCACCCTGCGAACGCTGGCAATGCAAGGCGCGCACGTTTGCCGACGCGTGCGCGGCGAAGCTGTGGACGCCGGAAGGCGCACGCGCGCTTGCCTACCTGCGCGGCCGTGGCCTGAGTGATGACACGATACGCGCCGCCGGTTTGGGCTTCAACCCGGCCACACGCTACGCCGCTGGTCGCGATTGGGGATTAACCGATCGCGAGAAAGTCACCGCCATTCGCGGCATCACCATCCCATGCCGCGCGGCTGGCTGGCTGTGGTCGGTCAATATCCGCCGGCTAAACGAAGACGGCAGCGCCTACAGCGGGCCGGACAAGTATTTCAAGACAACGGGCAGCATCGCGGCGCTGTATGGCGCTGACGCGCTGCACAGCGATTGCACGGCGCTGCTGTGTGAAGGCGAATTCGACACACTGCTGGCGCAACAGCACGCCCCGCCCGGCCTGGTCGCAGTGACATTTGGCAGCGCAGGAAAGGCGCCTTCGCTGCGCTGGCGCATCGCCTTGCGCGGGCTGCGGCTGCTGCTGGCGTTTGACCGCGACGGTGCGGGCGCGAAGGGCGCAGCGAAGTGGGCCGAACTTGGCACGCGCGTCAGTTTGCCCGGGGACGGCGCGAAGGACATTACCGACTTCACCATGAGCGGCGGCGATGTGCGCGCGTGGCTGGCCGGGCAGGTTTGGTACGACGGCGACGCCGCGCGCTATGGCGCAACGTGTGCGTATCTGTTCGAGCATGGATACGACGTGCGCGTGAGCGCAGATGGTTATCTAATCGCAGAGATTCAATCGTGATTAACATACAACGCAGACCGAAACGGGCGCTCCGCGCCATCAATTCAACATTGGGCGCGCCTCTATACTGGCTCGATAACCCCGATTGCGTCGCTATGTGTGAGGACATTGCAAACTTATGCCGCGAGCTATCACAAAATCAAACCGCACGACTGCCCTCTGCTACGGACGCAAGTCGGTAGTTCGTAGCGGTGTCGATCAGGTCAGCGTAGAGAATCAGCGCGAACGGGTTGTCGCCGAGGCTGAGCGGCGCGGCCTGACGCCGATCTGGTTTGAGGATTCGGGCGGGCATCGCAGTGGGCGCAGCGAGAAACGCCGTCCGCAATGGGTGGCGTTGAAATCCCGCATCTCGGAGTCCAATGTCGC
>JANMNW010000105.1:0-11711 GCA_031368515.1 Chloroflexota bacterium
GATCGCCGGGTTGATCGAAGGGTTTTTCTCGCCGTCAGAGACGGTCCCGTCCGCGGTCAAATACGTGATCGGCATTGGCAGCGGCGTGCTGCTGTATGCGTATCTATTGTTGGCCGCTAGATCACGCCGCGCGACTTCAGCTCCAGATAGCGGTTGACCACACCGATCGAGAGCTGGTTGGCCGGCACATCCAGCGTCAGCACACCGCGCTGCCGCAGTTGATCCAGCGTGAGCGCGCGCTCGGCCAGCACCTGTTCGGCCAGCGCCCGTTGATAGGTCGAGGCGCTGTCGACCGGCGGCTGGCCCGCCAGCGCAAAAAGCTGTGGATCGTTGACGGTGACGAGCAAGGGCAGATGGCGTTGCCGCAACAGCGCCATCTGCGCCACCACGGTGTCGGTGGCGCTGCCATACGCCAAATCGCTCATCACCACCAGCAGCGAGCGCTTTTTGAGCTTGACGCCCAGATAGGCAAAGGCGCGCCCGAAATCGGACTCAACCGGCTGCGATTGCAGCGCGTACAACTGCGCCAGCATGCGGTAAAACTGGCCCTTGCCAGCTTTGGGTGAAAGCCAGATCTGCACGTCGTCGGCAAACGCCAGCAGCCCGACCTTGTCGCCGCGCATGCCGGCGACATAGCTCAGCATCAATGCGGCGTTGACGCAATAGTCGACTTTTTCAAGTGCGTCGACCGGCGCGCTCATCAGCCGGCCGACATCGATTGCGGCGACGATGTTCTGGCTGCGCTCGGTTTCAAACTGTCGCACGGTGGGCTTGCCGCGCCGGGCGGTGGCTTTCCAGTCGATGCGGCGAAACTCGTCGTCGTTTTGATACTCGCGCAGCCGTTCGAAATCGCTGCCGGCGCCGAAGCGGCGCGAGCGGCGCAACCCCATTTCCTGCAACATGCCGCGGCGCGCCAACAGGTCGTATTTCCGGATATCGAGCAGATTGGGATAGACCGCGACAGATGCGGCGGCCGCAAACGACGCCTGCCGCAGCACCAGTCCCAGCACGCCCTGCCAGCGCAGATTGATGTCGCCAAAACGATAGTCGCCCCGGCGTGTCGGGCGCACGGTGTAGCGCAGCTGCGCCGATGCGCGCGGGGCCAGCGGCAAATAGCCCGCGCCATCCCCCAGCAGGCTGCGCTTTGGCACGGCCGCCTTTGCCTCATCGGCCATCCCAATCTGTTGCGCATGCCCAAGCTGCTCAGCGCTGGCGCTGAACTGGGGCGGGAATTCATCGCGCGCCAGAATGCACACGGGCCGCGTTCCGCGATAGTCCACCCAGACGATGATGGCATTGTTCGCGCCGAGCGAAAGCCGTTGGTCGTGGATGCGCCGCGGCGCAAAGTCGGCCGGCTGGGCAGAGATGCGTCGATCCGCCAGCACCGCGAGGACCAGCAGCGCCACATACACCCCGGCTACGACGATCAGAATTGGCGCGGCCAATCCGCCCGCCAGCACAACGGCGGCCAGCGCAAACAAGGCAAAGGCGCGGCGGGTGAGCTGCATGTCAGGCGCGTCCTATCGCGGCACCTCGACCTTGCCCAGCACGCGCTTGATCACCGCGTCGGGTGTGAGCCCTTCGATCTCAGCCTCGGGCTTGAGCATGATGCGATGGCGCAGAATCGGATAGCTGAGCGATTTGACATCGTCGGGCACGACATAGTCGCGGCCCTGCATGGCCGCCGAGGCTTTGGCGGCCAGCAGCATGGCGATCGACGCGCGCGGGCTGCCACCCAACACAAGATCGCTCGATTTGCGCGTGGCCGCGGCGATCTGCGTCACATAGTCGAAGAGGCCGTCTTCTACGCGCACGGCTTTGATCTCGGCGCGCAGGCGTTCGAGCTCCGCCGGATCGATCACAGGGGCAAGCCCTGCGCTGTTGAGCGCGTGCGCATCAAAGCCGGCGTGATAGCGGCGCAGCACTTCGCCTTCTTGCGCGGCAGACGGATAGTCGACCAGAATCTTGAACAGAAAGCGGTCGAGCTGCGCTTCGGGCAACGGATATGTGCCTTCGTATTCGACCGGGTTTTGGGTGGCGATCACCATGAACGGCTCGGGCAGTGCAAAGCGCTGGCCTTCGATCGTGACCTGGCGCTCTTCCATGGCTTCGAGCAGGGCCGATTGCGTTTTGGCCGGCGCGCGGTTGATCTCGTCGGCCAGCAGGATGTTGGTGAAGATCGGGCCTTTGCGCGTATGAAACTGGCCGCTCGATTGGTCGTAGACCTGCGTGCCGATGATGTCCGAGGGCATCAAATCCGGTGTGAATTGCACGCGCGCAAAATCGGCCCGCACCAGGTGCGCCAGCGTTTTGGCCGCCAGGGTTTTGGCGGTGCCGGGCACGCCTTCAAGCAACACGTGCCCGCGCGAAAAGAGCGCCACCAGCATTTGCTCAAACGCGTCGCTCTGGCCGACTATGGCTTTGTGCGCCTCGGCATGCAGAGCGGCAGCGCACTCTTGGACTGTATTCATCGTGCCTCCAAGGGACTGGTTTTGAACGAATCGATTTCGGTCGCGGCGCGCGCCAGGCGCAGCAGCGTGGCTTCATCTGCGTCGGCGCGGTTCATGTCGCGCAGCGTGTCGATCAGCCGCGCGCTGTTCAAATCGTCGCGCACGCGCGTCAGCGCCTCGACAAATTCGCCATCGGGCAAGTTGGCGTCGATGCCCGCCGGCGCCCCCAATGCGCGCTTGAGGCGGTGGCGATAGTGCTTGAGCATGGCCGTTCGTTTGCCGCTGCGCTGAAAGAGCTGGGCCATCGAGATCACATATTCGGACGGGCTGCGCCGCGCGATGGCGGCTGCCAGCGGCACCGGCCGGCCAAAGCGCCGGCCGTTCAGCGCGAGCGTGAACAACGAGAGCACGGTGAGATAGATCAGCGCCCAGCCCCACGGCGTGTCGTAGAGTGTGGCAAGTGAGAACGCCCCGCTGGCCGCTGCGGCGCTGTCAAAGCCCAGGTGATACTCATCGAACGCCACTGTGGCTGGCGCGTCGGTGTTCATCATCAGCCGCACCAGTCGTGCGCTTGCACCTGCGCCGCGCAAGCTTTCATTGGTGAACAGATACGGCGCGGTGGTGACATACACCGTGCCCAGGTCGCGCTGGAATGACACGAGCACTGCGCCGTCGTTGTCTCCCGCCCGCATCTGCACCGTGGCGGGCTCGCCGTTGAACGCGCCAGGCTCAACGATCAGCCGCTCGCGCACTTCGACTCGGATGCTGTTGGTGATCGGGGCGCCGTTCACAGGCAACGCTTCTTTGGCAAACGGGGCAAACGGCATGTCAGCGGCGTGCGCGCCCAAGATGGCATTCAGCCGTGGCGCGCCGTCGCTGTAGGCATAGATCAGGGTTCCGCCGTCCTCGACCCACGCCGCGATCCGTTCGGCATCGGCGTCGCTGTAGCCCACCGATGGCGGCATGACAAACAGCACGCTGATGCCGTCGTCTGGCGCAAATCGCTCGCCTTCGAGGCGACGGGTGGTGAACCCAAGTTCCTTCAGCCAGGCTTCGAGGCCATACAAGCCGCTGTCGGCCGCCGAGCGAACCGAGAACGGCGTGAAGGTGCCGCGCGCTTCCTGTTCGCGCTGCTGGCGGGTGCTGGCGGTGAAAGCGAATGCCAGAAGCCCAGCGATAAGCGCGCCGCCCAACGCCAACTCCAGCAGGTTTGCACGGGACGCCGGCGCTTTCATGCGCGCACCTGCCGAACGCTTTCGATGGCGGCACGATAGCGTTCGAACTGTTCAGGCGTGAGCGGCGCAAAGCCATACCAGACGCGGTCATAAACATCGACGACCGGACTGAGCGCGGCGGCCAGTTCGGCCGACTGTTTGAGCGCGCGCACGGTTTCGCGGTTGGTCAGCGCCCGGTCGAACTTGAGCGCGCCGCGCTCGTCGAGCAGCAGAAGCGTGGCCAGATACAGCTGCCGCATGGCTTGGCGGTAGTCGCCTGCACCCGCATGTCGTTGCGCGTTGTCGATGGCTTTGGCGCTCGTTTGTGGCAGGCTGTCGTCAGGCGCGCTTACTGGCGAGGCTTCGCTGATCAGATTGGCGCGCCAGTTGCGGATCAGCAGCACCGCCGCCGCGACCAGAATAGCCACGGCGGCGACGGTTGCGCCGATGCGCACGGCCTCCGGGCTCACGCCTGCAAACAGATCGCGCAAGAAATCGGCCAGCCAGTTGTTGACGGCGTTGCCGCGCGTGAAGGGCGGCTGGCTGAAAATCCGCCGCAGTTCGTCCAGCTCTTGCTCGTTCATTCCGCGCCGGGGTCCATTGGGCCGGGTTGAGCCGGCTCGGGCGTGCTTGTCTGGGCCAGGCGATCCATGGCCAGCTGCAGATCGAGACCTTCCTTGCGCACGCGCATGTCGTAGTACAGATGCGTGTAAGCCATGGAGGTGAACGCGCCAATCAGAATGCCCACGATGCCCGAAACCAGCGTCACCAGCACGCTGGAGACAAGGGGCTGCTGGGGCATCAGAAGCATGCTGGAAATCTGTACGGCGTAGGTTGGCACCGCGCTGATGATGACGAGCAACAGCCCGATGATGATCAGAATGCCGAAGAGGCGCCAGAAGCTGTCGCGCGTGAGCGCCCAACTGCGTTTCAGGCTTTCAATGGCGCCCTTTTGCTCGAGCATGATGGAGTGCTCGGTGAACATCAGCCGCACGCCGCCGAGAATGGAGAGGACCAGCAACGCGAGCGCGCCGATGCAGGGGATGATGGCCAGGATGATGGCCGGGATGACCACAAGCACGCCCAGGCCGATCAAGCCAAACTGTGGGCGCCAGCGCGCCAGCGATTGGCGGTACATCGCACGCGCGGTAAAAGGCTTGTTCAAAATCGCGTGAGAGCAGGCAGAAACCATGGCCCCGGCCTGGATGACCGAGGCAAAAGACACCACAATCGACGATCCCAACAGCAGGCACAAGGCCGGCAAAAAGCCGGCCAGAAATGCTTGGCCGCCGTCTCGGAACAGTTCCTGGCTGTTCTGCATCTGCTCTGGGTCGAGAAACGGCATGAGCGCGTTAAAGTAGGGAATCAGCGCCAGTCCCTGCAACAGCAGCGACGGAATGCCGACGATGGCGGCGATGGTGAGCAACGGCCGCAAATGGCGGCGATACAGGCGAAAGCTTTTGTCGAGGATGTCGCCCAGGTCCATCGGGCGCAGTTCGGGCAGCGATGTATTCATGGATTGTGGGGTTGAATGACCGAAGGTCATTTTAGCGGATCGGAAAGGTCATGACCTTTCAGGTCTTAACCTTTCCCATGACTCACTTTGGCCCCAAAAGGCCGTATCGATCAAGGTATCACGATCCCAGAACTGCGGCGAATTAGGCGGGCCCTTGGCTGTAGCCTCAAAGTGCACACGCAGCAGCTGGTTGAAAAAAAAATCTCGTTGGGCGCGCCGAGATCGCTTGCGGTGGCGGCGTTTCATCAAATTGAACGAAGAGCCTGCTATTCCATGCTGCGATTGTTACATCGGCGTGGACCACCCAGCAAGGTGGCAGACTTACTGATCCAATCCCAATACAAAATCAGCAGTGGCATCGGCGATTTGCGCGCGCGCAGCCAGCATGTCGATCTTGGCTGCGTTGTCGCCTTTCTGCGGCCCGTAGTCGCCAAACATGGCGTGGTTGCCGCCTTCGACTGCCAAGAGTGTTGCGTCGGCAGGCAGGCCGTTACGGCGGTCGGTGGCGGTCAGATCCGGAGAAAGCCCATCCAGGCTGCCATAAATCGATAGCACCCGAATGGGCAGCTTGGACACATCGATGCCGCCGCTCAGTGGCGCGCCCCAGAGCACCAAGCCTTGGAACGGCTGCGCAGCGCTGGCATGCGTCGCCACATATTGCGCCGCCATCGCGCCGCCCAGCGAGTGCCCGGCAATGGCCCAGCTCTTGACGTTGGGAAAGGCCTCGCGCACACCATCTGCCGCGTTGGCATTGAGCACCGCCAGCTCCAAGGGCACGGGGGTAATCACGACCAAAACGCCGCGCTCGGCCAATACTTTGGCGATGGGCGCATACGCTTCGGCATCGACCAGCCCGCCGGGATAAAAGACCATCCCGTGTGTCGCCTGCGTGGCCGGCTCAAACACCAACCAGCCGTTGACGCGTTTGGCCGTTTGCGCCGCTGCGCGCGCATCCTCCAGCGCTGGATAACGGCTCACGCGCGTCCAGGTGACAAACCCTATGGCGATGATCAACAGAAACGCAACAAAGACCAGCGCCGCAGCGCGAAAGAATCTCTTCATTTTGAAACACCCGACAGGAACCCGATTCGGCAAAAGCCGAATCGGGTTCCTGTCTCATTTCGCCTATAACTCGCGCGAATAACTCGCGATCAGCGCCTTGGCGCGGGCGAGAAACGCCGCCACGCTCATGGCTTTCAGGTCTTCGCCGCTGCGCAGCCGCACCGCTACGCTGTCGGCTTCCTGCTCTTTGTCGCCCACCACCAGCATGTAAGGGATCTTCATCCCCTGCGCCTTGCGGATCTTGTTCTGCATCCGGTCCGCGCCGTCGTCGACTTTGACGCGCATGCCTTCGGCATCCAAGCACTTCTTCACTTGCATGCAGAAATCGATATGCCGGTCGGCGATCGGAATGATCTGCCCTTGCACCGGCGCCAGCCACAACGGGAACGCGCCGGCGAAGTGCTCGATCAGAAAGCCGATCAAGCGCTCGTGCGTGCTGAGCGGCGCGCGGTGCAGGCACAAGGGCGTTTTCTCCTGGCCGTCCTTGTCGACATAGGTCAGATTAAAGCGCGGCGGCACCGCGAAGTCGACCTGGTTGGTCGCCAGTGAAAACTCGCGGCCGATGGCGCTGTAGATTTGCACGTCGATCTTGGGGCCGTAGAACGCCGCTTCGTTGGCGCGTTCAAAGAATGGCACGCCGCCGTTGATCATGGCGCGCCGCACCATCGCTTCGGTCTTGATCCACAGCTCGGCGTTGTCGACATACTTCTTGCCCAGCCCGGCCGGGTCGTGCAAACTGAGGCGCATCGCGTATTTGTCCACTCCGAGAATCTCGAAGTAGCGCAGATACAGCCTGACCACGTTCATGAACTCGTCCTCGAACTGTTCTTCAGAGACGTAGATGTGCGCGTCATTCATTTGCATACTGCGCACGCGCATCAGCCCGAACAGCTCGCCCGATTGCTCGAAGCGGTAGCAGGTGCCGTATTCGGCGAAGCGAATGGGCAGATCACGATAGCTGCGCGGCTTGGCTGCGTACAACTTGTGATGAAACGGGCAGTTCATCGGCTTCATGTAGTACTTGATGCCGTCTTCCAGCTCCATCGGCGGATACATGCTCTCGGCGTAGTAGGGCAGGTGGCCGCTGCGCACAAACAGCGCCTCTTTGCTGAGATGCGGCGTCTTGACGCGGTCGTAGCCGCCTTCGTGCTCCATCTTTTTGGCCAGCGCCTCGATCTGCTCGATCATCACCGCGCCGTTGGGCTGCCAGAGCGGCAAGCCTGGGCCCACTTCATCGTCGAAGATGAAGATCTCCAGCTCAGCGCCAAGCTTGCGATGATCGCGCTTCTTGGCCTCCTCCATCATGAACAGATAGTCCGCCAGCTCTTTGGCCGAATCGAAAGCCAGGCCATAGATGCGCTGCAGCATCGGCTTCTTTTCATCGCCGCGCCAATAGGCGCCCGACGACGCGTTGATCTTGAATGCGTTCGCATCAATTTCGCGCGTGTTTTCCACATGCGGCCCGCGGCACAGATCTGTGAAGGTGTCCTGGGTGTAGATCGTCAGTCCCGAGGTCTTTGGCTCGGAACTCGGGACTCGGGACTCGGAACTCTGATCGCCCATGTCATCGCCCGCGCCTTTCACCAGCCCGTCGATCAGCTCCAGCTTGAACGGGTTGCCGGCGAAAAGCGCGCGCGCCTCGGCCTCCGACACCTCGCGGCGCTCAAAGCCGACGCCTTTGTTGACAATCTCTCTCATGCGCGCTTCGATCGCGGACAGATCCTCAGGTGTGAAGGGCTTGGCCACGGCGAAGTCGTAGTAGAAGCCGTTTTCGATGGGCGGACCGATGGTCGGCTTCGCATCCGGAAAGAAATCCAGCACCGCTTGCGCCATCACGTGCGCCAGTGAGTGGCGCTTCTTATAGAGCCGTTCGGGAATGTTTTTGTCCTTCCCATACATAGGCTCCTGGTCCGTTGACGATTGCCCATTTGCCATGTCCGCCGTCTTTTGCCCTTCGTCCTCTGCCTTCCGCCCGGCGCTTACCGCCGGCTGCGCACTGGCTGCGCCGGCCGCAATCGCCGCTTCCTGTGCGTTGGACAGCCGTTTGTAGTCGGCGCTTTTCAGCGCCAGCGAGCGGTCGAGCCTCGCGGCGTTGAAGAAAATTTCCTCGTGCTTAAACATGGCGGGGTCGACCAGCACTTGCATGTCCGGGTTAAACGAGAAGGGCAGGATGGTGCCAGCACTGCAGCCTGTTAGCTTCTCGGCAACATCCTGCGCCGCAAAACTGATGTATTCGCCGTTGAACATGGCCTTGATCTTGTTCAGGTCGAGGCGCGCGTCGCCGGGCACCACCGCCAGCACGTGCTTCTTCTCTTTCTTGCTGAGCTTGATCATGACCACGATGCATTTGGCCGCCGCTGACAAGTCGTTTCCGCGCAGGCCGCTGACCACGTCGGTGCGGCCTTCGGGTGCGTGATCGATGATGCGATACGACGCGTTGTTGGCGTCGAGATAGTCAATAAGTTGCTCGTATCCTTTGTATTCCATGGTGTCTGTCTCCTGCCGGCTGCTTGGCCGGGATGTGATTGCCGTTTATTCTGTGTCAGCCGCGCGGCCCATCAAGCGCCGCGCGGCGCAATAGTTTCCGAAAACCGGGTGATCACCCGGCCGCCAAACATGGCCAGCGCCAGCCCGGCCAGCACCAGCAGCCCGGCCAACGCTTTGGCCGGGGTGATGGTTTCGCCCAGCACTACAGCGGCGCTGGTCATGCCAACAACGGGCACCAGCAGGCTGAACTGCGTGACATAGCCTGCGCCATAGCTCGCGATCAGGCGGTTCCAAACCATGAAGCCGAACAGGGTGGAGCCGTAGGTGATGAAGGCGATGCCCGCCGCCACCGACCAGTTCAGGTGCGTCACTGCTGCGGCGATGGCCAGCGGACCGTCGATGACAAACGCCAGCGCCAGTGTGGGCAGGGGTGGAAAGGCCGCCGTCCACACCATGAACGCAAGCGGGTCAACCGGCCCGGTTGCGCGGTTGGACGCCGCTTTGCTAAACATTGTCGCTGCCGCCCACGTCAATGCCGAAGCGATGATCAGCATAAACGCGAGCGGGTTGGCCGATTGCTCAGTCGCGGTCGCGATCATGTACAGCCCAATCGCCGCCAGCGCGATGCCAGCCAGCTGCTCCGGGCGCACCCGTTCTTTCAGGAAGACAGCCGCCATAACAAAAGTGAAGAACACTTGTGTTTGCAGCACGAGCGACGAAAGTCCGGCGCCCATGCCGGCTTTGATGCCGATAAAAAGCAGCCCCTGATGCACGGTGCCGAGCGTCAGGCCGTATGCGGCCAGATAGCGCAGCGGCACGGGCGGGCGCTTGACAAACGGCAACAACGGCAGCGCGATCAACGCATAGCGAAGCGTCACCAGCAGCATAGGCGGCATGCTGGCGTTCATCGTCAGGCGGATGACCACGAAGTTGAGCCCCCATACGAGGATGACCAACAACGCGATCAGCAAGTCTCTCAGTTTCATGTCAAGTTCATTTCAAGTCACGCGCGCCGGAAAAACAAAAACGCTCGTCCCATACTTGGGGCGAGCGAGGTCGCGGTTCCACCCAATTCAGTTGATAGTTGTTGGTGATAGTTGATACCACGTGCTATCGCCTATCACTGGCCACTATCTACTCTCAGTGTTCGCGTTAACGGGCGAACCCGGCGCAGTTCGCTGCGCGCTCGCGGGTGGTGGGTCGCCGTCGCTGGTTGCTGCCACTTTCACCTCTCGGCAGCTCGCTCGTAACCGCGTATCGGCGCCGTCTGTCCCGGTCGTCGGATTGGGCATGATTATAGCTCAGGAGAAAACTCTAAAGGTTTTCATCTCTTTAAGAGATGAAAACCTTTAGAGTTTTCTCCCGGCACAAACTTCTGTCAGCTTCAGTCAGACAGTCCTGCCACATCCGTTCCGGAAAACGCAGAAATGGAAAGGCCACAGCCTTTCCATTTCTGTTGACTTGCTAGGTCCGACGGGAAGCCAGGGATTCGAACCCTGGGTCCAGTTTTACCCGGACAACCGCTTAGCAGGCGGCTCCGTTCGTCCACTCCGGCAGCTTCCCAGAGGCGGGTATTCTAGCAGGCGGAAGGAGTGAGATTCGAACTCACGGTCAAGCAATGCCTGACAACGGTTTTCAAGACCGCCGCTTTAAACCACTCAGCCATCCTTCCGGACTTGGACGCACTCGAATTTGCCTGCGCCAATGCGTTGCGACACAGCCTTTGAGACTATATCATGGCGCATCGACGGGTGTAAACTGGGCGCCGTTGTCGGCGCTCACACCCGCTGACGGCGCGTCACGCATGGGGCGGTGGCGGAATGGCAGACGCCGGAGACTTAAAATCTTCTGTTGCGCAAGCAACGTGTGGTTCGACTCCCACCCGCCCTATCTGGCATTGCCAACTTGCAGCATCGGTGA
Organism: Chloroflexota bacterium; assembly: GCA_031368515.1. Classification (GTDB taxonomy): domain Bacteria; phylum Chloroflexota; class Anaerolineae; order J036; family Brachytrichaceae; genus CANJQH01. The sequence continues at coordinate 10,650 of JANMNW010000105.1, forward strand.
GCCGGAAATCATCGCCAGCTAGTCGACGAGCGTCAGCCCCAGCAGTTTCATCTGGCTGCTCACCGGCACCTCGCCGCCGGTGTAAGTGACATAGTCGCCATCCGGCTGCAGCACGCGCGATTTGACGTTGTCGCTCCAGGCCAGATCCAGAACTTCAACTTTTACGCGCCGCGCCAGCGCGCTGTCGAGAATCGGAAACAGCGTCTCCACACGGTGATCGAGATTGCGCTCCATCAGATCGGCGCTGCCGAGATAGGTGTCGGGCTCGCCGTTGTTGTGAAACCAGTAGACCCGGGTGTGCTCCAGGAAGCGCCCGACCACGCTGCGGACTTGGATATTTTCGCTCAAGTGCGGCACGCCCGGTCGCAGGCTGCACATGCCGCGGATCATCAGCTCGATGCGCACGCCCGCCTGAGACGCGCGATACAACAGGCCGATCATTTCCGGGTCGACCAGCGCATTCATCTTGAACATTAGATGCCCGTTGTTGTGCATCAGCTGATGCTCAATTTCGCGCTCGATGAGCTGGATGAGATTCTGGCGCAGATTCACCGGCGCCACCAGCAGCTCGCGAAACTCGCGCTGGCGTGAGTAGCCGGTCAGCAAGTTGAACAGGTCCGACGCGTCCTCGCCAATGCGCTCGTTGCACGTGAACAAGCCCAGATCGGTGTACACACGCGCCGTCGCCGCGTTGTAGTTGCCGGTGCTCAAGTGCACATAGCGGCGGATCATATCGCCCTCGCGCCGCACCACCAGCAGCACTTTGCTGTGCACCTTTAGCCCGCTGAGACCGAACACTACATGCGCGCCCACCGCTTCCAGGCGGCGCGCCCATTCCAGGTTGTTCTCCTCGTCGAAGCGCGCTTTGAGCTCGACCATGGCCGCCACCTGCTTGCCGTTTTGCACCGCCTCAATCAACGCCTGCACGATCGGCGAATTGGGTCCAACCCGATACAGCGTCTGCTTGATGGCCAGCACGTTTGGGTCGCGCGCGGCGGCGCGGATGAAATCCACCACCGGCATGAATGAATCATAGGGGGTGTGCGACAGAATATCGCCGTT
>JANMNW010000211.1:0-2662 GCA_031368515.1 Chloroflexota bacterium
CTGAGCGGATATAGTCGGCGCTGGCATGTCCGCTCAAGCCGCCGTCCCCAAAGTCATCACCGGTGTGGTCGAGCGCATCACATTCCAGAACGAAGACAACGGCTACACAATCGCCAAGCTGCACGCCGATGCGCGCGAGCAGCGCGGCCAGGACAACGCCCTGTCGACGATCGTCGGCAACCTGCTTGGCGTCAACCCCGGCGAAGCTCTCGAACTGACCGGCCACTGGCAGCATCACGATCAGCATGGCTGGCAGTTTCATGTGCACAGCTACAAGTCGGTGTTGCCAGCGACCGCGACCGGCATCCGCAAATATCTTGGCAGCGGGTTGATCAAAGGCATTGGACCGCGCACCGCCGAGAAAATCGTAGCGCATTTCGATGTCGAGACGCTGGCTGTGTTTGACCAGGCGCCCGAACGCCTGCGCGAGGTGCCCGGCATCGGCGCAAAGACAGTCAACAAGATCGTGACGGCCTGGGCCGAACAAAGGGCGATCAAGGACGTCATGATCTTTCTGCAGGGTCATGGCGTGTCGACCAGCCTGGCGGTGCGCATCTATAAGCAGTATCGCGAGGCGTCGATCACGATCGCCAAGAACCAGCCCTATCGCCTGGCGCGCGAGGTCTATGGCATCGGCTTCAAAACCGCCGACAAGATCGCGCTGGCCATTGGTTTCAAACACGATGATCCCGAGCGCCTCAAGGCCGGCGTTTTGTTTGCGCTCAGCGAAGCTTCCGACGACGGCCACACATATCAGCCGCATGCGCTGCTCGCCGACCAGGCGGCCGAGCTCTTGGGCGTGACCGCCGCGCTGGCCAGCGCCGCCATCGATGCCTTGATCGCCGAAAACGGCGCGCAGCGCGAGTTCATAACGCGCACCGCAGACGGCCAGATTGCCTTTCAACCCGCCCCAGCCAGCCAGGCCACACCGTCGCCCGATTCATCGCCGCCCCACAACCGCGCCGTGGCCGAGCCGCGCGAGGCGTACAGCACAGATACAGAGCCCGTTATCTATCTCTGGCCGTTTTACGCCGCTGAGGAAGGCATCGCGCGCCAGATCACGCGTCTGCGCACAGCGTCGCACGATCGCCTGGCTGAGTTCAAACGGATTGACGCCCAGGCCGTGTTTGGCTGGCTTGAGCAAAAAGAAAGCCTGCTGCTGGCCGACAAACAAAAAGAGGGCATCCTCATGGCGCTGACCCAGCCGGTCGGCGTCTTGACCGGCGGCCCCGGCACGGGCAAGACCACCAGCATGCGCGCGTTGATTCGCGTGCTCGGCGCTAAAAAGAAAACCGTCATCCTGGCCGCGCCGACCGGCCGCGCCGCAAAACGCTTAAGCGAGACCACCGGTCTTGAAGCCAAGACGCTGCATCGCCTGCTGGCGATCAAGCCCGGTGGCAAGCCGCAGTTCGACGCGGACACGCCGCTGCCGGCCGATATCGTCATCATCGATGAGACCAGCATGCTGGATACCCTGCTGACCAACACGCTGCTCAAAGCCATCGCGCCCGGCACGCATGTGCTCTTTGTCGGCGACGCCGACCAGCTGCCGAGCGTCGGCGCCGGCAACGTGTTGTCGGATCTGATCGCGTCCGGCACGTTGCCGGTCGTGCGTTTGCAGCAGATTTTCAGACAAAGCGAGACGAGCGCGATCGCCAGCAACGCCCATCGTATTAATAGCGGGCAGATGCCGATCACCGGCGGGGCGATCCAGGATTTCTTTCTCTTTCCAGAAAGCGACGCCGAACGGGCAGCTGCGCTGGTTGTGGATCTGGTCGTGCGCCGCATTCCGGAAAAGTTCGGCCTGTCTTCGGCAGACATCCAGGTGCTTGCGCCGATGCACAACGGCCGCAGCGGCGTCGCCGCGCTCAACGAGGCGTTGCAGGCGGCGCTCAACCCGCCGGCCGCCGACAAACCGCAGAAGGCGTTTGGCAATCGGCTCTTTCGCCAGGGCGACAAAATCTTACAGCTGCTCAACAACTACGATTTAGACGTCTTTAACGGCGACAGCGGCACGATCACGCAGATCGACACAGTCGATCAAATCGTGCGCGTTCGCCTCGAAGATGCGCGCATGATCGAGTATGACTTTAGCGAGCTCGATCAGCTGACGCTCGCCTACGCGATGTCGATCCACAAATCGCAAGGGTCGGAATATCCGTGCGTCGTGATGCCCATCCTGATGAGCCACTTCATGATGCTCGAGCGCAAGCTGGTGTATACCGGGCTGACGCGCGCGCGCAAATTGGCCGTGCTGGTTGGCGACAAGAAAGCACTTGGGATTGCCGTGCGCAATGCCACCCATACCGGGCGCTTTACGGGTTTGCGCGGCAGGCTCTAGAAACGATCGGCGTTCTATCCCGGCCACGTGACAAGGGCTTCGTAGGTGTTGCGCGCAATTTGCGCTGGCGCGCGCCCGAATTGCGCTTGGATCACATGGATCATGCGCACGTTTGGCCCGGCCGACGACCGCTTAAACTCGAACAGATCTAGCGGGCCATGCGTCGCTGTCGCAGAAATCCCTAAAAGAGGCCTGTTTTGCGGAATGGATTCCATAAAACAGGCCTCGTTTAGGGATTTGTCTGTCTGGTGGTGCTGACACTGGCAACAGCACCCCGCCCAGACAGGCTGGTCATCGATGTTGCCACCATCTGGGCTGGTC
>JANMNW010000215.1:0-7610 GCA_031368515.1 Chloroflexota bacterium
GCGGGGCTGGCGCGCGCGCACCCGCTGCGCGCTGCGCGGACGCTATCAGCTCGGCCCGGTTGAAGTGCGCTCGGGCGATCCGCTGGGCATTTACCAGATGAGCCGCAAGATCGCCGTCACCAGCACGCTGCTGGTCTATCCGGCCACATTTCCGCTTCGCAGCTTTCCGCTGCCAGCCAGCCACCTGCCCGACGGCGATGCATCGCGCCGGCGCACACACTACATCACCACCAACGCTTCGGGCGTGCGCGACTATGTCTCGGGCGACAGCATCAACCGTATCCATTGGCCCAGCAGCGCGCGCCGGCAGCGCCTCATGGTGAAGGAGTTTGAGCTCGACCCGATCTCCGACATGTGGATCGCAGTGGATCTGCATCGCGCCGCGCATGCGGGTGCGGTGCGCATGCAGGATGTGGAGCGCGCGAGTGGCGAGCGGCCCTTTGAGCTGCCGGCCAGCACCGAGGAATACGCCATCTCCATCGCCGCCACTTGCGCGCGGTATTTTTTGGAGCAGGACCGCGTGCTTGGGCTGGTGATGCAGGGCGAACATCGCCACGTGCTGGGCGCCGAACGCGGCGACCGGCAATTTACCAAAGCCATGGAGACGCTCTCGGTCGTGCGGGCGGATGGCGAGTTGCCGTTTGAGCGCGTGCTGGCCAGTGAAACGGTCAGCCTTTCGCGCGGTGTGACGGTTGTGGCTATCAGCGCCTCGCTGGACACCGGCTGGGTGAAAGCGATTCAGGGCATGCTGCGCAGCGGCATGCGCGTGGTGGCCATTTTCATCGACGCCACGACCTTCGGCGCAAACGGAAACAGCGCCACTGTTCTGGCCGGATTGACCGAATGCGGTGCTGTTTTTCGCGTGGTTCGCTACGGCGATTCAATCAACGCCGCTCTGGAATCGATCTGACAGACGGCAGCACGCCGCCGGAGCTCTTACATCTCGTCGTCTTCATCGATGATATCGGTCGGCCGGCCGCCGGCCATGCCAATGGGCGCGCCGATTCGCTGCAACACATAGCCCTGGCCGCGGAAGTTCGAAATGCGCCAGCGCGTGTTATGCACGCTTTCGAATTTGCGGCGCAGCCGCGCGATATGCGGCCGCAGCAGGCGCAGCGCGTGCTCCACTTCCTGCGTGTTTGGGAACGCAATGCGCGCCATTTCCTCGTAGGTCACCAGATTGGGCGCGCGCTGGATCAGCGCCTCGATCAGGTTGAGCTCGATTGACGAGAGCAAAATCGGCACATCTTCGATCACCAGCATGCGGCGGGCGGAGTTCAGGTCCAGGCCGGGAAGCGCTCCGATTGCGCCTTCTTTGCGAGTCGGCAGCTCGCGGCGGGCGGCGGCGGCGGCTGGCTTGATCAGCGCCGCTTGCGCCTTGGCCAGCTGGCTGGTCAGGCGATCCAGGATTTCTATCTCGCCATCGGCGGTGGACAAATAGTCGGTGACACCGATGCGCAACGCATCGACCACACGTTCGATGGTGGGCGCCGAATCCAACACCACAATGGGCGGGCAAACGGGCAACCCTTGCAATGTGTCCGCAAGATCCAGCGACGCCAGGCCATTGCTCAGATCAAGCAGAATAACCGTAACCTCGCCATTGCTCACACGCGCCACCGCGTCACGCGAGCTGGCTGCACGCTCAATGCTGTAACCACGCGACGTGATGCGCTGGCCGACGCTCTCGCTAAGCGGGCTGCTGCCCACAATGAGAAGCAGTCCACCTTGAATCGATTCACCAGTGCTTTGGGTGCTCATGTTGTTGCCTCTGATTTTTGGAACCGCCACTGATCTGCTTCTATCTTTCGGCGCCGCTTGACAGTTCGCATTGTTCGCTGCCTATCATTCTGATAATAAAAACGATGACAACTGATCTTATTGCCGAAAGAATCTCTTACTCTAGCGAAATCATAGCATAGATTCCGTGAAAGCTTGTCTTTTGTCTCATCTCAGGTGATAGTCACATGCTCGCTATATCAATGCATCAAGATAGCGCCAACTGGTATCAACTTTTATCAACTATTCCATTTTGCGTGGCGGATTACGATTCTCACGCCCTAGCGCGTTCTATGTCATGTTGCATAATTATCCGCGCTAATCTCAATTTGATTGTATATGACACAAGTCGATATGAAAAGTCACAGATGCAAAAAAGATAATAATTAGATAAAAGGGTCGGTTCCTAAGTGCCGCATCATCTAAAGCGCGACAATAAAATACGTATTGCGTCTGACACAACGCGCCGGCAATACACAGACGAGACTGCGCACAAAGCGCAGCTACCTTGTGCACACGCCATTAGCCTTGCAAGTTTGGTCAAGGCGGCTATTTATCGCGTTTTTTGTAGTCAACAAAGCGATAACCGGTTCCGCGCTCTGTGAGGATGTATTGGGGGTGATCCAGGTCTTTTTCGATTTTCTGGCGCAAATAAGTGATATACAAGCGCAGATACTGGGTTTCATCTCGATATTCCCAGCCCCAGACCTTTGACAACAAGGTCTCATGCGGCACCACCCACCCGGCGTTTTGCATGAGGTGATACAGCAAGCGCCACTCGGTCGGGCGCAGCTTCACCGGCAGATTGTCCACGATCACTTCGCGCCGGTTGAAGTCGACCTGCAGGCGCTCATCGACTTTGATCGGCAGCTTGTCCACCTGTGAAGGCAGCTCGGCGCGCCGCACCACGGCTTTGACGCGCGTCACAAGCTCGCGCGGGCTGAATGGCTTGGTGACATAGTCGTCGGCCCCGAGGCTGAGGCCTTTGACCTTGTCATCTTCCTCGCTCTTTGCCGTGAGCATGATCACCGGCACGTTGCTCTCCTCGCGAATGGCCTTGAGCGTCTCGAAGCCGTCCATGTCGGGCATCATCACGTCAAGCAGCACGCAATCCGGCAGCATCTCGCGCGTTTTTTTGACCGCTTCAAAGCCATTTTCAGCGCTTGTCACGCGGAAGTTCTCAAGTTCGAGATTCATCCGGATGAAATTGATCATGCGAGGCTCGTCGTCGACCACCAGCACGAGTTTCGAGTCATCGTTGGCCATATCCTTCGATTATAGGGCGCGGGGTTCATGGTGTACGTCGGAGCTGTCCGATGGGCTATCATGCCGAAATACGGAACAGCGCATGCCTCGCCGCAACTTCATCTTCCACCTGCTCAACGGTGTGTTTGTCGCCATCAGCGAAGCGCTCAACGATCCGACACTGATCATGACCGCGCTGCTCAGCCAGCTGACCACATCAAACCTGCTGATCGGACTGTTGGCGCCCATGCGCGACACCGGCTGGTTCCTGCCGCAATTGTTTGTGTCGCATCGCGTGCAGCAGTCGCCGCGCAAGATCGTCTGGTATCAATCGGCGACGCTGTTTCGAATTGCGGGTTGGCTGCTGGTGGTTATCGCGCTGTTCACGCTTGAAAGCCACGCCGCATTGCTGTGGGCGTTTTTTGTCAGCATGCTCCTCATCTCGATCTCCGGCGGTGTGGGCGGGCTGGGCTATGTGACGGTCACCGCCAAAGTGATCCCGCCCGATCAGCGCGGCCGCCTGTTCGGATTGCGCGAGTTTGTCGGCGGCGGGTTGAGCGTGCTGATGGGCGGCGTTGGCGCGCTCATTCTGGGCGGCCATCTGTTTGGGCTGACCTTTGCCTTTCCGCGCAACTATGGCCTGCTGTTCGCCGTCTCCACCACATTCTTCGCGCTGGGTTGCTTTGCGTTTGGCCTGCTGAGCGAGCCGCCCGATCTCAATCTGCCGCAACCCGTCCGCCTGAGCGAGCAGATGGGTCGGGCCTGGCGCGTGCTGCGCACTCACATTCGCTTTCGCAATTTCGTGCTGATGCGCGCGACACTGCTGTTTGCGCGCGCGGGCATGCCTTTTCTGACCGTGTTTGCCAAACGTCAGCTCAACATCAGCGACGCGTTTCTCGGCGTGCTGGTGTCAATCACGCTTGGATGCTCGCTGGTGGCCGGGCTGGCCTGGGGCCGGCTGAATGACCGCCGCGGCAGCCACAGCGTGCTGATCGTGAGTCTGCTGCTCGGCGCGGCGGCCAGCGTCACCGCCATCGCCATGACGCGCGTGGACACCGCCCTTGCCCAGGTGTTGCTGGTCGCCAGCGTGGTGCTGGCCGGCGTGTGCGGATCCGGGCTTAATGTGTCCATCCTGCCGCTGATGATGGACATTGCGCCGGCCAATGATCGCCCGTTGTACTTTGGCTTGAACAACACCACCCTCGGCGTTGCCATGCTGTTGACCACGCCCATCGGCCTGATCGCCGACGGCCTGGGCTTCGCCGCGCTATTCGGCTTTTGCGGCTTGTGTTTTTTGGCGGCCACGCGTTTGCTCAATGCCACCTCCGATTCACACGTCTCCCGCCCGAAACAGGTGTAGTCCAACTATAGGTGTAGGCCACCTCAAGGTGGGCTCCACCTCTTCGATTGAGAGGAAGTGTCAGGTTTTGCGCGACCCGCGATAATAAACACGCATGAAGGTGCGCCCAAAGCGTTATTTCCCGACATCCGGATGGCTGGAGGGGTTCCCGCAAAATCACAGGCTCAATGGCGCAAAGCTGCTGTCCATCCGCGCACATGTCGAAGCGCGATTGCCGCACGTACGCAGCATCGTTGTGGCGCGCGACGGTTACATCATCTTTGAACTGTATCGCCAGGGATTTGGCCGTGACAGCGTGCTCAACCTCGCCTCGATCACCAAGAGCGTGACGGCGTTGCTGGCGGGCATTGTGATCGCGCGCGGCCATCTAAGCTTGAACGACCGCATTGTCGAGCGCTTTCCCGGTTTGATCGACACACGCGACGTCCGCGCAGCGCGCATCACGGTCGAGCATTTGCTGAACATGACCGCCGGTTTCGACTGGACGGACGCGCGCGTGGCGCAATGGCGCGATCGCCAGGACGAGCCGCGCTTTCCGCTGCGCCAGGCGATGAACGCCGAACCAGGCGCGCTGTTCAATTACGACACGCCCGCGTCGCATCTGCTCTCCGCCGTTCTGGCGCGCGCCGCCGGCCAGCCGCTCGACGCGCTGGCGGAAGCCGCACTCTTCAAACCGCTGGGCATCGCCGCCCATGAGTGGGAAACCGATGCGGACGGCTACGCCTATGCCGGCCACGGGCTGCATCTGCGTTCGCGCGACGCGCTCAAACTCGGGCTGCTGGTGTTGCGGCGCGGCGAATGGCAGGGTGCGCAGCTTGTGCCGCCCGAATGGATCGACGCCTGCACCAGCACGAAATCGGCCGGCTATCCCGAGACATTCGGCGCCTATGGCTATTTGTGGTGGGTGCAGCCGGTGCGCGGCCATGCAGCAGCGTATGCCGCTGGCAGCGGCGGGCAGTTTATGCATGTGATCGCCGATTTGGATCTGCTGGTGCTGGTCACGTCCAATCACGACCGGCTGCATGCCGAGAACAAGCAGATCGTGCGCGATTTTGTAGTGCCGGCGGTGCTGGTTGAATAGACGCCGCGGCGAGCGCCCGATTCCATGGCTCGATCGCGATGATACGTTTCCGCCGGCAGGAGTGGCGCGTGACGATTTGGGCGGCGTGCTGGCAGCCGGCGCCGATCTGTCGCCACGACGCCTGCTTGATGCGTATGCGCGCGGCATCTTTCCCTGGTACTCGCAGGACGATCCGATTCTGTGGTGGTCGCCTGATCCGCGCATGGTTCTGCATCTTGATGAACTGCACATCAGCCATTCATTGGCACGACGCATGCGCACAGCCGGTTTTGAGATGCGCATCAACACCGCGTTTCGTGACGTCATCCGGAAATGCGCCGAGCCGCGCCCGGGCCACAGCGGCACCTGGATTCTTCCGGAGATGATCGATGCGTATGCGCGCCTGCACGATATTGGGCATGCGCTTTCAGCGGAAACGTGGCTCAACGGACAGCTTGTCGGAGGTCTCTACGGCGTGCTGATCGGCCGCATGTTTTTTGGCGAATCGATGTTTACGCGCGTGCCGGACGCCAGCAAGGCGGCGCTGGTGTTTTTGGCTGGACGCCTGCGCCTCGCCGGCGCGCCGATGATCGATTGTCAGCAGCAAACGCGGCACCTTGCCACGCTCGGCGCGCGGCCTATATCGCGCGAGGCGTTTTGCAGGACGGTGGCCGCGCTGGTTGCGCACCCCACTAACGTTGATCTAATTGTAGGGCGTATAGTCTAACCACATGAGCAACCTTGAGCTGTTTGAACGACCGGAAGCGGAGGAGATATATATGATCGCCGGTTGGCGCCAATGGGCCGACGGCGGCGGCACGTCCTCAGGCTTGCCCGACTATCTCGTCAACACGCTTGAGGCGCGCAAGATCGGCCACATCAAGCCGAACGGCATGTATTTGTTTCAGACGCCGGTGTCACAGTTCCTCTTCCGTCATCGCATCAAGTTCGAGGACGGCTATCGCGTTGAAATGTCCGGCCCGCGCAACGACATTTACTACTGGAGCAACGGCAAAAAAGGCCTGGTGATCTTTGTCGGCGACGAACCGCATATGAACATCGAGCAATATGCCGAATCGTTTTTCGAAATCGCAACCGAGCTCAAGGTCAAACGCGTTGCCGCCACTGGCGGCGTGTATGCCGTGGTGCCATACGACAAAGAGCGCAACATCACCTGCAACTACAGCCTGCCCGGCATGAAGGCGGACATGCGCGACTATGCCGTAAACCTTTCGGATTATGAAGGCCCGGTCAGCATTGGATCGTTTCTAAATGACCATGCGGAAAAAGTAGGCGTGGAGTACTTTGCCTGGTATGCATTTGTGCCGATGTACGACCTGTCGCGCGTTGTGCAGCAGGCGCAGGGCATTACGATCGAAGAGGACTTTCGCGCCTGGCATGACCTGATGCGCCGCTTCAATCACATGTTCGGGCTGAAGATCGACTTGCGCGATCTTGCCGAAAAAAGCGAGGCGCTGACGACCCAGATCGCTGAAAACATCGAAACCCTGGCCAAAGAATTGCCGAACTTCCCGGTCAAGGAGTATTTGGCCAAGTTAACCGCCGAGTTTGAAGAGCGAAAATTCGCGCCGGAGGACAAGCTGAGCGACGTTTGGAACGACGCGCTGGGCGATTTGTTCGACGATGGCGAAGCCGCTTAGCGCTCGCGCTTCATCCGTTCAATTTCAGCCTGCGACAGCTGGGGGCCTTCGCGGCCGGTCACGCCAAGGGCTTTGCGCTGCGCCTCGCGCCAGCGCGACAGCCGGTCCTGCACGGCTTGCTCGTAGCCCTCGCCGGATGGCGTGTAGAACGTCATGCCTGCAATCTCGCGCGGCAGATAGTTTTGCGGGGTGAAGTGCCCATCAAAGTCGTGCGGGTAGGCATAGCCTTTGCCGTGCCCCAGCCCTTTGGCGTCGCGGTTGCCGTCCTATAAATGATCCGGCACTTCGCCCGCGCCTTCCAGCTCGATTTGCGCGCGCGCCCGGAAATAACTGCCCGCACTGTTGCTCTTTGGCGCGGTGGCGAGATACAGCGTCGCTGTGACAATCGGATACATGCCCTCCGGCATGCCCATCCATTCGAACGCTTGTGCCGCCGCCGCCGCCACAACCATCCCGTTCGGATCGGCCATGCCGATGTCCTCGCCAGCGAGGATCAACAGCCGGC
>JANMNW010000244.1:0-2321 GCA_031368515.1 Chloroflexota bacterium
GCTCGATTTCAGCTTTCCCTCGCGATCCCACTTTTGCAGCGTCTTGATCGCAACCCCAGTTAATCGCGAGAATTCACCCGTCTTGAATGTCTCCATTCGCGCACATTATATCACATTGTTCACATTGTCTAGACTGAATCTTTTCTCCTTTTGGAACGTTTGTTCTATACGAAATTGTATCCCAAACTTTTGCGAAGTAAAGGGGGCCGGCGTTTTTTGCCCGCGGATTTGGCAAAGTGCAGGAAGGCGGTTCAAATCGGGCGATATGACACCTGCCCGCGCCTCAAGCTGGACTAGAATACGCCACCGTATGAATCAGTCCAACGCCCCGCAACGGCGCCTAACGCGTATGGCTGAGGAAGGGAATCTCAACCGCAAACTGGGATTCTGGATGTTCCTCAGCTCCGAATTTCTGATTTTCGCAGGTCTCATCGGCGCATTCGTCATCACCCGCGCCAACATTTTCAGCCGAAGCGCAAACATGGCTGAATTCCACAAGAGCTGGTGGGAGCCCAACGACCTTAGCATCGCTCTCGTCAGCATCAACACCTTCATCCTGCTGGCCAGCTCGCTGTTTGTTGTGCTCGGAATCGAAGCGATTCGGCGCGACGACCACAAAGGACTTGCGCGCTGGCTCTTCCTGACCATCGTCATGGGCGTGTTGTTTTTGGGCGGCCAGGCGATTGAATACACATTGCTGTATCAAGAAGGGCATCGCTACTTTGCCAATGCCGACCCGTTTGGCAGCGCGTTCTTCACGCTGACCGGCTTCCACGGCTTGCACGTCTTTGTCGGCACTTTGATTTGCGTAGGCGTGTGGCTGCGCGCTCGCAAAAATGTGTTTTGGTCGGGCAACTACACAACTGTCGAAATTTTCGGCCTGTTTTGGCACTTTGTCGATCTGGTGTGGGTGCTCATCTTTACGATCGTGTATCTGACCTGAAATCACCAGGAGATCCATGTCGGATGTAACTCATTCCACCCCCGCCGCTCATACGGAGCACAAAAAACACACCAGCCCGGTGCTGGTGTTTGTCATCCTGACCTTGTTCACGGTCTTTGAAGTCGCCGTGACGCTGATCCACGTACCCAAGCAGGTGATTGTGCCGATTCTGATCGCCATCGCGTTGGTCAAGGCCAGCCTGGTTGCGATGTACTACATGCATCTGCGTTACGAGAAGTTGGTGTACACCATCATCTTTGTCACACCCACGCTCTTTGCCGCGCTGCTGATTACAGTCCTGATGATCGGCTGACCGCCAGACAAGGCGGCGCTTGCGGCTTTGGTCGTAGCGCGCTCTCAATGACAGTGCTGACGAAAAAGCGTACGCAATTGCGTACGCTTTTTGCATGCTGGTCGACGCAAATACATTTGTTTATGGCCTGGCGACGCTGCTGGCGGGCATGCTGTGCGTGGGCGCGCTGGGCTATGTGCTGCAGCGCCGCCGCATGCGCTAGCCTGCCGTTCACCGCAACCGGCCGCGTCGCTTGACCCAGGCCGCGATGCGCTCAGCGACGGCGTCCACGATGTCATCCGGCACGCCGTTGCTCACGGTTGACTTCAAGCGGAAGTCGGGCGGTTCGTTGATGTAGTCCACCACAACCCAGCGGTTTTGAGCATCCAGGGCAATCTCGGTTGAGAAAACATTCAACCCGCAAAGCGTGGCAATCTGCTGCGCGATGCTGCGCAGGCGCTCCAGCCCATACAGCCGCTCCTCGGAAGCGGCGACTGCCTGCTGAATATGCGTGCGGTCGTCCTGCCAACACGGATACGCCACGCCACACGCATAGAACACGCGGAACCAGGCCCGGCGCCCGCCCAGCATGCGAGGTTCGATCCATTCCTGCAGCAGCGTCTCATCCGCCGGCCACTCGCCACGGCGCAGCTCGATTTCCGCCCAGGTGCGCACCGGCAACAGCACGCCGCTGCCGCCGCTGTGCGCGCCCTTTACAGAGATGTGTCGCGCGATGGACGCCAGTTCAACGGGCTTGACAACCGGCTCCACCTGGAGCGAGGGCAGGATGTGCAAGTGCGGCACGCGCAAGCCATGGCCCATCAGCAGGTAATGCGCGTATGGCTTGTTCCAGATGGCGCGGACGAGCGCGTAATCGTTTAGCGGGTATGGCACGTGCGCCAGCACCGCGGGCACATGCGACTCGTATTCGCCGCCCCAGTCCCAAACCCGGTCGAGCACGGCGGTAGCTTCGATGTCTCGTGAAGCGAGGCGTTCGGCCAGGCTTGCCATGCCCGCGCCGTCCACCGCCAGCATGGACACCCCCCCCCGCGCGCAGGCGGCGCTGAGCCGGAGAATAAAGTCGGC
>JANMNW010000245.1:0-6060 GCA_031368515.1 Chloroflexota bacterium
ATTCCCGCTCGCCGAATGCGGCATAGTAAGTCAGATGCCGGTTGCGCGCGGCAATCAACTCTCCTGTCTCCACCAATTTTTGCATTGCATACTGCCGGATTGTTTCAAGCAGGCGGTAACGCGCTTCATCAGCAACGACAGTTTCGTCCACCAGCGACTTGTCGACCAGACGGGCCAGAACGTTGGCATCGTTGGCATCTGCAACATTCTGGCATCCGCATACAGCACTTGATGCTTTCGATGTCCCTGTGCTGGCAAACACGGCCAGGTGACGTAAACAAGTGCGCTCGGGCTCGGTGAGGAGGTCGTAACTCCAGTCAATTTCCGCCCGCATGGTTTGCTGGCGCACCAGCGCGGTGCGATTGCCCCTGATCAACAGTTGCATGCGGTCGTCGAGGCGCTGCGCAATGTCCTGCACGGTCATTGTGCGAAGCCGCGCGGCGGCGAGTTCAATGGCCAGTGGAATTCCGTCAAGCCGCGCGCAAATCTGCTGAACTGAGCTGGCAGTGCTGGAAGTTAGCGCGAATTCGGGGGACGCCAGTTCGGCACGATCGAAAAACAGGCGGACCGAGTCAAATCGATGCAACTGGGCCGGTGACAGCGGCCGCTCACTTTCTGGAACGGGCAATGAGGGCACGCGCCACACTAGCTCACCTGGAAGGTCGAGCGGTTCGCGACTGGTCGCGAGCACCCGCACGCCCGCACAACTGCGCACCATTGCATCGACCAGCAGGGCACACGCTTCGATGAGGTGCTCGCAGTTGTCGAGAATGATCAACAGCTTTTTTCGTGCACTTGAGCGATCAAGGAATCGCGTATTGGCGCATCGCGTTGCTTATGCAGGCCCATTGTCGAGAGAACACGGAGTGGCACGAGATCGGGGTCGGTCACATGCGCAAGCTCAATCAGCCATATGCCATCGACAAACCGTTCACTCTTCCCGGCGGTCAGCGTGAGGCGGTTGGCAAGCTCCAGCGCAAGGCGCGTTTTGCCAGTTCCGCCGGTTCCGGTCAACGTGACCAGTCGATTGGACTCGAGCAGGCGCATCAAATGGGCCAGCGATCGTTCATGGCCAAAGAACCGCGTGATCGAACACGGGAGATTATTCGGCAATCTCTGGCCATCTTCTGTATACACAGTAAGGCCGTTAGCCGCTTCGGCCAGCGCGATGAGCTGAGTGGCCAAGTCCGGCCTCGACTTTAAGCCCAACGCTTGGGGAAATCGAATTTTTACTGCATCCATTTCCGGCAAACGCTGGCCGTTCTCCAGGCGCGCAATGTGCGCACGAGAGTAACCGACTGCCGCGCCGAATTGTTGCTGGGTTAGGCCGATTGACCGCCGGAGTCGCCTTAACAGATTGCCAAATGTCGCAATATTGCGAGTGTCTTCGTCGATATGTGAATCGATCATTTTGACCCATCCAACATCACTCTATTCGGTGCTTGTGTGTCGTGCTACTGCTATCTGGCTATTTCCACCGAGCGGCAGTGCATTTCGTAGCTAGTCTGTGGCACATTTCTGACACGCGGCGTCACCTTTTCATTGATGGCCCGGGCTACCTTGTTGTTGCATCGACTGTGATGCCAAGTAGCTAGTGGCCTTCCAAGGCGAGGAGAAACATAATGACCTTCCGAACAAAACTTCCGATTATTGCGGTGGCAGTGACGGGCGTTGCGCTAGCTGGTTGCGTGCAACCAACGACGCGAGCTGGGCGGATTGACCTGGCGCCGCCAAAGGTGGTGGTCACGGCTCTTCCCAACGTCCAGCCAGCCCCAGCGCTTCCACAGAATAAGTTGCCCGCACCAGATGTGGCGATTGGCCGTGCGCAGCGACAGTGGTTGCCGGGCGCGGATCTGGGCAGTATCGCGATTCGGCCAATGGGACCGGAAGCGGATCCATATCTCCAGCACTATCCCCCAGTCATCCCCGCACCGGCCGGTGTGGCGGTGCTTGAAGGTTTGACGTGGATTGAGCCGTTGATGCCGATTGGCAGCGACGCCGGAACCAATTCGGTTAATCCATGGGTGATTGAGCCGAAAGACAATCAGCCCAGCCCATACTGGCAGCAGTATCTGCCATCGCCTGTCCTGCCGACCACAGCCTGGCAAAGCTACCTTCCAGTGTCTGAGCGCTTGTGGTTGCCGGGCACAGATCTGCGCGCGATCCGAATCGCGCCGTTTGGTCCCGAGGCCGACCCAACGCTGCAGCATCAGTCGCCTGCAAAGTTGACAGAGAAGCTTTGGTTGCCAGGTGTGGATTTGCGACTCATCGATCTGACAGTGCCAGGACCTGAAGCTGATCCATATCTTCAGCACGTGCCATAAGCTGTCAACGAGCGACCTTGGTACACGAGCACACAACACGGGGCCAGCGAAACATCGCTGGCCCCGTGCAATTTAGGCTGACTGTTTCAAGTCCGCTGTGGCGGTTTGTTTGCGCAGATTATGTCAAGAACGAACTTGCTGGATGACATTTAGTTCTGGACAACGACCAGGGTGCCAACACGCGCCCAGCGGTAGAGCGTGGCCGCCGACGCCGCAGGCATGACGATGCAGCCAAGCGACGCAGAGGTGCGGCCGCCGCGCGCGGTGTAGGCCGGGCCGTGAAAGCCGTTCTGCAGCCCGCCAGCGTAGTAGATGCCCATCCAGTTCGGCAGCTTCCAGCCCAGCGCAAAGCTGCTGGCCACCGGAATTTTGTTCTGCACGCGGAATGTTCCGCGTCGTGTGCCGCGAATATTGGCGCGCGTGGAAAACACAACCGTGTTGCCGGTGTAGGCGTAAACGCGCTGCTGGCTGATGTCAACGACGATGCGCCGGCCTGTGGTGCCGGTGTCCATGGCGTCGGCAGTCCCTGCGAATGACAGCGCCACCGGGAGCGCAATGAGCGCGATGAGGAAGGTCTTGATTGGCCGGAACATTGGCGCAGTTATAGATCTTTTCGCAGCCGCTGACAATAGCGCGGCCAGAGCTTCCAACCAAAAGCGCAGCGCACCGACATTGTGAGCGCCCGCCGCAAGCGACTTTGGCCATGATTCAAGGCATGTCTGGCAACAATTTCAGGCCGCCAGCCGCTCCAGCAATTCGCGCACGTGCGCCGCTTCGGAGGTGAAACCGATTTGCGCAAAGGTGTCGATGGCTTTTGCAAAGGCGTCGCGCGCATGAGCGGCGCGGCCCCAGTCGGCATACACCTCGCCCAAGGTGCGCTAGGCCGCGCCCAGCGCCCAACGGTCGCGCGCATCTTCGGCACTGGCCACTGCATGCTGACACTGGCGCTCGGCCTCTTCAAAGCGGCATTGCACGCGCCGGATGTGACCCAGCACGTAGAGGCAGTAGGGCTGCACGGCCGGCTCTTCATGCCGTTGCGCGCGCACGACATACAGCTCGGCCTGGTCGAGCTCGCCCAGACAGGCATGCGCTTCGGCCAGGTTGGCTTCGTTGAGCGCCAGCCAATAAGGCTGCCGCATCGGCTCGAAGAAGGCCACGGCCTCGGCGGCGGGTTGCACCGCTTCGCGAAAGCGCCGCGCAAGCAGGTAGGCGTACGAAATGTTGGTCTTCGTCACGCCGACCGCGCAGACCACGTTGCCGTAGGCTTCGAAATGCCTGCTGGCGTCCTCAAGATGGCGCACCGCGGCGTCGATGTTGAGCCGGCGTATTTCGAGCAGGCCCATGACTTCGCTGGCTTTGGCCTGTCGCACATGATCGCCACTTTCGACGCTCGCCGCCGCCGCGGCGCGCAAATGATCCAGCGCGCCTTCAAGGTTGCCCAGATCGCTGGCGATGCGTCCAAGCATCAGTTCCACATCGTGCTTGGCGCGCAAGGTCTGATTTTTGGCCGCCAGCGGGTCGCGTGAGCGATGCAGCAGATGTTCGGCCAGCTCCACCCTCAGATTGACCGGCTGCGGAGCGTCAGCGGCATCGAGTGATTCCAGCCCGGCGCGATACTCGGCCAGCGCGCCGTCGACATCGCCGCGCATGGCCAGCAGACGGCTGCGCAATACGCGGGCGCGGATGCTGGACGAGCCCCTGGCGGGCCAGTGCTCGGCGTCGAGCGCTTCCAGGCCCTCCTCATGCGCGCCGGCATACGAGCGCAACTGCGCGCGAATCAAGGCGAGCGCGCGGCGGTCGCGCTCATCTTCAAATTGCGCAGGACGCAGGTGCTCGAAAATGCGCGCCGCCGCCTGTGCCATGCCCTGGCGTGTCTCGGCGTCATGGTGGGCATACCAGGTCCAAACTGCCAGCTCGGGCTTGCGCCCCAGCGCAAAGTGATGGGCCGCCTGGGTGAAGACGCCGCGATCGGCGCAGGAGTGCGCCGCTTCCAGGTGCAACGCGGCGCGCACATCATCCGGCAGGCGCCGATAAAGCCCGTCACGCAGCGCCGCTGGAATTGACAGGCACTGGCGCGCATCGCGATCAACAAGATTCAGTTCGCTGAGGCGGTCGATGACCTTGCGCTGCTTGCGCCAGATGTCTTCCGGTGCAGGTGCGTCATAGACGCAGATCGCGTCCAGGACATCCAGCTCTTTGTCAGTTAGCCGGCGACGCATGCGCGCAAGAAACCAGTCCAGCGAATAGCCGGCGCTCAGCCGTGCCGATTGTTCGAACACAGGCTCGCCAATGCTTTGCAGCGTGGCGGCCAGCTGCACCAGCAGCGGATTGCCGCGCGTGTGCGCGTGTATGGCGTGCAGCGTGGGCTCGTCGACGTGGTGACCGGCTGCGCGCAGGAGCGCGCGCGTGGCGGCAACGTCAAAGCGTTCAGGCCGAAACACCCGCCCAGGCTCCGGTGCAACGAGCAGCCGTTGGCCGATAAATAGCAGCGCGGCGCCCGATCGCGCGGACTCAACCAGCGCTTCCAGAATGTGCCGAGCCTGGGCGTGGGCGGCTGTGTCGTCGAGTTCGTCTGCCAGTAGAAGATCCACTTCATCAAAGACAAACAACGGCGGCGTGCTGCGGAGCGCGTCGAAGCCCTTGCGCAGCATGCCGAGCGCTTTGGCCGCGTCAACATCGCCGGGATCGGCCAGCATGTGCTGCCATAAGGCCGAGTACTGCTGCTGATGCATAAACAAGGCGAGCGCAAATAGCAGCTGTTGGGCGGTATCGGTCAAGCCAGCCCTAAATGTGTACCAGAACACCGGGCATGGCCGGCCAGGCTCGGCTCTGCGCCAGTGCGTGGCGATAGCGGCGCCGAGCGATGTTTTCCCGATTCCGCTTGCGCCGATGATGCTTGCGAATGATCCCCCTGCCAAGGCGTCGATGCAGCGCTGCAACAGGCTCTCGCGCCCGATCAATGCTTTTGGCAGCGGCGATTCCAGCCGCAGCGACGGCAGAATCTGGTTGAGCAGGGTCAAGCGCAACGCTTCGACCGCGTTGTTGAGCTGTCGGTAGTAGGTGCTTTGGCTGATCGCGAGCTGCTGAATGATCTTCGCCTGTTTGGGTTTTGGATCTTGAAAATAGGTCAGCAGCAACAAAGCCGAATAATTGGCGTCTTTGCCAGGTTCGACCTGACATGCGGCCAGCCAGATGGCGTGCTGGAAGCTCGTTTTTGGCCGTGATTGCCAGTCGTTGTAAACCGCCTGCAGCCGCGCGTCCAGCGAGGCGATGCTGGTGGCGGCAGGCGCGGGCGCCACCGCTTCCGGCCGGCCGGCCAGAAAAGCCGATGCCGACTCCAGCGGCGAATGGATTTTCAGCCATTCGGCATCGGTGATGTGTTCGAGCGCCTGACGCAAGTTGGCCATGAAGGGATCGGGCCGATTGGCAGATTCGGCTGTGAGATCGGGCAACGACTTACGCGGTTTCATAACAGATTTGCGGGCTTGTGGGCCGCGCCTGGCAGAAATTATCCCAAAGATGATAGTTTTCCAGTCGCCGCCGGGCGGTCGCTGTCATAGCATACGTAGCGGCCGACAGTGAGAGGAAGGAGAATAGATTCAGTCTAGACAATGTGAACAATGTGATATAATGTGCGCGAATGGAGACATTCAAGACGGGTGAATTCTCGCGATTAACTGGGGTTGCGATCAAGACGCTGCAAAAGTGGGATCGCGAGGGAAAGCTGAAATCGAGC
>JANMNW010000254.1:0-10327 GCA_031368515.1 Chloroflexota bacterium
GTCAATGGACAAAGTCCAGCTAATGCCCAAGCACGGGGTGGGGCGCATAGGCCGCCTCAAGCGTGGCGATCTCCTCCGGCGATAGCTTGATCTCGCAAGCGGCGATCGATTCCTCGAGCTGGTAGAGCTTGCTCGCGCCGATGATGGGCGACGAAACGCCGGGCTTGTGCAGCATCCAGGCCAGCGCGATCTGTGCGTTGCTGACGCCGCGCTGTTTGGCCAGAGCGGTGACGCTGTCAAGCACCTTGAAGTCGGCGTCGGCAAAGTACATCTGGTTGGCAAACGGATCGCTTTTGCTGCGCGTGGTCTCGCCGCTCTTGTCGGCCTTGCGGTTGCCGGCCAGAAAGCCGCGTGCCAGCGGGCTCCACGGGATCACACCCACACCCGTGGCGCGGCAATAAGGGATCATCTCGCGCTCTTCTTCGCGGTAGATCAGGTTGTAGTGATTCTGCATGGAGGCGAATTGCGTCCAGCCATGCCGCTCGGCTGCGTGCTGCATGGCGGCAAACTGCCAGGTCGACATGCTGCTGGCGCCTATATAAAGCGCCTTGCCCGAACGCACAACATCGTGCAGCGCTTCCATCGTTTCTTCGATGGGCGTCTGCGCGTCGAAGCGATGGATCTGATAGAGATCGACGTAATCCATGCCCAGCCGCCTCAGCGAATTGTCGATGCCCTGCAAGATGTGCTTGCGGCTGAGCCCTTTGTCGTTGATGTCGTTGCTCATCGCGCCGTTGACCTTGGTGGCCACGACGAGATCGTCGCGGCGCGCGCCGCTTTCCTTGAGCAACTTGCCGGTAATCACTTCGCTTTCGCCGAGCGAGTACACATCGGCGGTGTCGAAGAAATTGATGCCGGCGTCAACCGCGCGGCGCACAAACGGCCGCGCGTCGTCTTCGCCCAACACCCATTCGCGCCAGCTTTTGGAGCCATAGGTCATCATGCCCAAGCACAGGCGCGACACCTTTAACCCGCTTTTGCCTAGATTGATGTAATCCATGGACGCCGACTATAGCCCTATTCGCTTACGCAGTTGTGCGTAGATACATCGATGGACCGATGTCGGGTGGATGTGCAACGCTATGCTGTTGACTTCAATACTGCTGACGACGGTGGCGCATGGGCTGGCTAGCGGCAGTTGATGCCACATATCTGGAGAATGACAATGAAAGCGAAACTCACCCAGTTGAAGAAACTGCGCCGTGCAAGTGTGCTGGTGGTTGGGGCAGCCGTAATGGCGTTGACGTTCGCCGCGCCGAGTCCTGCCAGCGCGATGAAGGTTGTAAATTGGGGCGGCTGCAGCAGCTGTCCGCGTTAACGACGGGTAAGGCGGCGCCGGGCTGCCTGTGCGCCGGCGCCAATTACTTGCGCGCTTGTCTCAGCCCAACTGCGCGTCTCGCGATTTGATCAATCAAGCCGCTGAAGATCAGTGCGTGAAGCGGATACAAGGCGTACCAGTACAGCCATCCCATCAAACCTTTTGGGGCAAAGTAAGCAGTCTGCGAAAGAATGGTCCGATCGTTTTCGCCAGCCGCCACCTGAAACTGCAGCCAGGCTTTGCCCGGCACTTTCATCTCGGCCCGCAGTCGCAGCAGATTGTCTGGCTCAACGGCTTCCACCCGCCAAAAATCAAGTGCGTCTCCGACGCGCAGCCGGTCCGGATCTCGACGCCCACGCCGCAAGCCGACACCCCCGAGCATTTTGTCCACGAACCCACGGACCTCCCAGGCCCAGTTCATGTAAAACCAACCGCGTTTTCCGCCGATACCGCCGAAAATTCGGAAAATATCCGACATGGGGGCGGCTACGATGCGTTGGCGTCTTTCCAAGATCATGCCTTCCTGCGTAGTCAAGATAAGCTTTGGCACATCATCGCGCGTGGCGCTTAGCGCGTCGCTCCAGGCGGTCTCAACGTTGCTGGCTTGCAGCCTGGCGAGCGCGCGTTCCACGGAAATCAAATATCCTGCAGGTTGAATGTGCGGAAATAGACGCCGGGCGCTGGGATTGTGCACTATGGATTCGTTCTTCAGGCCTTCGATCAGCGGGCGCGCGATCGTCGCCGGAATGGGTGTAACGAGATTGACCCATAGCGACGACAACCGCGGTGTGAGCACAGGAACGGGCACAAGCCAGCGTTTCAAGCCTCGCGCCTGAGCATAGATCGTCATCATTTCACCATAAGTGACGACCTCGGCGCCGCCGATTTCAATGATTTGATCGCCGCTCTCTGGTACAGCGAGAGCGGCGGCCAGGTAATCCAGGACATCGCGAATGCCGATGGGCTGGGTTCGCGTGTACACCCAACGCGGACAAATCATGATCGGCAGGCGCTCGGTGAGGTAGCGAATCATTTCAAACGACACACTGCCTGAGCCCACGATGACGCCCGCTCGAAATTCCGTGACGGAAACGCCACCCAGGCGCAGCGCGTCGCCGGTCTGCTGACGCGACCGCAGGTGTTCGGAGAGGCCGGACGCGTCGGCGGCCAGGCCGCCCAGGAAAATGATGCGCTGGATGCCTGCAACCTGAGCGGCAGTGCCAAACGCCTGTGCGGCGGCGAGGTCGCGTTGATGGAAATCGCTGCCGCTGCCGAGGCTATGCACCAAATAGTAGGCCGCATGCACGCCTTCCATGGCGGCGCGCAAGCTGGCGGGCTGCATCACAACGCCCTCGATGATCTCCACGTCAGTCTGCCAGGGGCGCCCCTGCAGCCGGGCTGGATCCCGCACCAGGCACCGAACTTGGTAGCCAAGCTCCAAAAGACGCGGAACAAGCCGGCCGCCGATGTATCCGGTTGCGCCTGTCACTAAAATGAGTCGGTTGTGTGAGCTTTCTGCGGACATTGTGACTTAAACCGTAGCTGCTGTAATTGGCCGAACACGCCCATATCCACTTGCGTCGAATCGATGCACGCTGCATGGTGAGTCGTGCGGCATATGAGCATGATCGTAGCTCAGCCGCATGAGCCGTCCGAGCGCGCCCCTCCCGGCGCTGATCTTAAATCCAGCTCGGCGCAACGTCCGAGGTCCTGGTCGGCATGTTTGCGAGTGCAACTACTCTACGGCGGGCGCCTGTCTATTTCAACGTGCCGGTGTTGCCCGAGGGCGCGCGGACAAACTGCGTGGGGTGGTCCAGCGAAAACAGAAGCAGCGCGCCATTTTTGTCCGGGTTGCCGAGTTGTATCTGATCGCCGTTGTTAAGCGGAATTTTCTCACTGGGAGGGACAATGCGTCCGTTTACGCGTGTGCCGTTCGACGACGCATTGTCTGTGATCCAGAACCCCATGTCTGCATCGCGCGTCAAGGTGCAGTGCGAGCGGCTGATCGAGCTGCGTTCGGCATCGGCGAAAAACACGATGTCGGCGCCTTGGCGGCCGATCACATAGCGCGGCTTGGTCAGCTTTATTTTTTCGCCGCGCCGGCCGTGCGGACCTTCCAAGATGCTGAGCGACGCCAGCACGGTGTCCGACAGGCCGGTGCTGCTCGGTCGTGCGCTGCGCGAGCGGCGTGCAAACAGAAACGCACCCGCGCCGGCGATGCCGGCAATGGCCAATGCGCCTGCCGCGGCAACGGGCCAACTTAGGCCGGGTTCGACGACGACGGGCGTCGGCGCCGGATTTGCATCGGCGGGGCTGGCACTGGATGGTTTGGTATGCGCAATCGCAACAGATTTGCTTGCCGATGTAAATCGGCGGCCCGCATCATCCTCCAGCTCCGCTTTGAGCTCCACGCGCGTTTGGTCAAGCACCTGCAAATCTTTGAGCGCAAAGGTCACCGCGCTGCCATCCGCCACTGCCGTCCCGCCCGGATATCGCACGCCATTGACAAGCAAATTGCTTGAGCGAATCGGGCGTGTTTTGCCGTCGGGCCAGATGACCTTGACGGAGATTGGATGCTGTGTTGTCTCATTGCTGAACGACAGAGTCTCTGGCAGGTTGTCAAACTCAACCCGCGGCTTCTCCGCCGAGGGCTGATAGGTGTCTTCGGCGCATGCGCCGGGCGTGTTCGCCTTGCCAACGGTGATTCTGCGCGGCGCATCGCCGTCGAGCTTGCTCGTGTAGCTCACAGCGTAGAAAGCGCGTTGCTGGTCGGCCCGTGAGTACATCTGGTCCAAAAGCGTCAGGTTTTTTGCCGTCACCTGCAGATAGCGGTCGTTGCCGCTGAGTGCCTTGATGGGCGCGCTGTTTGTCGCGCTCGTCTGAAATGCGAAAATTGCAATGCCCTGGTTGCGCAGTTTTGCCGCCCAATCGCGCGCGTTCTGTTCAGGATCGGAGTTGGCGCCTTCGATCCGATTGCTCAGAAAGTAGATCACTGCCGGCGCGCGCATTGACGAACCCAGGCGCGCCTCAACATCGCGCAACGTGTCTTCGAGTGCCTCAAGCCCCTTGGTCGGCGCGCTGTTGGTTGTGAAGAAAACAGTGCTGGCGAAATTGACGATGTCGATGGAACGCGTCACCCACGCCAGCTTTACAACGCTTGCCGGGCTTGCCTTGCTCGTGCCGGTGTTGGCGAGCACGCGCACATTGACACTGTCTCCCAGGCTTTCGCGGAAACTTCCGCTGTCGGCCAGTTGGCTGATCGCGCGCTGCATGACTTGCTTGGTCGCAGTGCTGGGCGTTTTTCCACCATCGACCACGAAGATGTGCGCCAGTGCGCCATCTTGCTGCGCCATCGTCACGTCGGCAGCCTGGGTTTCACCCGCCTCGAAAACCGGCACGCTGGTCAAGCCGGAAATAAACTCGCCATTCACATCGACGACGCGCAAGCGCATGCGCACTGTGGGCCAGGACGAAGCATCGATGTCCGATACGCAGTAGCCGACAATCGTCTGCTGCGCATGCGCCGGATGCGGCCAACCCGTGCACAGGACGAGCGCTGCCGTGAAAACCGCGATCAGGTGCTGTGATCGTAATGAGGTCATGGTGTGACCGGAATCATAGCGTGCTGTGTCGCCTGCGCCAATGCCGGCGCTGCTCGCGTGTTCGAGCCGGGCGGGTCATTTGCGCAACGCGCTGAGCTCGTTCATCGCCTGTGCCGCAGATGTGTTCAGCTGGCCCAATTCCTCATTGCTTAGGCTGACGAGCAGGTTGTTGGCCACGGTTGTCTCAACCGCCGCCGCCAGCCGCCGGAATTTTTCCATTGCGCGCAGGTCGCCTTTCAACAGCGCTTTTTTCAGCGCGGATGCGATCTTTGTGGCGTCGCCCGTAGCTAGCGCCTGATCGAATTCGTCCAGCTGCGGTTGTGATGAGGGTTGTCCGCCGCCCGACCCCGAGCCGCTGCCGCCGCCGGATTCGCCGCCACCCGATCCGCTGCCGGATGGGCTTCCAGCGCCCGACTGGCTGCCGCCGGCTGCGCCTGCTTCAGGCATCGACCCAAGCAAATCGGCTGAGGGTGAACCGTCTGACGCTCCAGGATAGCCTGACTGTCCGCCGCTAGATGCGCCGCCGTCTGAGTTTCCGGGAATGATGTTGTCGAATTGCTGCCCCAGATTGCCAATGCCATCGGTGACTGACCCGCCGCCGAAATCGCCTCCGGAACCCGAGCCGCCGCCAACGTCGCTGCCTGAGCCGTTGCCGCCGAAGTCGCCGCCCGCGCCGGCTCCACCGTCTGATGAGCCGCCGTCAGCGTTTGGCGGGATGATGTTGTCGAACTGCTGGCCCAGGTCGTTTATCCCATCGGAGACTGAGCCCGATCCGCCAGTGCTGTCTGAGCCGCCGCCGGCACCTGCACCGCTATCTGAGCCGGACGATCCGCCGGAGCTGTCGGCGGAACCGCCGCTGCTTGCACCTTCGTCTGAGTTTCCGGGAATGATGTTGTCAAACTTTTCGCCAAGATTGGCAATGCCATCCAGCGCGCCGTTGCCCGTTTGTGAATCGCCGCTCGCGCCAGAACCCGAGCCGCCGCCTGTGCCGGAACCGGACCCTGTGTCGGAGCCGCCGCCCGAGCCAGAGCCGCTGCTCGCTCCGGAACCCGATCCACCGCGTGACCCAGAACCCGAGCCGCCGCCCGAGCCCGAGCCGCCGCTCGCGCCGGAACCCGATCCACCACCAGACCCGGAACCCGAACCAGCTCCCGAGCCCGAGCCACCGCCTGTGCCGGAACCGGAGTCACCACCCGCGCTAGCGCCGCCACCTGCTCCTGCTCCAGCCCCGGCGCCCGAGCCTGAGCCGTCAATATTTTTGCCGGATAGCAGGCCCGATGTTTCCTGTTCGGCCTGCTTAAGTTCACTGCCAATCGCGCGCGTCGATCGCGCTGCCGAATCCAACGCTTTTACCAGACGGTTGAGCGAGGGCATAACTTGCGAGCTCATCTCGGCAAAAAACGCCGTGGCTCCCAGGCCAATCCAGTCACCCGATTGCAGCGTGTCGACGGCCTGCTTCAATTGCATCACCATGCGCTTGGTGTTGTCCGATTCCGACGAAAAACGCTGGGCAATTTTTCCCAGCTCGTCGTAGTTGCCGCGTGTTTTGTTTGCCGCCATAAATGCCTCTTGACTGATGATCTGCCCCACAGTCTAGCAATCCTGCTTTCCCGTGAAAATAGGGCGGGTCAGGAATTCTTTCCCGGACGCGCAGGGAATCTGACCCGCCGGATGCCCTATTTTGCCGGCGTTGCCGGCAGCGCCAGAGAAAACTCGATTTCGACGCTTCCCAATGCCAGTATTGCGCCGTTTGGCAGCGGCACGTCGTGACCTGCCGCAATGCGTGTGCCGTTGAGCTTGGTGCCGTTTGGCGTGCCGTCGTCGCGCACGCGCCATTGGCCGCCGGCGTAGCTGAGGGTGACGTGTTTGCGCGAGACGCCGCTGTCCGAAGCCACCGGCAGCGCGCCGTCGTTGCTGGTGTCGCGGCCGATCGTAAAGGGCGTTTTCTTGACTCGCCCCTTGAATACGATGCCATCAGGCTTGATGACGCGGATCTGGGCTGACGCAACGGTGGGCGCCGATGCCGGTTCGCCGCGCGCGGCTTCGGCTGCCGCAGGGCGCTCTGGCCTGTGCGATTGCACCGGCGGAGGCCTGTCCTGCGCTGGCGTGCGCTCCAGATTCACATCTTTGGCTGGCACCTTTCCGGCTCCCGCCCTGGCGGCTGCCGCTTTGCCAGCTATGGTGTGCCTGCCGGTCTGAGGCAGGTTGATGTTGATGCGCCGGACACGCTGCGCGCCCATGCCTTCGCCGCGCACCACTTTGACCTGGCTGACGCCGCGCGAGCGGAACAGGCCAATCAGCAATACGATGCCTACCAGCGCCAGCGCCGCGATGGCAATCAAGGCGATGCGCGTGCCGGTTGATGCGCCGGCCTCGCGCACGATGCTTTCCAGCAGCGTTTCCGAGCGCCATGCCAGGTCGTCGGTCACGCTAAAGACTTCGGGCACGCCAGACCATTCAACGCGCCCGAGATAGACGCCCTCGGGCAGGTCGCCCACCGCAAACTCGATCTTCTGCGGGGTGTTTTCGATGAGCGTCCGTTGTTCGCGCTGGGTCACCGGTTTTTCGGCGCCTTCTTGCGTCACGAGAAATACGTCAACCAGGGTGTTATTGGTGTTTGCAGTCACCGTGACGACAAACGTCTTTGTCAGCGGCGATGGCCCGCGGCCCACGATGCGCAGGGTGGGCGGGTCGGGCTGATACTGAAATGTCTGCGGCTTGTCGTCCGGGAACACCAGCCGCCGTTCGCCCGTCGGCAGCACATACTCGATCACAATCTGATAGTTGCCGCCGCGCTTGAGTTCTTTTGCGCCTTCCACGCGCGGTACGGTGATTTTCTGTTCGGCCTTGTCGCCAAACACGTCGCCGAGCGATTCAAAGGGCCGGTCGTAGACAACATCGCTTGTGCTTGTGTCGATGATGCGCAGCCGCATGCCTTTGATCTTGGCCGCGCTTTCGGCGCGCAATATGATATCGACGCCGTCGGGCTTGGATGCGGCGTTGCGAAAGTCCAGCCGCGGTGGCGGCGTGTAATTGAACTGGCTCTGCATGTCCACAACCGCAGACTGGGTGGTGTTGTCCGACATGAGCGCCCGCAGCGTGACTTTTTGAGAGCCTTTTTTGGGGTAGAGGATAAAGCTGGCCTCGCGCTGGCCCTTCATGAGCTTGAACAGTTGCTCGACCCCGCCACGAAAGCTGTTGCTGTCTTCGGCAAACGCGGCGCCACCCGTGGGATCGGCGAGTTTTTTCAACTCGCCGCGCAGGTTGTCGCCTCCAAGGCCGACGGCAAAAATTTGCACTTGCTGGTCTTTGCTCGGCGACTGAGTCGCTTCATCCAACACCTGCTGCAGGGAAGTCTCTCCCCCGCATGCATCGACCTGATGGGTAAACAGCAATACCGCTTTGCGGCCCGGCGCTGTTTTTAGCTTGCGCACGGCCTCCAGCACCGCCTTATTCACGCAGGCTTTCTTGGGGCTGGGCGCGATGGGCGTGGACAGTAATGAAGGGATGCTGGTGTCCTTTTGATTGCCCTGTTGTTGTTCCCCCTTGAGCGGCTTGAACTCTTCCTGGCGGGTGCGCAACACGTCGTTGAAGTCATACCAGGCGTATTTGGCCTGCGGTCCGCTTTCGAGCATTTGCGCCAGCGCCACCCGAGCGTCCCGCAATTGCTTGCTGTCGTCTTGCGCGCCGGCGTCGGTCATGTCGGTCAGCAGCACAATGTTCCAGTCGTCGGATTCGACTGCTTCATCGGTTTCCGCCTGAACCACCCGACCGTCGATCAGCAGCGAGCTGCCTTGAATCTTTTCCGCCGAGAGCACGGATTTGTCTACGGTATTCTGAACCGAATACAACAGCTTGAACGTAAAGGCGAGATTGCCATCGATGTCCTGCTCGTTTTCGCGCGTGGCGGGTTTTCCATGCACAATCAGCTCCAGGTCATCGCCGCCTTGCGCGCGCGCGCGCTGGGGGGCCAGGACCTGCGCCGCTGCCAGCACGACAAACAGGGCGGCTGGCGCCGCGCGTCGAAATAATTGGGTGTGCATGCGCGTCAGCTCCTGAGGTTGAAGTTCAAACGAATCTGGCCAAGCTGCAGAGTGGTGCCGGTCGGCAGCGGCAGTTTGACGCCGTAGTCGAGCCTGCGCCCGTTGATGTAGACAGGATTGCGGTCCTGCAGCAGCTCGATGAAGAACGTGCCGTTGGCTTCGGTCAAACAGGCATGGTGGCGCGACACAGTCGGCGTTTGCTCCAGCGGTTCCAGGTCGACGGCCAGCAACTTGTTGCGTGCCGGATCACTGCGGTCGCGACGGCCGATGATGGCCGGCCAGAACGTCACGTCGTACTCGGCGAAGGTGCTCTGCTCCATGAGAAACACGCGTTCGAACTTCTGGCTGAAGCGGCGTCGGCGGCCCTCCACGATCATCGCTGGCGTGTTGCTGGCCTCGCGCACCGGCATGCACAGCAGCGTAATTCCAGCTGTCACACCGGACTCGGACAGCACCGCGTCGGATTCGAGCGCATCCTCGGTGCCCAGCAACCGCAGCTCATAGTTGCCGTTCAAGCTGAAGTGATCGCGGATGGCGCTGACCAGGCTGGCCGACGTCAGATCGCCGCGGACATTGACTCTGCGCGGCTTCTGGCCGCTGCCCTGGATGTCAATCAAAAATTCAAGCCTGTTCATGGGTCTTGGTTGACTCTGAATCGGATGCGCCGTTTGTGCCGTTGGCTTGCTCCGCGCCAGCGACGTCTTCGGCACTTTGGGCGTTCCCTGCACCTTCAGCGCCTTCCTCTGGTATTTCAACCGAGGCGAAGTTCAGCGTCAGCGGCATTTCCATGCTCATTGACTTGAGCATCTCTTCAAGCTGCTTCATCGCCTCGCCGGTGTCTTCAATCGCGCCGTCGCCGGTGTAATTGGCATCGGGCGCGAGCGCGGAAAGCCCATTTGAACCGCCGCCAGCTGCCGCATCGGCCGCAAGCAACTCCTCAAGCGACTTGATGTCCGAAGGGTAATAGCTCCACATGGCTTTGCCCCAATAGGTCGTGGCGATCTCGCCCAGCCTGCGACTGAGGGTGTCGTCGGCGCTGGTGTTGTCTTTGCCGTCGACGACCGGCATGGCGATCTGCGTCAGGGTGGGGGTGAGCCCGCGCACGAGATAGCCGCGCCCCGAGGGCATCTCTTTTGTCGTGAACTGGCCGCGCACGCCCATGTAACGCACGGTGTCGACATCCTGCAGCACCAGCGCATGCCGCGCGGATTCCACCCGCTTGCGCATATCCGTCGAGCCGCTGCGCAGCACTTCGAGCGATCCGGCCAGCACGATGTGCATGTGCCGGCCTTTGCCGATGTCGGCCAGCGCCGTCAGCCCGCCGCGCGCGCTACCGCGGTTGAGGCTTTCCATGTCGTCGAAGT
>JANMNW010000262.1:0-3826 GCA_031368515.1 Chloroflexota bacterium
TTTTTGCGGCTTGCCGAAAGTGCCGGTTGGCGCACTGTCTTTCTTGGCCCAGCCGTTTCCATCGACCGCGTGCTGGCAGTTGCGCGGCAAGAACACGCCGAACTTGTCGGAGTGTCATACCGACTGACACCCGAAACGGGCGAACGTCTGCTTGCTGAATTTGCAGAGGCCGCAGACGATCTGCATAGTGCTGGCGTGCGCTTTGCGTTCGCGGGCACACCGCCTGTCGCCGCTCGCGCCGAAGCACTGGGTTTCTTCGAGCGCGTATTCGCCGGTGATGAACCCGCCGCTGCCGTGCTGGCCTACCTGAAAGGGCAACGTGCCGCTCAGCCCACCGAGCAGGACTACCCGCAACGCACCATTGATCGCGTCACATGGAAATCGCCGTTCCCGCTGATCCGGCATCACTTCGGATTACCGTCGCTGCAATCCACGATTGATGGCGTGGCACAGATCGCTGCGGCCGGTGCGCTCGATGTGATCTCGCTCGGCATCGATCAGGATGCGCAGGAGAACTTCTTTCATCCTGAACGCCAGGACCCGCGCCGCACCGGCGCCGGCGGCGTGCCCGTGCGCAGCGCCGAAGACTATCGGGCACTGTATGCCGCCAGCCGCGCCGGCAATTACCCGCTGCTCCGCACATACTCCGGCACCGACGATTTTGTGCGCCTGGCTGAGCTGTATGTCGACACCATCAATAACGCCTGGTGCGCAATCCCGCTATTCTGGTTCAACCAGATGGATGGCCGCGGTCCGTGGGATCTTGCCGGCTCGATTCGTGAGCATCAGACCGTCATGGCCTGGTATGCCGCGCGCAATATCCCAGTCGAGCTAAACGAACCGCATCATTGGGGCATGCGTGATGCGCCGGACACCGTCTATGTCGCCGCGGCGTTTCTGGCTGCCTACAATGCCCGGTCGTTTGGTGTGCGCGACTACATTGCACAACTCATGTTCAATAGTCCGCCAGGGCATTCCGATGCGGCGGATCTGGCCAAGATGCTGGCCGTAATTGCCTTGGTCAAGCCGCTCGAAAACGACCATTTTCGCGTGTGGCTGCAAACGCGCACCGGCTTGCTCAGCTATCCACTTGATCCTGCGGCCGCGCGCGCACATTTGGCTGCCAGCGTGTATCTGCAAATGGCA
Organism: Chloroflexota bacterium; assembly: GCA_031368515.1. Classification (GTDB taxonomy): domain Bacteria; phylum Chloroflexota; class Anaerolineae; order J036; family Brachytrichaceae; genus CANJQH01. The sequence goes on from JANMNW010000262.1 coordinate 1,147, forward strand.
CTCAAGCCACACATCGTGCATGTGGTTGGTCACACCGAGGCTGATCACGCCGCCTCGGCTTCGGACGTGATCGAGGCGTGCGGACTGGCGCGCCGCGCCATCGAAAATGCGCTCAAGGGCGCGCCGGACATGACCGCAGATCCGGCCGTGCAGCGCCGCCGCGATGAGCTCGTCGCGGATACGGGGCTGCTCTTGCAGGCGATTCATGGGTTGGCGCGAACCGACGTGGCTGATCCGTGGGCCAACGCCAATACGCTGACTCGCGCGGTGGCGCTCGGCCTGCTCGATGCGCCACAGCTGCGTGGCAGTCGATTTGCGCCTGGAACGGTGCAAACGCGCATCCGGCGCGATGGCGCCTGCGTCTCGACCGACTCACTGGGCAATGAAATACCGGAGTTTGCGCGCATTGCATCTGCGCTACAGGGAAGACACGACTGATCATGAACAAGGCAACGCACTACACGGTGATAGGGGCTGGCAATGGCGGCAAAGCCATGGCCGGGCATCTGGCGCTGATGGGTTTCCCCGTCACGCTATACAACCGCAGCCCGCACCGGGTCGCGGCGATCAAGGCGCGTGGTGGGATAGACCTGGAAAGCAGTGAAGCCGGCGCCAGCGGATTTGGCAAGCTCGCTTGTGTGACGTCCGACATGGCGGAGGCGCTTGAGCACGCCCAAATCATCATGGTCGTGGTCCCATCTTCCGCGCATGCCGAGATCGCAGCCGCAGCCGCGCCGCATTTGCGCGATGGCCAGATCATCGTGTTGCATCCCGGACGCACCTGCGGCGCGATCGAGTTTGACAAGACCTTGCGCGATCGTGCCTGTGCCGCGCGGGTAATCGTGTCAGAAGCGGAGACCTTTATTTATGCCAGCCGATCGGACGGCCCTGCACAGGCGCGCATCTTTCGCGTCAAGGAAGCGGTGCCCCTGGCGGCGTTGCCGTCAAATCGTACGCGCGAGGTGCTAGACGCGCTGAGGCCAGCGTATCCGCAGTTCATCGATGGCGTGAACGTATTGCACACCGGCATGAACAATATGGGCGCGATCTTTCACCCGGCGCTGACGCTGCTCAACGCCGGGCGCATCGAATCGACACATGGCGATTTTCAGTTCTACATCGAAGGCGTGACGCCGTCCGTGGCGCATGTGCTGGAGGAACTGGATCGCGAGCGGGTTACCGTTGCGTCTGCGTTGGGTATTCGCGCACGCACTGCCATGGAATGGCTGCAGATGGCTTACAACGCATCCGGGGTGGACTTGAATGAGGCCATTCATAACCAACCTGGCTATGTCGGCATCAAGGCGCCGCCCACGCTCAATCATCGCTATCTGTTTGAGGAAATTCCGATGAGTCTGGTGCCGATTGCCGCGCTGGGTCAACGTTACGGCGTCTCGGTGCGGGCGATGGACAGCATCATCCAGTTGGCCTGCATCATTCATCGCACGGACTACTGGCGACGCGGCCGTACTCTGGACAAGCTTGGCATCACGCAGCTCAGCGTGAACGAGATCACGCGCTACGTGCAGACTGGCGAGCGCGACTAGAACGCACACCCATGTGCGCAATCAAGGAGACACAACATGAAGATGATTTTGGCTATCGTCACCGCTGATGACGCCTCGCGTGTGACAGCGGCGCTGATCGAGGGCGGCCATCGCGTCACGCGAATTGCCACTGAAGGCGGTTGGCTGCGCAGGCAAAACAGCACTTTGTTGCTCGGCGTGGATGATGACAAGATCGACGATGTCATCCGAGTGCTCAAAGAGACAGCACGACAGCGCACGACCGAGATCTATACATCACATGAATCAGCTGGCGCGCTCAGATTCAACATCGAAAGCGGCGGCGCGACTGTATTTGTGCTGCAAATCGAGCAGCTGGCCAGCCTGTGAGCCTGTATGTGTAAAGCGTTGATCCACACTCCTTCATCACAGCCAATTTGCTGAACATGACGCTACGCAAGTTCGCTCGCGAGTCACATTTACGCAACAAATTCAGTCTAGTGTCTGGCTGCCAGGCGATTTTTCTGAAGGAGCAATCATGTCAACAATCATGTCAACGGATGAATCGACCATCGCGGCATTAACACCGCCTATTCTGTCCAAGCCCGTAAAGGGCGCCGACGAGGCGCGGTGGGAAACCGCGCTCCGCAGGTAGTGATTGTCGTTGGGCGCATCGCACTCGCATACCTGTTCTTCACGCAGTTATGGTGGATGCTTCCGCCAAGTTTCGGCTGCCCAGCCGACTTTGCCGTCAAGAAGGAAGACGGCAAGGGTGGCTACACCAAATCCAGCGGCCTTTGCGCTTACCTGGGCTATGAGTCGATTTTTGCTGACAAAGGCCCGCGAATGATTTCACCCACTATGTCAATCAAGGGCTCGACCGCCAGGTGTTGACAAATGGGGTTTGATATTGGCGCGTCAGCGCAGCCCTGCCACCGTGCACTGTGCTGTTGTCTCATATGACTCGCCACGTGCATAGGTCTTGAGATGTGGGATTGACACTCGATTCGTCGGGATATACAATGTAATCACGTGAGGTACTTATGCAAAGCGTAATGCGCACCCGAGTTGTCAAAATCGGCAATTCGCAAGGAATTCGGATTCCGAAGGTTATCGTCGAGCAATTCAACTTGATCGATGAGATTGAGCTTCTGTCGAATGATGGGATGCTGGTG
>JANMNW010000268.1:0-11856 GCA_031368515.1 Chloroflexota bacterium
GTTTGCAGCCGCTTCAGGCTGCGTTCGACCTCGCGCAGAATGTGAAAGCGCGAGAGACCGGAGTCGTTCGGGCCTGGGTTTTCCTTGATGTTCGAAAACACCTTGGTGGCCAGCACCACATAGTCGCGTTTGCCGCGCAGCGCGTTGCCCACCACTTCCTCCGAGCGGCCGAACGAGTAGTAGTTGGCCGTGTCGATGAAGTTGATGCCAAGATCGAGCGCGCGATGCACGATGCGCTCGCACGCGGCGTTGTCGAAGTTGTGGCTAAACAGGTGCGATCGAAATGCCGTGCCCAGACAAATGCGTGACACCTTTACGCCTGACTGCCCGAGTCGTTTGTAGTCCATGGCGACTTAGCTCCAGCCGCTTGCGCCTTTGCAGCTCCACACCGAGCCGGTCGTATACGTGTTGCGCTCGGAGGTGAGGAACTCGATCACTTCGGCCACTTCTTCGGCGTCCGAGTAGCGCCCGATCGGGACGCCGGGGTTGTCCAGATGCGCCTGGTCAAATCGCGGAATGACCATCTGCGTCAGCGCGCGGCCGGGCTCGACGCCGTTGACAAATACGCCTTTGCTCGGCCAGGCGTTGCCAAGCGCATACACCAGCGACCAGACCGCGCCCTTCGACACGCCGTAGGGCACGTTGTGCGTGGCGCCCAGGCGCGCGCCGGAGGTGATCGTCACGCAGCGGCCCCAGCCGCGCTCCAACATGTGCGGGACGGCGGCCGAATGCGCAAAGTGCACGCCCAACACGTTGATCTGCAGAAAGCGCTCAAACGTGGCCCCGTCGATCTCAAGATAAGGCGTCTCTTTGCCAAAGATGCCGGCGCAGCACACCAGAATGTCCAGCCGGCCAAACGCATCCAACGTTTTGCGCACCATGGACTTGACCGCAGCCTCACTGGACACATCGGTCTGCACAAAGATCGCGCGCTGGCCGAACGCTTCGATTTTGGCGATGGTCTCGGCCGCTTCGGCTTCGAGAACGTCGGCGATGACAATATCACGACCTTCTTCGGCGATGCGGATGGCGGTCGCGCCGCCGATGCCGCGCGCGCCGCCGGTGACGATAGCCACGCGACGCTCCTTTGGGGCTGCAAATCTTAAATTGCTCATGACTCAATGATGGTGATGCCGAGCTCGGCCGCCAGGCGGCGAAAGAGCGCGACGACTTCGGGAAGTTCTTCGGTGGTGCATCCTTCGGGAAGCACTGGATACTCGGGCGACAGCGCTTCCATGCGGCGCAGCAGCGTTCGAAAGTCCATGTTGCCTTTGCCGGGGCATCCGTCCTGCACATGGATGGCCAGCTTGTCCTCGGCCCAGATGTCTTTGGCATGACAGCTCACGATGTGCGCGCCGAGCACGTCAAAATGCCGATTTAGCGCCGTTGTGGTGTCATATACTTCCTTTAGCGTTATCCAATTGGCGCTGTCGTAATCGCTGGCCACCCACTTTGAGCCCACCTCGTCGAGAATCTCAGCGGTGACCTCGGCTGATTCGAGCGTGACAAGCGTATGCCCTTCTAGGCTGAGCAGCACGCCCGCGTCTTCGGCCGCGGGCGCGCACTCTTTCAAGCTTTTGACCAGCTGCTTGCGCGCGCCGGTCGTCCAGTTTTCGGGATGCGGGAACCAGGGGCCGCGCGGGCTCATGCTCCCGGGACCGGTGTCAATGCCGCGCGCGCCCATCCAGCCCGCCAGCCGCAGCGCGCACTGCAGCGTGTGCACCGACTCGCGCCGCTGCGTTTCATCCGGCGTGACCAGGTTTTGCCAGAAGCCGGTGGCCTGATACATGCGCAGCCCGTTGTCGGCCAGCACTTGCCTTACCCGGTCGGCGTCGGCCTTGGGCGTTGTTCGCGGATCGTTATCGCGCAGCCGGGTGAAGATGCCGGAGAAGCCATGGTCGCGCACGCGCTTGCACAGCGCGGGCGTGATGTCCTTCATGTCTGATGGGAGAAAGCAGCCGTTGAGTCCAAGTCGCATGGGGAATTAGGCGGCCACTACGCGGCCGCGCGAATGCGCACTGCGGCCTGAGCGGTGGACGGCGGGCGCCGCCGGCGCGATCAGCCGGTGAGCGGTGTAAACGGCCGGCTTGACGGGCCGGTTTTCGAGGATGTCCAGCGCCATGTCGATCACATTGTCGCCATAGCGCTGGGGTGCATAGTCGACCGCGCCGATCAGCATGGGATTGTCGCGCTTGATTTCCAGCGCGATCGCGGCGTTGACATTTTGCGCGATGACGGCGGTGTGCTTTGAGCGGTTCAGCGCCTCGGCCGCGCCTAATGCGCCGAGCGCCGTTGGCGCATTGATGCAGGTGAACAACACGTGCTGGCCAAAGGGAATGTGAAGCAGCGCCTGCGTTGCCGCGCTGCGCGCTTCTTCCAGCACGCCATGGGCCGTGTCGACGTGGATGATGTCCTTGTCTTGAATTGACAAGCCGGCGCGCAGCGCTGCCAGCTGTCCATCGATGCGCGCGGCCGGCACCGGGCCGCTGATGGATTGCTCGAGGCAAACCACGCGGTCGAGCCGGCCGTTCCAGCGTTTGCGAACCCACGCGACTGCCGCTTCGCCGCCGATGCGGCCGGCGCGATAGTTGTCGGCGCCGAAAAAAATGGCACCCGGCATTGGGATGTCGATTGCGATGACCGGAATATTGGCCATGCGATACATGTCCATCAGCGCGTGATTGGTTCGCTCGTTGATCTGATACTCGATCACCAGGTCCACGCGCGCGTCGATAAAGCGGCGCGCGTTGCCGAGCGCGATGTCCGGGTCGGCTGCGTTGTTGGCCAGCACCAATTGCACGTTGCCGTGTGTCGATGCCGCGTGTTCAATGCTATGGCGCACGCTGTCGGCGAAATCATCATCTTCCATCAAGTTGGCGAAACCGATGCGCCACATGCGTTCGGGTGGATTTTCGGCATAGAACTCGGTGATGCGGTCGCCGCACAAAGACAAACGCACACCGCTCGCGCGCACGGCAGAGATGACCTCCGGCGGCGCCTCGACGGTGGTGATGAAGTGGTTGGCGCTGTTGAGCGGCGCAAAGCTGACTGCCGCGGCGCGGCCTACGCGATCGGGCAACGCCAGCATAACGATCTGTTGGGCGCAATTCAGCATGGCGGCGCGCAGTTGCACGCCGGAGCTGTTGTCGGTGGCATAGCCCTGTGCGCCGCTGACGCCGTCGCAGCTCAGGAACGCCTTGTCCACCCGCAGGCTGTTCAGGCTTGGAACGCCGGTTGCGCCGGTGAGCTCGTTGGTATCGAATTGCACTTGTCCGCCGATCAAGATTACCGAAAAATGGGCGTTGCGGCTCAGCTGGTGGGCGGTATCCAGGTCGTTGGTGATCACTGTGAGCGTTCGAAAAGTCGTCATGCGCGCGATCATGGCCGAAGCGATCTCGCCCGCGCACAGCAGCACCGTGTCGCCTTCGCGCACAAACTGCACAGCGCGTTGCGCGATGGCGTCGATGGCCATCTGGCGACGGGTCGCCTCTTCGCTCGCGGCCGTCGCCTGCCCCAGATTGGCTGTGCGGCGATGGCGTTTGCCGGCCAGGCTGTCCAATGTGGCGCCGGCAAACGTGCGGATCAATTTGCCTTGCGACTCCAGCAGTCGCAGGTCGTTGCGAATGGTTCCGCCCGAGCACTGAAAGTGCTCGCAAAGTTCGCGCAGCGATGCGCTGCCTTTGCTAAGCAGGATGTCTATGATTTGCTGTTGGCGTTTATCCGGTTTCATGTGCCGCGCGTGGTCGAATCCATGGACGTTCGACAGGCGTGCGCATATTAGTGGTGGCTTAAGGTATTGTCAACTTGCCTGCCAAGTCTGTTGACTTGGCAGCTGTTGTGGGCGGCTGGTGGACCCATGCCGGCATTGGGGACCGAGTCAAAAGTCTATTTTGTACAAAAGGCACTCGGCGCCGTCCGGCAGCCGCACTTCGCCATCGCGGCGCAAGCCGATGCCTTCCAGCACCCTGCCGGACCGCTCGTTATCCATCGAGGTTATGCCCAGCAGCCGCCGAAATCTAAGCCTGTCGCGCGCAAACGCCAACGTGGCGGCAGCCGCTTCCACCGCAAAGCCCTGGCCGCGAAATTCCGGCAGATAGGCATAACCGATGTCAGGATCGGGCAGCCCGGCCCGTTTGATCAAGCCGCACATGCCAATCGGGGTGTCGTCGTCAGCCAGCGCAACACGCCACAGGCCATAGCCATGTTGTGCATAACTGGCCATCGGGCCGTTGCGAAGATACGCGCGCGCGTCGTCGAGTGTGCGCACGTCGCGATCGCCGATGTGGCGAATAAAATCGGGATCGTTCAACAGCGCTATAACAAAAGGCGCGTCTTCGTCGCCGAACTCGCGCAGCGCGAGCCGTTCGGTAGTGAGTTTGAACATATGAATGGCGGCGTTTCAACGCCATTGCGCGGCTCTAGGGCTCAAGCGCCAAGTCCTGCACAATAACGCGAAAGTCGGGTTTGCCGGAACGGGCGCAATCGGCGCGGATGATGGTTGGGTAATGCCAGCGGGCATCATAGACGACGCTCATGTCGCAGACGCCGCTTTTGTCGACAATCAGCGCAAACAAATCGGGAATGGTGCGCAAGTCTCGCAAATGCAATGTTGGGCAAATGCCTTTGGGACAGGTCGTATCCAACACGCCGTTGTTGATGGCCTTGACCAGTCGATAGGCGGGTTTGACGCTGTCATCTCCCTCGATCAGCACGTAAGTCACAGCGTAGCGCCTTACTTTTTGGTCGTTCCACTGCTTGCGCTGGGATTGCGCTTCAGCAACGATGTCAATGCGAGTTGGCGCGTCTTCGGCCGGCATGGCATTGCACGCGGCCGATACGGCGACGCTCACAATCATGACCGTTAGTCGTTGAAGCGACATCAGGGCGCCGGCCATGCACGTCATTTTGGGTTTTCCAATTCAGCTTTCAGTCGATTTTGCGGATGCGCGGCCAAAAAAGTCGTTGATCTGGCTGGCGACTTCGCCCGGAAATGTGACTGTCGGCACGTGACCCGCGCCCGGGAGTATCGCGAGCCTGGTGTTGGGCAGCGTGTCAGCCAACCACTGGGATTGCGCCAACGTCACCAGCCGGTCGTTTTCGCCGTGCAAAATCAAAGTGGGCTGAGCAACGCCTGGCAGCCCGGCACGAATGTCGATGCCTGACGGCAACAGATACAGGGCGATCGCTGCCGCTTGCGTGGCGCGCTCGAGAATGTGCACGCCCCACTGTTTGATGTGATCGCTGTCTGGCTCGGTGACGCATAAATCAACGAAGTGCTTGAGCGTGGCCGAATAGGCATTGCGCAATCCCTGAACGAAAGGCGTGTTTTCAAGAGGCCCCGGCGTGTAATAGGTGCCATCAACAATCACAAGCCCGCTGATGCGCTGCGGATGCCGGAGTGCGGCGCTCAACGCCGTGAGCGCGCCGGCAGATTCACCCGCAAGTACGCAGTTGTCGATGCCGTATGCGTCCAGGACTGCGAAAACATCATCCACCAGTTGATCATGGGTGATGGATTCGACCGGCGCCACCGATGCGCCTGACCCGCGATGGTCATAGGCGATGACATGCCAGTGGCGGCTCAGAAACGAAAACGGCTCGGCCCACAATTCCCAGCTGCCAATCCATCCGCCAATAGCCAGCAACACAGGCGAATCGCGCCCGCCGAACGATGCGCTATAAAGTTTGGCTTTGCCAACAGAGATAAACATGGTTTAGCGCGCCTGCCACAACAGAATCAGCCCCCTGCCGCAGGCAACCATTGTAGGCGCCGTTGCCGAACGCGCAGGTTGCCGATGGCCTAATCGACGCTTGAAGACCGCGGCTATAGCGCGGCCTGAATCATGCCCAGGGTAAGTTGCAGATCCCCGGCATCCGGTGGCTGATCTGGCTGGCTGCGACCGGCCCATGCGCGTTCGATGAGTCCCGCCCACGGCTCGCCCAAACTGGCTTGCGCCCAGCGCGCGGCAGCGGGTTTGGAAACCACCGCGCCAAGCGCCTGCGTGTAGCGCATTCGGCAGACCGTGAGCACGATGTATGACTGATAGCCGCGCGAGGCGATCTGGCCCGGCTTGGTCAGCAATTGCCGCAGCCAGTCGCGCCCAGCCCGCATGGCATTGCGCAGTTTCTCCGGCGACACTGGTTCGATCAGCGCGCGCGTCGGTGGCCCGGCTAGAACGATGCCTCGCTCGCGCAGCACCCAGCGATGCACATCCCATGCGGCGTCGTGGGCGGCGATCTTCAAGCATTCGCCCGCGCCGCGCTCCAGATTCGGGTGCAGCACAAGCGCCGGATCGTGCTTGCGCAGAGCGCGCGCCGAAAGATACGAGCCTTCGAGTTGCACCGCCCATGGCGTGTCGAGTTGCGCCAGTGTGTCGTGCAGGGTTTGCAGCGTGGCGAACTGCGCGCTGTCGGCGGCGATCTCGTTGTCGAGCACCGCCACAAAATCGATGTCGCTGTCTTGGTCGAAATCACCCAGCGCGAGCGAGCCGTCAAGATACAGTCCGAGCAGCCGATCGCCCAGCGTGCGGCGCAGGGCCGATTGCAGAGCGGCAAGATGCGCGTTGACGCTTGCGTGGGGGGTGGGTCCGTCGGCGCGAGTACGCTCACTCACGCGCCGATGATCGCACACTCACGTGCGTTTGCGCGCGCGTGGCGGCTTGTCGGCCGCGATTTCCGGCACATACGTTGCCTTGCCGTCGATGTTGCCGACAAACGTGGGCAGGCGCGTGTGGCCCAGCTGCTGGCGGACCGCGGCGTTTTCGCCGGTGTGATACCAGTAGTGATAGATCACGCGTTGCAGCAGATTGCCATACACGCGATCGATCCCCTTGCCGTTGACGACCACGCGCGACTGCAACTTTTCAATGGTGAGCGTGTCCAGCCATGGATCGGCCGCCTTGGTAATGGCCCGCCACGCCGTCAGCATGTCCGCAAGCGGCGGTGTGCTGCCGGGCGCGCCGTAGGCGAAATCGCGTTCGATCTCCGGAAAGAGAATGCGCCCCTGGCCAAAGCCCAGAAAGTAGCGTTGCTCCTGCCAAGCCAGATGGCCGACATTCCAGCTGATGCTGTTGATGGGCATTAGTCGTTTGCGCGCGTCGGCGTCGCTGACGCCCTTGATGCCGCGTATGAATTCGTCACGTGTAAAGCGCAGTTGGAGTACGAGTGGATGTATCGACATGGGTCACTCTTTTGTGCTCTTTGAAAACTGAGCAGCGGCTTCCATCACGCGCGGCGTCTTGCCGCTCCGATCCAGCTTGTAGCCCGCAGCGCCGAGGAGCCGGATTTGTGCCGCGCCGCCTTCGGGAAAGCCGGCCAGCACCTCCCCGGTCTTGCGCAGCACGCGCCACCAGTTTGAGATATCGTTGCCATCACGGGCAAGGGATTGAAGTGCTTTTCGAGTTGTTACTGGACAAACCGCTTCGACGCCAAATTGCCGCGCCAATTCCTGGCGAAGCGTGTCTGTCGTGATCAACGTGCTCCGGGCGATGCGCTTGAGCGTCTTCGCGACAGTTGCAGCACATGGCAGCAGCATGTTGCCGGTGCGGCCAAAAAACCGGACGCGATTGGGCGGGATTTCCACAATGGCGTCGTGATCGTCAGGCATAGTTATTCTCCATGTGTCGTATGTGCGACCAATCTAGCGCTGATGCGGGTTGTGTCAATGGTCTGCGTCCAGCTGTGCAAGCCAAGCATGGCCTTCCGGGGAGTTGAGCGTGAGTGCTTCGCGCAGCCAATTTTTTGCTTCTGGCGCAAGCAACGGCAAGCACGCCGCAAAGTCCTGCAGGTCTTTGGCTCGCGTGCCGCGCGACTTGAAGAACAACTGCACCTCGATACGTACGCAAGGCTGTCCCGAATACACCTGAATCAATTCGTTACGACGCCCGCGAATCAGCGGATTCCTCCTAAAAAACCAATCGCCTCCATCGACCTCGGCTACCAGAAACTGAAATTGCCAAGCATGGCTTTGTGGCCGGTGTGCCCAGATGTCGTGCACGCCAAAGGGCAGGAATTCGCCCGATTGCCATGGACGAAGATTCCCAGGCGGGTCCGCGGCATAGAGATTCCAGCCAGCCAGCCACTGCTGCGCCACAAGTTGCTGATCGCGAAAGATCATCACATCGACATCTTCGTGCGCGCGGAAGTTTCGACCGACGAAATGCTCGATGGCATAGCCGCCGCCAAACGCCCAGGCGAACGGCGCTTTGCTAAACAGCGCGACCGTCTCCGCTACGCCGAGCGGCTGCCAAAGATGATCTGGGATGGGTGCGGCCATGCGGAAAACGAACGCGCGCGGCTGCATTGATAACAGCCGCGCGCAACCAATCGTCTAGAACTCATCCTAAAATGAGGACTCCACCTTGCTTGCACACCTGAAACGTTGGCGAAAAAGGTGGGGCCCACATTTTCAGGATGAGTTCTAGAACTTGCGGCTCCAATCTTTGGGCCAGCGCTCGATGACGACCTTGGTTTCGGTATAAAACTCGATGCCGTGAAAGCCCTGGGCGTGCAGATCGCCGAAGAAACTCTCACGCCAGCCGCTGAACGGGAAGTAGGCCATCGGCGCGGGCACGCCGATGTTGATGCCGACGTTGCCGCTGTTGACTTCATAGCGGAACTGCCGCGCCGACGCGCCGCTGGTGGTGAAGATCGACGCCGCATTGCCGTAGGCGCGATTGTTGACCAGCGCGATGGCTTCTTCCACCGACTCTGCGCGCATCAGGCTGAATACCGGGCCAAAGATTTCAGTTTTGGACAACTCGCCATTGGCCGGCACATCGTCGATGAGGGTGGGGAACACAAAGTTGCCGTCCTCATAGCCTTTCACCTTTTTGCTGCGGCCATCGAGCACCACCTTGGCGCCTTCGCTCTCGCCCAGCGCGATCAACTTCTCGATGCGCTGCTTGCTTTCGGATGTGATGACCGGGCCCATTTCAATGCCCGCATCGAGGCCGTAGCCCACCTTGCGGGCGCTGGCGGCATCGGCCAGCTGCTCCAGAAAGATGTTGTGCGCCGAGCCCACGGTGATGCCGACGGAAGCGGCCAGACAGCGCTGGCCGGCGCAGCCGAAAGCCGAATCGGCCACGATGCGCGTGGTGGTGTCCATGTCCGCGTCGGGCATGATTACGACCGGGTTCTTTGCGCCGCCCTGCGCCTGCACGCGCTTGCCGTTGGCCGCGCCGCGCTGATAGATGTAGCGCGCCACCGGCGTGCTGCCGACAAAGCTGACCGCGCGGATCAACGGATGATCCAAGATCGCATCGACTACCTCCTTGCCGCCGTTGACCACCTGCAACACGCCGGCCGGAAAGCCGGCTTCTTCCACGAGTTGGAAGATACGCTGCACGGTCATCGGCACGCGCTCGGACGGCTTCAGAATAAAGCAGTTGCCTGTGGCCACCGCATACGGCAAAAACCACATCGGAACCATGCCGGGAAAGTTGAACGGCGTGATGGCCGCCACCACGCCCAGCGGCTGGCGAATCATGTGCTCATCGATGCCGCGCGCGATGTCCTCGTTGTTGATGCCTTGCATCATCACGGGCGCGCCGCAGGCCACTTCGACGTTTTCGATGGCGCGGGTCATTTCGGCGACGCTTTCGACGAGCGTCTTGCCGGCTTCGTTGGTGATCAGCCTGGCCAGCTCATCCTTGTGCGCATCGAGCAGGTTCTTGAACCTGAACATGAACTGGATGCGCTCGCCCACTGGCGTGCGGCGCCACTCTTTGAATGCGCGCGCAGCTGCCTGTGCGGCAGCGTCAACTTCCTGCGCGGGCGACAGCGGCACGCGCGTCATGATTTGCGCGGTGGCAGGATTTTTGACGTCCTGATAGTTGGCAGTGGCGGATTCGATCCACTTGCCATCAATAAAGTTTACGAGACGATCATTTGCGGGCATGCGTTCCTCCAGACAGATGTGTCGACAGGATTTTAAGGCATTTCTGACTGAGCACCCTATGAGCAAGGATTGAGCTGTTTGCTAGTCATCGGCCCATGGCACTGTTCATGCACTGCCACTGTGCAGCAAGGAGACAACCAATGACCCGATTTCTTGGCGAACATGCCATCGTTCTTGGCGGCAGCATGGCCGGCCTGCTCGCAGCACGGGTGTTGAGCGATCATTTCGAACGCGTCATGCTGATCGAGCGCGACGCGCTTTCGGAGAACTTTGGACACCGCAAAGGCGTGCCCCAGGGTCGCCACGCGCATGGGTTGCTTACGCGCGGACAACAGATTCTGCAGACGCTTTTTCCGGATATCGCTGCAGAGTTGAAAGCGCACGGAGCGGTGTCAGATGGCAGCGATGTCGCCGCGACTGGCTTGTGGCATCAATATGGCCATACCAAGGCACAGTTTGAATCAGGATTGCCCGGCATGCTGATGAGCCGGCCGCTGCTTGAAGGCATTGTGCGCAATCGAGTGCGCTATCTGCCTAATCTGACGATTCTATATAGCACCGATGCCGTACAACTGCTCGCTGACGACACTCGCGCGCGTGTGACTGGCGTGCGTGTCGAAGACCGCGCCACGCACAAATCAGGCGACCTCAGCGCAGATTTGGTGATCGATGCCACCGGCCGAGGCAGCAAAGCGCCGCAGTGGTTGCAGGCACTGGGCTACGACGCGCCAGGAGAGACAGCGGTTGGCGTTAACCTGGCCTACGCTACGCGCATCTACCGGCGCGACCCGGCCGACCTGACGCACATCATCGCTGCCGACGCGCCTCCGCACGGCTCCCGCGGCTGCGCCATGCTGGCACTGGAAGGCGATCGATTTATTTTGACACTATTCGGCTATTCTGGCGATCATCCGCCAACCGACGACGCAGGCTTTCTTGAATTTGCGCGCAGCTTGCCCACGCCGGCGGTCTACGACCGCATCAAGAACGTGCAGCCGCTCAGCGACGTGGCGGTGCACAAGTTCCCGTCGAACTTGCGCCGTCACTATGAGAAGCTATCCCGCATGCCCGAGCGATATCTTGTCATGGGCGATGCGGTATGCAGTTTCAATCCGATCTATGGTCAGGGCATGAGCGTGAGTGCGATGGAGGCCGAAGCGCTGCAGCGTGTGCTGGCCGAGGCGGTCACACTTGACGGTCTGCGCAAGCCGTTCTATAAGGCGGCCATGCCGGCCGTTGACGTGCCGTGGACACTGGCATCTGGCGCCGATCTGGCTTACGCCAAAGTTGAAGGGGCGCGCACCCCGATTGTGAATCTGATAAACGCTTACGTCGCCCGGCTGCACATCGCTTCAAGCGTTGACCAGACTGTTGCGAAAACCTTCTTTGAAGTTGCCAATCTGATGAAACCGCCCAGCGTGCTCTTTGCGCCAGGCTTTGTTGCGCGAACCTTGCGTGCGGCAAATCGGGCTGAGAAACTCGCCAAAGGCAACGCGACGCCGCCTGCGCTCGCCGTCCCAGGCATGGCTGAAATGGCATGAATACAACACTTGGCATTCGTATCAGCGCCCTGTCACTGGCGCTGGCGTTGACAGGCTATGCTGTCTACGTATTGGTTCTGCTGCCGGCCGCGGGTTTCCCGTCCGACGATATGCGAGTCATCATGGCCGGCGCGAATACGCTTCGTGTCGGTCACTGGCTGAAGTTTGCCTATGGGCTTGCGCTTGCGGCTTTGATGGCCTACTTGACACTGCGCCTGCGCGAGGCTGCGCCGATGCGCGTGCATCTGGCGCTGATCGGTGGGATCGTCGGCGTGACATGCTTCCTGGCCAGCGGCATGCTTGGTCTTCGCATTCTGAACGTCGCCGAGGGCTATTACCCTGCGAGCATGACCGATGCGCGCGCGACCATTCTTGTGCGTGTGGTGACGCAGTCGCTGCAAAGCGCCGGCGTGTTTG
>JANMNW010000025.1:0-2672 GCA_031368515.1 Chloroflexota bacterium
GTCAACGGCATGCGCCACTATGACGTGCAGTTGGTGGGCGGCGCGCTGTTGCACCAGGGCAAGATCGCCGAGATGCGGACCGGCGAAGGCAAAACGCTGGTGGCCACATCGCCGTTGTATCTCAATGCGTTGACCGGGCGCAGCGTGCACCTGGTCACCCAAAACGACTACCTGGCCAAGCGCGACGCGCAGTGGATGGGCCGCGTGTATCACTTCCTCGGCATGCGCACCGCCGTGATTCAAAGCTCGGGCAACGGCACCGTCGACGAGGCCACCTACGAGTTCGACCCGGAGTATCAATCCAAAGACGACCGTTATTTGTATCTCAAGCCGATCACGCGCGCCGAAGCCTATCGCTGCGACATCACCTACGGCACCAGCAGCGAATATGGCTTTGACTACTTGCGCGACAACAGCTTTGTTCAAGATTTGACCGAGTGCGTGCAGCGCGTGGATCATGACGGACTGCCGGTGCTGAACTACGCCATCATCGACGAAGTGGACAACCTGCTGATCGACGAAGCGCGCACCCCGTTGATCATCAGCGGCCCGGCGGATGAGCCGTCCAAACTCTATGGCCAGTTTGCGCAACTGGTAAGGCGCCTGCAGCCAAGCGCAAAGAATGATTTCAAGAACCCGGATGGCGACTATGTCGTCGAACTCAAGACGAAGAACGTGACGTTGACCGACGACGGCATCACCAAAATTGAAAAGATGCTGGGTGTCGACAACCTATATGCGCCCGAGCACGCGGACATGACGCCGTATCTCGATAACGCGCTGCGCGCGCATGTGGTGTATGAGCGCGATCGCGAGTACGCCATTGAAAACGGCGAGATTGTCATCATCGACGAATTTACCGGACGCCCTATGTATGGCCGCCGCTTTAGTGAAGGCCTGCACCAGGCCATCGAGGCGAAGGAAGGCGTCAAGATCCAGCGCGAAAGCCTGACCTACGCCACCATCACCATTCAGAACTTCTTCCGCATGTATGACAAGCTGGCCGGCATGACCGGCACGGCCATGACCGAAAGCGAGGAGTTCTTCAAGATTTACAACCTTGAGGTGGTGCCGCTGCCGACGAATGTCGAATACCAGGCCACACAAAAGCGGCTGTTGGAGAAGAAGGACAAGTTTGTCGACGGCACGCCGATCAACGTGTTTTACGACCCGAAAACCGAGCGCAAGTTCTATCGCCGACTGGACTACGCCGACTTGGTGTACAAGAGCGTTGACGCCAAGTTTGGGGCCGTGGTCGAGGAGCTTGCGACGGTGCATGCGACTGGGCGACCGATCCTGGTCGGCACGATCTCGATCGAGACCAGCGAAATGCTGAGCAAATTGCTGACACGCAAAGGCATCAAGCACGAAATTTTGAACGCGCGGCCGGAGAACCTGCCGCGCGAGGCCGAGATTGTGGCTCAGGCCGGACGCCTGGGATCGGTGACCATCGCGACAAACATGGCCGGCCGCGGCGTGGACATTTTGTTGGGCGGCAACCCCGAGGGCATGGCGCGCGAGAAGCTGCGCAAAGCCGGCCGCGATTTGACGGAGGTCAGCCGCGAAGAGTTTCAGGCGGCCGTGGCAGAAGCGGCGCTGGCCTGCGCCGAAGAGAAAAAGAAAGTGCTTGAGCTGGGCGGCCTGCATGTCATCGGCACCGAGCGCCATGAGGCGCGCCGCATCGACAACCAGTTGCGCGGGCGCTGTGCGCGCCAGGGCGATCCCGGCAGCGCGCGGTTCTATGTGTCGCTCGATGACGATCTGATGAAGCGCTTCGGCGGGGAACGTGTCAAGGCGCTGATGGATCGCATGAAGATGGAGGAGGATGTGCCGTTGGAATATGGCATCCTCTCTCGCAGCATCGAGCAGGCCCAGGAAAAGGTCGAGGGCTACAACTTCGATGTGCGCAAGCACGTCATTCAGTATGACGATGTCATCAACAAGCAGCGCGAAGTGATTTACGCCCAGCGCCGCAAGATCCTTGAGCAGAACGATTTGAAAGACATCGTGATGGACATGGTCGAGGACGAGATCGAAGTGCTGGTCAAGGAGCACACCCAGGGCGATTTGCCGGAAGAGTGGGACCTGCACGGTCTGCTCAACGAGGTGCGGGTGATCGTACCGATGCCGCGCGACTTCGATGTGAAGACGTGGGAACGCGGCACGCGCGACGAGATCACTGAATCTCTGATCGCCAAGTCTGAAGAGCGCTACACGCAGGGGTTGGACGACTTTGCGCGCATGATTCAGACGCAGATGACGCTGGGTAATGTCACGCTTGAGCAGATGCGTTACGCCTTCCGCGATCCGTTGCAGCGCTCGGTCTACGCCTGGGCTAAAGCGCATCTGGGCGAAAGGACCGTCAATGAGCTGGAGTTTTTGCCGCTAAATCAAATTCCGGAGCAGCACAGCGAGGGCTTGCATCGCGCGTTTTTTGACGGTGTGCGGCTGTTTCGCGACCGGGCGGTGCTGATACAGATCGTCGACCAGTTGTGGGTCAAGCACTTGACCGATTTGGACGAACTGCGCGAAGGTATTGGCCTGCGGGCGTATGCGCAGAAAGACCCGCTGGTGGCTTACCGGACTGAGGCCAGCCGGACGTACGAAGAGTTGATTGACAGCATCAACGAGCAGGTCTCGAAGCGCATTTTTAACGCGCAGTTCACGGTGAA
>JANMNW010000368.1:0-6100 GCA_031368515.1 Chloroflexota bacterium
AACCAGCACATCGATCGCAAGCATCCTGCCGGTCGTCGCAACAGCCGAGCCCGCCAGCGCCGGGCCGCAGCCGGTTGAAAATCCGCCCTACTTGTCGGATGTGACCGCGCGCGCCATTGAAGTCTACGCAGCCGGAAAGGCGCGCGGCAACCGCGCCAACGCCTTTGCGCTGATCGGCGACAGCAACACCGAAAATCCCAAGTTTTTTCGCGCCTTTGATTCCGGCGGATATGACCTGGGCGCGCGCTACGCCTATCTGGAAGCGACGATTCAGTTTTTTCGCGGCTCGTTCAACCGCGTCAGCCCAGCCGCGCGCGGTGGCTTTGGCACGTTAAAAGCGCTCGACCCGGCTAATGCCGACCCGGCGCAATGCGGGAGCGGCGAGTCGCCGGTGGCGTGCGAGTTGCGGCTCATGCGGCCAAGCGTGGCGCTGGTGCTGATCGGCACC
This sequence comes from Chloroflexota bacterium, assembly GCA_031368515.1. GTDB lineage: Bacteria > Chloroflexota > Anaerolineae > J036 > Brachytrichaceae > CANJQH01. Next base: position 449 of record JANMNW010000368.1, read on the forward strand.
GGCGATCAGCACAGCTGGCAGGGTTACGAAGCGCGCCTGCGCCAGATTGTGGAGCAGACCATTGCCAACGGCACGATCCCGATACTGATCACCAAGGGCGACGATCTGGAGCACCGCGACAATTCCGCGCCGAGCGGGTATATCAACTCGGTGATCCGCAGAGTGGCCGGCGAGTATCAGATGCCGCTGCTGAACTTGTCGCAAGTGCTGGACGGACTACCGGCGCGCGGTTTTGGTCCGGACGGATTTCACTACAACTGGCCGCCGGACGAGCGCTGCGCCGATCTAACGGGCGATCACCTGTTGTATGGCTTCAACCAGCGCAATCTGACCGCATTGCAGGCGCTCGACCTGGTGCGGCGGCGCGTCATTCAGCCGTAAACGATTGACGGCTTTTGCAAAACCCCCTGCGTTGCCTTGACCTTTCTGCGGTGCAGGTTATGGGTATAATTCGAGTACTTGCGCCCAGGTGGTGAAATTGGCAGACACGCTATCTTGAGGGGGTAGTGCCGTAAGGCTTGCAGGTTCAAGTCCTGTCCTGGGCATAGAAAAACAGCCGCATATGATGTGCGGCTGTTGCGATTTCCGTTATCGCGGCGCTGCCGTTATTTGGTATGCGACTCGATCAGTTGCGACACTGTTTCGGGAAAATCCCAATGCACCAGGCCGCCCGCCCGATCAAACGCGGCTTCGCGCCAATTGGGCCGTTCAAATATTTCGTCTAGTCGTTCATACGACGCAAAAGTGTCGCGACCACGCACTACCAAACACGGCTGCTTAAGCGACAGGTACGTCTCGCGGATGCCCGGCGCGTGCAGCTGCGCGGACAGATAGGCTATGGGCGCGAACTCTGCGCCAATCTGATGGCTGCTGGCATAGGCATAGTCCGAGAACGCCCGCGGCAGCGCGCGTCGCGCCCGTTGCTGCGCAAAATGCCGCAAGAACGGGCGCGACGTCAACAGATCGAAGATCGGGCGGCGCCAGAACGGCGCGCGCAGCAACCGGGTCAGCGCAGGCTGGGCGCGTGGCGGGCGCCCGCCAAAGCCGGTCGGCGTCAGAAAGGTGAGCGTTCGAAATGACGCCGGCTGGAGTTGCGCCGCCTGCGCCAAAAACTCGCTGGAAAGCGCGAACGCCACGGCATCCACTGACTCCTTCTTGAACGTGCCGCGCACGAACTCGCAGATGGCGTCGCGCATCAACGCCGCGCTGTAAGGCCGATCACCTCGGCTGCTAAATCCGAATCCGGGCAAATCGAGCGCATAGACGCGGCGCGACCTCGCAAACCGGTCGAAAAGTGGCCGCATCTGAAAACTCGACGCCGCGCTGTTGATGCCGTGAATCAGCAGCAGCGGGTGCGTGCCGCGCTGAGCCGTTCCGCCCGCGTAATAGCCCAGTGTTCCAGCGCTGGGGCTCTCAAACACGCGCAAATCGGCATCGAGCGCGGCGGTCAACGGCAGGTTGTGCTCAATGCGCGTGCGCGAGTAGGCAATCCACGCAAGCACAAGCCCGGCGCCGGCCAGCACGCTTGAGGCGGCGATGATGGGTGGAACGGCAGACGATGATTTGCGACGGGGCAGCTGCGCCATACTCCGATTGTAAGTCAACACACTGTTGCGGTGCGCGCTCACCACTGGCCGCTGTACAACTCGTAGTCTTCGGGCGAGTCGAGATCGAGGGCGATGCTTTCGGAACGGAATACAACCGGCTCCACCCCGGCGGCGCGCGCCGCCGACGCATGCAGCGCAGCGCTATCCGGGCCGAAAAGGAAATCGATCAGGCCGGGCGGGCGCTCGAGCAATGCGTTTGTGCCAGTGCCGTGCCGGTCGGGGGCAATGACGACGCAGCGGCCGCCTGGCGAAGCACCGGCATTTAAAATCGCGTCGACATCGTGCACGCTCAGGGCCGCCAGATCAGACGGCAACACCAGCAGCGCTGCAGCGCCGGGCAGTTGCGCGCGCGCCTCGCTCAGCGCGGCGTTCAGCCCGTTGCCGGATTCGGGGAGCAGCCGCACACGCCGGCCGCGCAGCCAGGCGCGAAGTTGCGGATCGCGCGACACAACAGCGATGGCATCGACGCGCCGCTCGCCGCGCAAGAGATGAAACAACCGTCGCAGAATATCTTCGGTCAGTCGCACGCGGTGCTCCGGTGACAACGCGCCACTCAGCCGAGATTTGCCGAGTGCGAGTGTCTTGACCGGAATAAGCACCGTGACGCGCTGCTCGCCCGTCCGGCGTTTAAGCGGCGCGATGGTTCACCGATTCGCCCGCGCAAACACGCAGTCGCCAGCCAGTCCGGTGGCCTTGAACGCAGTCGCCTGCGACAAAGCCGTCATTGCGCGCTGCCAAACACACGTCAAGCCTGCGCCGGGGTTTCCGCGCTGGCCGGCTGCGCGCCGTTGTCGCCAAGTTGCGCTTGATCAAGCTTGCAGCCTCCCAGCTTCTCCGGGCGCAGTTGATCGGCAAACGTCACCACTTCGCAGGCAAGGCGGGCGCGGTCATCGTCATCCTTCATCAGTGTGTCGGTCACAAACACGCCCAGCCCCATGTTCTCAATCGTTTCTTTGAGATGCGCATCGCGTTCGTCTAGCACAAAGCCGTTGATGAAATCGGCATAATGTTCGGCCACCGCCGCCGCCGATGGCTCTTCGCCAAGCTCGCGCATCAGCTTGGCCGCCGGGCCTTTTACTGCTTCGCCGCCGATGATCGGCGTAACGGCGATGATCGGCGCGCTGGCGTTGAGCAGTGCGTCTTTTACTTCGCCCATGGACAGAATTGGGTCGATGCTGAGATACAAGTTGCTCGGCGCGATGATGATCGTGTCGGCCGTTTCGATGGCGCGCACGGCGGCGGGCAACGGCTCGGCTTCTTCGGCGCCCTCGTAGATCAGGCTGCGCACGACCGGGCGCCAGCGCGATTTGACAAAGTATTCCTGAAACGAGAACAAGCCTTCGTCGGTGTCCACGATGGTCCGCACGCGATCGTTGGTCATCGGCAGAATGCGCGACTTGACGCCCAGTTGTTGCGCAATAAACGCCACCGCTTCGCTTAGGCTTTTGCCGTCGCGCATGAGCTGCGTGCGCGTCAGATGAATGGCGAGATCGCGATCGCCCAACCGAAACCAAGGCGACATGCCCATCTTGTCAAGCATGTCAAAGTTGTTGAACGTGTCGCCGACGATGCCCCACCCCATTTCGGGATTGGCGATGCCAGCCAGCGTGTACATGACCGTATCCAAATCGGGTGACACATGCAAGCCGTGCATTTCCAGATCGTCAGCGGTATTGACGATGACAGTGAGCAACTCGGCGCCGACGCTGCGCGCCATGCCGCTCGATAGTTTGGCGCCGCCCACACCGCCGGCAAAGACAACAAAATTCATAGGGCTAATCTTCGGTCAAAAATCGAACTTGCGCAAGCACGGTTCACTCGCACATGGCGCCCTCATGTTAATTCCGAGTGAAACGCGGCAAGCATGACGCGCCTCATCGCACCGGGCAATCCGATGCGAACTGTTCGCCTGCCACAGACTGCGCCTCGCTCAGCGTGGCAGTGAGATCGGTGGTCGCAAAAATCTCCCGCGCGCTGTCCGCCATCGCATCGCGTGCGCACGGCCACGATGCGATCAGTGGCTCCGCCTGGGTATGCGCGCCGATGCGCTGCACCAGCGTCAAAAACCCGTTCGGCACCCGTTCCCCGTCGATCAGGCTTAAGCTGGATATTCGCGCGGGCAACTCGCCGGTGTCCATCGCCCACTGTGCCGTCTGCTTGGTGTCCAGCATCCAGCGCACAAAGCTCCAGGCACGTTGCTCCACAATCGCGCTGGTTTTTGGAATGACCAGCAGGGGGGCGCGCTGCAGCGATGCCGGCACGCCGCCCACAGTGGGCAGCGGCGCAAGCGACCACTCAAAACCGCCACGCGCAACGGCCAGCGCGTCGAGCTGCCGCAAATTGCGGCTCCAATCAAATGCGAAAACCATGCGGCCAAACGCGAATTCCTCGCGCAGCTGCACGTCCGAGATGGCCGAGAGCGCCAAACCGCGTTGCCGGAGCGCATCGACGGGCTGCAGCGCGTTGCGCACCTCGCCCGAGCTTAACTGCAGCGCGCCGGACGATCCGGTGACGCGCGTGCCGTGGGCGATTAGCCACTCCTGAAGCCAGGCGTCGTCGGCCACCGAGCCAAAGCAAGCCACCGATTCAGCTGGATCTCCCGCCCGCTCGCATACCTTGTCAAACACTTCCCATGTTTCGGGAACAAGCAGGTTACGTTCATCCAGCCACTGCTTGTTGGCGAGCATCACGCGCGCTTCGCCGCCCAGCGGCACTCCAATCCAGGCCCCTTGCGGCGTTCTTCCGGCCTGCTGCACAAACGGAAAGAGATCTGCTTTGTCATTCGGCTTGAAGCCTTCCGGGCCATCGACAAACGCGTCCAAAGCGACAAGCGCCTCGCGCTGCTGATAGGCGGCGGCTTGCTGCGGCGACGCCAATATCAAACCGGGCATGCGGCCTTCGCCAATGGCGCGCAACACGGCGACGTGCTGCGCCGCATTCGCGCGCCGTTCCGGCACCACGAATGCGCCTGATGTGTTGCCGGCGTTCCACTCATCGATGAGGCGCAACAAAGCGCGTTCGCGCGGGCCGTCGAGCGAATGCCACAACACCAGTGTGGCGCGCGTGGCGGGCGCGCATGCGGCCAGCGACAGAGCCAGCGCCAGAATGGCAGCGCGCAGAATGCGCATTACAGTTCCACTCCGGTCACATCCAGAAAGCCTTTGGCTGTGCGCGCAAGCCGGCCGACCGGCAGCCGTGTGTCGTGCGAGAACACCAGGATTGGATCGTGCGCCAACGCCCACTCTTGCCAAGTGCGCTTGCTCTCGATGGTGATCATGGGCAAAACATCGTAGGCCGTGACCCACGGCAATCGCGCAAAGTGAATGGCGAAGGGCGCCAGATCGCCCAACAAAAAGACCGGCCGGCTTTCGGGCGGTTCAATCACCACTGACTGATGCCCCTGGCAGTGGCCGGGTGTCGGGACGACGCGCACGCCGGGCGCGACTTGCGTCTCACCATCCAACAACGTTAGCGCGCCGCGCTCCAGCAACGGCGTGAAATTGTCTGGAAAGTAAGTGTTGCGGGTGCGCTCGTTGGTGTGCGTGGCGTCTTGATAGTCCTGGCGTTGCACGACATAGCGGGCGCGCGGGAACGTGGGCACAATTGCGCCTCCGTCGATCCGAGTGGCCCAGCCGGAGTGGTCGCCATGCAGGTGGGTCAGAATCACGATATCGATGTCGTCAGGCGTCACGCCGCACCGCGCCAGCTGGTCCATCAGTGAGCCATTGGGGCGCTGTAGGAAATACTGGGTAGAAAATGTCGTCAGATCCTTGTCGCCTGCGCCGCAGTCGACCAGAATTCGCAAGCCGTTGATTTCGACAAGCGGCGACCACAGCTCCATGGGCACGCGGTTGTGCTCGTCAGGCGGCAGCAGCGTGCGCCATTTGTCGCGCGGGACCAGGCCAAAAGGGCCGGCGCCATCGCCCCAAGTGGTGCCATCGGAAAGCAGGCGCACGGCACACGCGCCGGACGAAAACGTGATCACGACTTCGATGATAGCAGCGCGTTACGGCCCGTAGCGTTTGTCAATGCTCTCAACCCATTG
>JANMNW010000370.1:0-2907 GCA_031368515.1 Chloroflexota bacterium
GTGATCCATGTGATTGACACAGTATTGCTGCCGTAACAGCAGTTGTCGGTGAGCGGTTGGAACGGTAAGCAGTGAAGCAGTGAGCGGTATGCAGTGAAGCCGTAAGCGGTGAGTGTAATCAGCTGATTACTCACGGCTTCACGGCTTCACTGCTTTCTGCGTACCGCTCCAACTGCATACCGCTCCCACCGCTCACCGCTCCCGCCGACCGCCGTTTACTTCACTTTCGAGAGATCGAGTTCAAGATCGTCAATCGTCTGGCCGGCCGGGAGCAAGATTCGCTCAGAGACCAGGCCAAGGCTGCCAACCAGGCGCGCCCATTTGCCGCTGGGTTGTTGAAAGACGACGCCATAGACGCCGGCGGGCAAATCTTTGAACTCAAACTTGCCATCCTTGCCGGTTTTGGACGTCTTTGAAAAGGGCTGTTCCTCACACGGCGTATCGCCACGAAACGACGAGCCGATCGATTCAACGCACAGTTGGATCTGCACGCCCGCGGCCGGAGTTTTGCCGTTGGTAACGATGCCCGACAGCGTGCCGGTCTTGGTTTTGGCGGGTTTGGGAAGGTCGGGTCCGTCGCCTTCAACTTCCAGCACCGATAGGTTGTTGTCAACCAAATCCGCCGTGTGCATTTGATACACCTGCCAAGCTTTGCCGTCATACACGTGCAGTCCATATTCGGTGGCCACCCACACACGACTGCGATCATCGACCGAGATGGCGCGCACATGATTGCTGCTAATCTCGCTATTTTCGCGGTTGAAATTGGTCCAGCCGCCATCTTCATAGACGAACAGCCCATTGCCATAGGTGCCGACGTAAATGCGGCCCTTCTTGTCGACAAACAGCCCTTCGTTGCTGATGATGTCGGTGTTTTCATAGGCCACCCACTCGCCATCCTCAAACGCGTGCACCGCGCCGATGGCGGACACATAGGGCGTGCCTTTGGCACTCACCACAATGTGATTGAAGAATAGCTTCTTGGCAAAGCCCGCGCCCTCCTGCCAGGTCGTCCAGTCTTTGCCGTCATAGCGCGCCACGCTGTTGCCCGTGATCACCCACACATCGCCGTTGGGCGCGACAGACACGTCCTTTACAATCTTAAAGCCAGCGTCTGCGCCTTTGCCCAGCTTGTCCGATTTGGTGGTCTTCCACTGTTTGCCATCAAACATGCTGACGCCGTCATAGTGTGCAAGCCACAGATTGCCTTTGGCGTCGCAGTCCATGCCGTTCGGGCCGCTGATGCCCTTGAAGCGATTGATCTGCCATTTGCCTTTGCTGCGCGTATTCACGCCGAGCGTGTGCACCACTTGCACTTTATCGCCGCAGATCTCGATGTCTTTGATCTGATTGCTGGGCAGGCCTTTGTTTTTCTGGCTGAACGCCACGTAGCCGGTGGCGTCGGCGCAGTTCGCGCCATAGTCAAACGATGCCACCCAGACGCCGCCGCCGTCGGCGCACGCAGTCGGACCGGCGGCGGGCGCCGCTGCCGGAGGTGCAGCCTGAACGGCCGGGCTGCCGCCGGCCAGCAGTCCAGCGGCCAACGCCACAGGAATAGTTTTTAGGAAATTGTAAGGTTTCATAGCCGTGTAATCTTTGATAGACGTTCGCGTGCGATTCCGTTATTGCAGACAATATCGGGAAATGGCAGTCGATACGTCTCACTTTTGCAGGACTTTGTGTCAAGAAGACTCGCCCGCCACGCCATGAGTGGAGCCCACCTTGAGGTGTAGTCCATCTTAAGTTGGAGCCCACCTTAACGTGGGTACTTGCGCTCAACTGTCAGCAAGTGTCAGGAGACCGCGCAAGCGCGCCGGAAGGTCACTTTCCGACACGATCACGCGCTCGCTGGCGGTGCGCGCCTTCATCTCGACACCTCCGGCTGCCAGCGATTTGCCGCTCACAGTCAAACGAACCGGGCAACCGATCAGATCGGCGTCGGCGAATTTCACACCCGGCGTCTCGTCGCGGTCTTCGTAGAGAACATCGATGCCCGCTGCCGTCAAGTTGGCGTAAATGCGCTCGGCCGCCGCAAGCGTGGAACCGTCTTTGCTGGACAACATGACAAGATGCACCCCAAACGGCGCAACCGCCGCCGGCAGCGCCAGGCCGTTTGCATCATGGTGATGCTCGGCGATGCAGGCCAGCAGACGTCCCACACCGATGCCGTAGCTGCCCATCACCAGCGGCCGCGAGACGCCTTCTGCATCCAGAAAGTTCGCATTGAGCTTGGCGCTGTAGCGCGTGCCCAGCTTGAAGATGTTGCCCACTTCCACGCCCCGGCGAGTATGCAACGGCCTGCCGCAGCGCGGACAGGCATCGCCCTCGCCCGCCGCCGCGATATCGGCAACAACATCCGGCGCATAGTCGCGCAGACAATTGGTGTTTAGCAGGTGAAAGCCGGCCTCATTTGCCCCAGCGACTAGATTGGGCGACGCGAGCACCGCATCGTCCGCTACTACCAGCACGCCCGCTCGCTTTGGCAAGCCAACCGGGCTGGCATAGCCCGGCACGGCGCCAATGGCGGTGATCTCGGACTCGGTCGCCGGTCGCACAACGTCTGCGTGGAGTGCATTTACCAGCTTGGTCTCGTTCAGCTGCATGTCGCCGCGCACCACCGCAAAGACAAAACGATCGGCCGCACCCGTCGATGAGGCTACAAGAAAAACCGCCTTGGCAGTGGCGCCGGCCGGGATGCCCAAATAGCGCGCCAGGTCCTCGATTGTCTTTGCGGCCGGGGTGGCGACCTTTTCGATGGGCAACGCTTCGGCCGCAGGCGCGGCGGGTTTGGCAAACGCCGCCACTTGCCGGTTGGCTGCATAGCCGCAGCCATCGCACAGCACAAGCGTGTCCTCACCAATGGGCGTGAGATACATGTATTCGCGCGCGGCGGTGCCGCCCATCATG
>JANMNW010000270.1:0-27907 GCA_031368515.1 Chloroflexota bacterium
AGAGCAAGCGCCGCCGCGCGCGGGTCGGCCGCGGCGGTGATGGCCGACCCGACGATCACAATCGACGGCCGCAACGCGCGCACGGCGGCGATCGTGCGCGTTGAAATGCCGCCCGCGACGGCAACGGGGGTGCCGACCGCCGCGCGCACCGCGGCCAGATCAGCCAGCGGGTCGGCGCCACGCACCTGGTCGTCCACACCCGCATGCACACCGAGCATGTGCGCGCCGAGCGCCGCCAGTTGCCGCGCGCGTTCGGGTTTGTCCGCCACGCGGATCAGATCTGCGACCACCTGCGCGCCGCGCGCATTCGCCACAGCCACCGCCGCCACGATGGTCGCGTCGCTGGCGCAGGCCAGCACCGTCATCGCATCGGCGCCGGCGTCGAAGGCCATTGTCGCCTCCAGCACGCCGGCGTCCATCGTCTTCATGTCTGCCACGATCAATTTGCCCGGCGCGGCGGCGCGCAGCCGCGTAACAGCGTCGATGCCGTAGCGTTTGATCAACGGCGTGCCCGCCTCGACAATATCGACGACGTCGCGCACGCGGTCGGCCAAGGCCAGCGCGGCGTCGAGCGTGAGCGTGTCGAGCGCGAGCTGCAGTCGCATTACAGTTTCGCGCGCCAGGCAACCAAATTGTCGACCAGCGCCATATCCCACGGATCGCTCAGACCCACGATCAGGTGCGTCACGCCCGCGGCGACGTAGGCGTTCCATGCGTCGGTGGTGGAGGGGCCGCCGATGAGCACGCTGCGCTCGATCTCGGCCGGGTTGCGGCCGACTTTGGCGCACCACTCGTCCAGAATCGCGCTTTTGCGCTTAAACTCGTCCGGCGTGCCGATGAAGTTCCAGATCGTGGCATGTTGCGCGGTCAGGCGCAGCGTCACTTTTTCGCCGCCGCCGCCGATCATGATGGGCAGCTTGCGCACCGGCGGTGGGTTGAGTTTGGCCAGGCGCGCCTCGATCACCGGCAAGGCCTCGCGCAGCGCGGCCAGGCGCGTGGGCGCCGTCCCGAAAGAATAGCCGTATTCGCTGTAGTCGCGTTCGAACCAGCCCGCGCCAATGCCTAGAATGAAACGGCCGTTTGAAATGTGGTCGATGGTGCGCGCCATATCGGCCAGCAAGTTGGCGTTGCGGTAGCTGTTGCAGGTGACCAGCGCGCCAATCTGCACATGCCGGGTCAGCGCTGCCCACGCCGCCATCAGCGTGTAGCACTCGAAATGCGTCGCGTCCTTGTCGCCGTAGAGCGGGTAGAAATGGTCCCATGTGAACAGCGTGTCCACGCCGATGGCGTCGATTTTCTGAGCCGCAGCGTTGAGCGAATGAATCGAAGTGGCCTGCGGGTGCAGCTGCACGCCGATGCGAATGTTGGGCATGGGCGCATCATACGCTGTTCGAGGACAATGCGCGATTGACTCGACTGCCACTCATCGCGGCCATGCGCAGCCGCATCTTCTATCTGTTGCTGCTGGTCATCGTTCTGAACTTTGGCTATCCGCTGACGCTTTATCTCGGTCCGGCCGGACAGTTGTTGTTCGTCAGCGTCTACGCGCTGATGTTCGTGGTCGGCGTGCTGGTGACGAGCGAGGACCGCGCGCATTTCCTGCGCACCGTGCATTTTTCTGGCGTCGATGTTTGTGCCGGTCTACAACACCATCGAGACGCTGGCGCCGGGCAGCCTGCTCGACAACGTGCTCGGCCGTCCGGTGCAGTGGCAGCAAGTCGTCTATTTCAGCTTTGTCATGTTCGCCACAGTCTGCATTGCGACATCGTTCCGGTGAACCCGTGGACGCGCGCGCTGGCGTCGTTTGAAGGCATGGTCGGCGTGCTGTATGTGGCCACACTCGTGGGCCGCATCGTTGGCATGTATTCGCAGGAGCGCGTCAAGCGGTAAAGATTTCAACCTTGCTCGGGTCGACGCGATAGCCGTCGACCGTGGTTGGGATCGCGCCGCGGCTTTCGATGGCCGAGCGCACGATGTGCTTGTTGAAAGTGCTGATGTGTTCGCCGGCCAGATACTCGTCGACTGGCATCCAGCGCGCGTCGGCGATCTCATGCTCGTCGGCGGTGATTTCGCTGCTCAGCGGCGCAAGCCGGCAGACAAAGTAAAAGTCCGACTTGCCGAAGCGGTAGCCATGCTGATGGCGAAAGCAGACCACCGATTCGAAGCGCGTGCGCACGCCGGTTTCTTCGAACACCTCGCGCATCACGCCATCGGCCAGATGCTCGCCCGGGTCGATCAACCCGCCCGGCATTTTGTAGAAGTTTGGCCTGTCTTTGGCGTGGTACTTTTCGACGATCACCAGCAGCTCGCGCTTGTCATTGATCACCACCGCGCCCGCGCCGATGAAATGAGACGCGTCCGACGGCACAAACGCGCCGGGCTTCAACTGGCGCGTGAGCATCAGATAGTCGGTCTTGGCGTGATGAAAGACAAAGCCGTTGCGCACCGCCAGCGGCACATAGGCTGCATGTTCGATCGGCAACGTGAGCCAGGCCAGCCGCAAGCCGGCGTCGGTCCAGGCCGTGATCGAGTGTTCGAGCTGCGCCAGAAACACGCTGCTGTCGGCCGGGAGCGATTCAGGCGCGATGATGACGCCGCCAAATGGATCTGTGCTGTGTTCGAGTGGGTTCATGAGATTGCGGCGGTGCGCGCCGCCGGGAATTATGCGCCAAGTCTCTTTTTGCGGCAATCGACTAATATCCTTCTTCATGATTCCTTCGACGCTGCGCGCTGCGCGATTTGACGGCAGCGGCGCCATCGCCATTGTTGACAAGCCAATGCCGGCCCCGGCTGCCGGCCAGCTTGTTCTCAAAGTCGGCGCGAACACTCTGTGCGGCTCCGAGCGCGGCCAATTTCTGCGTGGCGCGTCGGTGACGCCCGGCCACGAGGCGGCCGGCCGCGTAGTGGCGGCCGGGCCGGGCACGCGCACGCCTGTCGGCACACCCGGCGTGGTCTTTTTGATGTCCTTCTGCGGCCAATGCCGATCATGCCGGCTGGGCTTTACCAACCAATGCCTGGACAAGCGCGGCGACATGGGCTTCAACCGCGATGGCGGTTATGGCGAATATGAGCTGGTCGATGAAACCACGTTCTTCGCCACGCCGGATGCGTTCAGCGCCAGCGAAGCCACGCTGCTGCTCGACATCATGGGCACCGGCGGCCATGCCATCGAGCGCGGCCGGTGCGCGCATGGCGACATCACATCGGTGCTGGTCGCCGGCGCCGGACCGATCGGGCTTGGCGTGCTGGCCATGGCGCGGCTGATGTTGGGCGAAGCCGTGCCGGTTTACATCACCGATGTCGTGCCCTATCGTCTGGCGCTGGCCGAGCGCATGGGCGGGCGGCCGATCAACGTCGCCTCTGACAGCCTGGCAGACGGGTTGAAGCGGCATGCGGCCGGCGCGGTCGATCTGGCCATCGACACGAGCGGCAAAGGCGCGGCGCGGCAAGCGGCGCTGGATGCGCTCGACAAACGCGGCGTGCTGGTGTGCGTGGGCCATGGCGAAGGCTTGACACTGGAGGTGTCCAGACACCTCATCGCGCCGGAACGCACGGTGATGGGCAGCGAATACTTCCGCTACGACGAGTTGCCGGAAAACGTCGCGCGGCTGGCCGCACATCGCAGCTATCTTGGCCAGATCATCACGCATCGCTTTCCGCTCGCCGAGATTCAACCGGCATTTGAGCTGTTCTTTGGCGGCGCGACGGGCAAGGTGGTGATTGAGCCATGAGCGCCGCCAAAATCAAAGTCGCGCTGGTGGGCGCGGGCGGCTGGGGTTTGCAGCACGCGCGCGTGTTTTCGCAGCATCCGGATGTGGCGTTGTGCGCGGTGGCTGGCCGCAACGAGGCGCGCACCCGCGCGCGCGCCGAAGCGTTTGGCATCCGGCCCTATGTCGACATTGGCGAGATGCTCGACAAAGAGCGCCCGGATCTGGTCAGCATCAGCCTGCCCAACCAAGCGCATTTTGAGCCGACGCTGCGCGTGATCGAGCAGGGCTATCCGCTTTTGGTTGAAAAGCCGCTGGTGTTTGAGCTGGCCGAGGCCGACCGATTGCTGTTCGAAGCCCAGCGTCGCAAGCTGTTTTTTGCGATCAACTTCAACCATCGCTACGCTCAGCCGGTGCGCAAGGCGCGCGCCGCCATCGACGAGGGCCGCGTCGGCGAGATCAGCTTCGCCACCTGGCGCTTTGGCGGCGAGGGGCGCAGCGATCACCCGCATGCCAACCTGATCGAGACGCAATGCCATGGCTTTGACATGCTCGAACATCTGTGCGGGCCGATCGCCGCGATCAGCGCGGAAATGACCGACAAAACCGGCGGCGGTTTCCGCACGCTGGCGCTGGCGCTGCGGTTTGACAATGGCGCGGTCGGCAGCCTGATCGGCAGCTATGATTCGTCATACGCCTATCCTGAAACGCATCGGGTCGAAGTGAACGGCTCGCGGGGACGGGTGCTGATCGACGACACGGTGCGGCGCTTCGAATTTCAGGCTGTCGGCAATGAAATGGCCGAAGTGTGGCAGGCGGGCTACTTCAACGACCGCGACCGCGAGTTTCATCGCACGTTCGACGCGCACCTGGACGACCTGCTGCGCGCATTCCGCGCCGGCCACGGGCCGCCCATTCACGCGCGCGCCGGCCGCAGCGCGCTGGCGCTGGCGCACGCTGCGATTGAATCGTTTACACAAGGCCGGCGCGTTCAGACCGATGCACCCGGAATAGGAGATTGAGCCATGGCCAAACAAGAGATTGCGTTGCAGCTATATTCCGTTCGCGACGCACTCGCGCGCGATTTTGCCGAGACGTTGCGGCGCGTAGCCGAAATGGGATATACGGCGGTCGAGACCGCATTCTTGCCGGAAGGCATGACGCTGGACGAAGCCAGCACGCAACTGCGCGCCCACAAGCTGCGGCCCATTGCCGCTCATGTCGATTTGCCGCTGGGCGAGATGCGCGCATCTGTGCTGCAGGCCGCGGAGGCTTTTGAGTGCACGCGCATTGTCTGGCATGGCTGGCCGCGCGATGAGCGCTACGGGTCGTTGAACGGCCTGCATCGCCTGGCCGACGACTACAACGCGGCCAATCGTTTTGCCAAATCGCGCGGGTTGCAGCTTGGCCTGCACAACCATTGGTGGGAGATGCAGCTGGTTGAGGGCGTCCTGCCCTATCGATTTATGCACGATCACCTGGATGCCGATGTGTTCTTTGAGCTGGATGCGTACTGGACCCTGGTTGCCGGGCTTGATCCGGTTGCGGTGGCGCGCGAATTGGGCCCGCACCTGCAACTATTGCACATCAAAGACGGCCCGGCCAAGCTCGGCGAGCCAATGACCGCGCTTGGCACAGGGGTGATGGACATCCCAGCGCTTTTGCTCGCCTGCGCACACAGCGACTATGTGATCGTGGAATTGGATGAGTGCGCCACGGATATGCTCGGCGCTGTGGCGCAGAGCCGGCACTACCTGGCTGGCCTGGGTTTGGCATAGATGACGATATCTCTATGCGTGCTTGGCGAGCACCAAACACTTCGCTTTGCCGCTGATGAGCTTGCGCGCTGCCTGGCTGCCATGACCGGCCAGGCGATGACGGTGCAGACCCACGCGGCATATCGCGCCGACATCCCTGCGTTGTGGATTGGGCTGAATGCATCGTTGCCGGCCGAAGCTGTCGGCCGCACGCCGCCTGTGCGCGATGCGCGCTTTGACGACGCGGTAGCCATTCGCACCCACGGCGCCAACGGCACGATTAGCGGCAACAACCCGCGCAGCGTGCTGTTGGCGGTGTATCGATATCTGCGCGCGTTGGGTTGCCGCTGGGTGCGGCCGGGCGTCGACGGCGAACTGCTGCCGTCGGTCGATCTCGCCGCCAGCGCCGTTGATCTTGTCGAGACGCCGTCCTATCGCCATCGCTGTGTGTGCATCGAAGGCTCGGTGGGGCTCGAGCATGCGAGCGCCATGGTCGACTGGCTGCCCAAAGCCGGGATGAACGCCTACTTCATCCAGTTTCGGGAGGGCTTTACGTTTTTTGACCGTTGGCAAAAGGAAACCGGCGGCGCGCCGATGACGATTGAACAAGCCCGCGCCAATGTCGCGCAGATTGCCGCTGGGGTCAAACGGCGCGATTTGCTGTTTCACGCGGTGGGCCATGGCTGGACATGCGATCCCTTTGGAATGCCCGGCCTGGGTTGGGACTATCCGCCACCGCCGGTGCCGGATGAGGCTGTGCCGCTGTTGGCCGAGGTGAACGGCCAACGCGCGCTGTGGGGTGGCATTCCGCTCAATACCAATCTGTGCTATTCGAATCCCATCGTGCGCGCCCGCATGCGCGACGCGATTGCCGATTACGCGCAGACGCATCCGGAAGTCGACCTGCTGCACGTCTGGCTGGCCGACGGCGCGAACAACAGCTGCGAGTGCGCCAATTGCCGCGACACGCGGCCGGCGGATTTTTACGTGATGCTGCTCACCGAGATCGATGCCGAGCTCACCCGGCGCGGCAGCGCCACGCGCATTGTGTTTTTGATGTATGTCGATCTGCTCTGGCCGCCCGAGCACGAGCAGCTGAACAATCCGGAGCGCTTTGTGTTGATGTTCGCGCCGATCACGCGCACGTATAGCCGCGCGTTCGAGCCCGGCTCCGCCGCCGCCGGCGCGCTGCCGCCATTCGAGCGCAACAAGCTGGTGTTCCCCCGCGGCGTCGACGACAACGTGGCGTTCTTGCGCGCATGGCAAGCGGCGGCGGGGCAGACGGTGCAGGTCGTCGATTTTGACTATCACCTGTTGTGGGATCAATTCAATGATCCCGGCAGCATGCAGACCGCGCGCGTGCTGCATCGTGATGTTCAGGCGCTGGCCGATCTGGGCATGGATGGCTTTATCAGTTGTCAGTTGCAGCGCATCGGCTTCCCCACCGGCTTGGGCCTGTGTGTCATGGCTGCGACTCTCTGGGATCGCGATGTCACGTTTGAGGAACTGTTGACCGATTACTTCGCCGCGGCGTTTGGATCGGAAGGTCAGTGGGTGCGCGGCTATTTAACGCAGGTGACGGATTTGTTTGATCCGGTTTACCTGCGTGGAGAGAACTCAGCCACCCCGGTTTCCATTGAAGCAGCGGCAAAGCTGGAGCGCATCGATGCATTGGCGAAGGAAGCTTCAGTCGTTTTGGTGAATGCCACCATGGCCAAACTCATGCAGTGTCAGGCTGCATCGTGGCGTTATCTTGGCGCGCATGCGGCCATCATTCACACATTGGCGCTCGCCTATCTTGCGCGAGCCAACGGTGACGGGCCAACGGCTCGCGCCCATTGGCAGTCGCTCCTGGCTGACCTGCGACATCAGCTGCCCGAGCTGCATGCTGTTCTGGACACCTATCAACTGCGAAGCACCCTGGAAAGTAAATTCGACATCAAATGACAGAGATTGGATTGCATCACCGCGATCTTGACACGCCGGCGCTGTGGGTTGATCTGGAACGCATGGAACGCAATATCGCCGCGCTGGCGTTGTGTTTCAAGCGCGCGGGTGTGGCCTGGCGTCCGCATACAAAAGGCATCAAGGTGCCGGCCATCGCGCACAAGCTGCTGGCCGCCGGCGCGCGCGGTGTAACCTGCGCCAAGTTGGGCGAAGCCGAAGTGATGGCGGCGGCGGGCATCACCGACATACTGGTGGCCAATCAGATCGTGACGCCGGAGAAAATCACGCGCCTGGTCAACCTGCGCGCGCAGGCGAATGTGGCGGTGGCTGTGGATGACGCGGACAACGTCAGCGCCATTGGCGCCGCTGCCGCGCAAAAACGCGTGAGGGTCGATGTGCTGATCGAAGTGAACACTGGGATGAATCGTTCCGGCACCTTGCCGGGCGCGCCTACGCTCGCTCTGGCCAAACGCGTCGCCGCAACACCTGGCGTGGCGTTGCGCGGCCTGATGACGTGGGAAGGGCACAATCTCGAGCATCAAGACGCCGAAGTCAAACGCAAAGGCATCCAAGCGAGCGTCGGCCAGCTGCTGGATACCGCGGCCCAATGCCGCGCCGAAGGGTTGTCAATCGAGACGCTGAGTTGCGGCGGCAGCGGCACGTATCAGGTGACATCGCTCATTCCAGGTGTCACCGAGATTCAGGCCGGAGGGGGCATCTTCTGCGATATGGCGTATCAAGGTTGGGGAGTAGCTTTGGAACCAGCGCTGTTCGTAAAAGCAACGGTGACCAGCCGGCCGGCGCCGACGCGCATCATTCTCGATGCCGGATTCAAGACCTTGCCGCGCGGGTTTGCGCAGCCCAAGCCGCTGACCGTTGACAACCTGCTGAGCGGCGTGTACTCGGCTGAACATTGCATTCTGACATTGAGCGCGCCTGATATGGATCATCCGGTTGCGTCGTCTATCGATTTCATCGTGGGGTATAGCGATGCCACCGTGCATGTGCATGACGTGCTGTATGGCTTGCGAGCGGGCGTGGTGGAAACCGCCTGGCCCATTCTGGGTCGCGGAAAACTACGGTAACCCGCGGCCGCCGGCCCGGGCGGTGACGGTGCCCATGCGCGTCGCGTATGATCCCGGTCGCCACACATGTCACGCCAATCGTCGCCTCCGCGCAGCGCCGTAGTCGTCGGCAGCGGTCCAAACGGACTGGCTGCCGCGATTACGCTGGCCCAAGCTGGCGTGCGCGTGCGCGTAATCGAAGGCGCGCCCACGATTGGCGGCGGCTGTCGCAGCGCTGAGCTGACGCTGCCCGGGTTTGTGCACGACGTTTGCTCGGCCATTCACCCGTTGACGGTCGCCTCACCGTTTTTCACGGCGCTGGACGCGTTCAAGACGCGCGTCGAATTTGTTCATTCGCCCATCGCGCTTGCGCATCCGTTTGACGATGGCACGGCAGTCGCCGTCGTGCGCGATATCAGCGCCACGGCTGAATCTATGGGCCGCGATGCCGGCGCCTATCGCTGCTTGCTGTCGCCCATCGTGCGCGATTGGCCGGCGTTGCGTCACGATCTGCTCGCGCCGCTCACGCCGTTTCCGCGTCATCTGTTGCCGATGGCCCGCTTTGGTCCACTCGCGGCGCTGCCCGCCGAGATGCTGGCGCGCGCCGTTTTTCGCGGCGAACGCGCACGCGGGGTTTTTGCCGGAATGGCCGCGCATTCGATGCTGCCGTTGACTTACGCGGCCAGCGCGGCTTACGGGTTGTTGTTGTCGACGCTGGCGCATGCGGTAGGCTGGCCGATGCCCAGCGGCGGCGCGCAGTCGATCGCCGATGCGCTGGCGGCGGTCTTGCGCGACCTGGGCGGCGAGATCGAGACCGGGCGCTTTGTCCAATCGCTCAACGAATTTCCAGACGATGCGTTCAAGTTGCTCGACGTCACACCGCGCCAGTTGCTTGCACTGACTGGTGATACGCTGCCTGGCAGCTATCAACGCAAGCTGCGAAATTTCAGGCACGGGCCGGGCGTTTTCAAAATCGACTATGCGCTGAGCGAGCCGGTTCCCTGGAAGGCGCGCGAATGCGCGCAGGCGGCCACCGTGCACCTCGGCGGGACGCTGGACGAAATCGCCGCCAGCGAGCGCGCCGCCTGGCGCGGCGAGCATTGCGACCGGCCGTTCGTCCTGCTGGCGCAACACACGCTGTTTGATCCGTCGCGTGCGCCGGCGGGCAAACACACGTTGTGGGCTTATTGCCACACACCCCGCGGCGGCACGCGCAACATGACGGCCGAAATCGAAGCGCAGATCGAACGCTATGCGCCCGGGTTTCGCGACTGCGTGATCGCCCGCCACACGATGAACGCGCAGGATATGGAGCGCCACAACCCAAACTACATCGGCGGCGACATCAACGGCGGCGCCGGCACGCTTTGGCAGACCATCGCCCGGCCAACCCTCTCGGCCCGCCCGTATCGCACGCCGCTGCCGGGTGTGTTTCTCTGCTCGCAATCCACGCCACCCGGCGGCGGCGTGCATGGCATGTGTGGTGTGCATGCCGCGCGCGCCGCACTCGGCGATTGACGGCGCGAGTTTGTATCGCTTTGCAATACCCGATCGTCGGCACCCTGTGCACAATATGCGATAGCGAGGTGCGGACTTGCTCATGGTCATCGCGCCCCTCGCTGGTTGAACCGCGCCATTACATCGACGCAACGCGTCGCGCTGGCGGGCTTCGGCGGTGGAAACCCGGTACCCCATCGGTTGAATCCGGCTTTGAGCAGCCGGCCAGCCGGTGCGCGCAAAAGACGCGGTTGATCTGGGTGCTAGGCAGCGTGGTTGCGATGCTGGCGACTGGCGGGATAAAGTAACCGCTAAGTCAGTTCGGGCGTGCGATACAGCACGCGGCCCTTCACGCTGATCTCGGTCTCGACCAGATACGGCTTGATCGCAGGCAGGTTCACGACGACGCCCAGCCCGGGCGCATCGGGCGCGCGCACCATGCCATCGGCGTCGCGGTCGAGGCGGTTGTCGGTGAGGTCGCGTGCCAACGCCTTGAGCTCGACCGGATACTCGCAGATGACGTGATCGCGCAGCCCGGCGAAGGGCTGCAGCGAGGCGCTGAGCGCGAGGTGCGAGGTAAAGGTGTGATTAACGTAGATCGCGCCCTTGGCGTCGGCATAATCTGCCACGTCTTTGGCGACGGCCAGCCCGCCGATGCGGCCTGCGTCGATCTGCACAAAGCCGACCTTGGCGTAATCGATCATGTGCCTGGCCATGTGCCCATTGTGCGAACCTTCGCCGCCGGCCAGCTTGACCGGGCCGCACAGCGCGGCCAGCTGCTGGTGGGCCTCAAACGCGTCTTTGTCGAACGGCTCCTCAAACCAGGTCGCGGCGCAGTCTTTCAGCACCTGAACGCGCTGCGCGGCGGCTGTGAGATCGTCCACAAAGACCGTGCCGGCATCGACGAGCAAAATGCCGTCGGCGCCGATGCCCTCACGGGCGGCCATGACCTGATCGATATCCTGTTGCACCGTGCCCCAGCCGAACGGCCCCCAACCGAATTTGACCGCGCGGTAGCCCTGCGCGCGCGCGGCGCGGCCCTTGTTGAGCGTGTCCTGCGGCGTGTCGCCGAACAGCACCGAGGCATACGGTTGTTTGCGATGCGATGCGGTGTGGCCAAGCAACTGCCACACCGGCGCGCCGAGCTTTTTGCCGAGCAGATCCCAGAGCGCCATATCGACGCCGCTAAGCGTGTGATCGGCCTGCAACAGATCGAAGCTGTTCTGCCGCACCAGCGTGCCGATGCGCACGATGTCCGCGGGATCGTTGAGAGTTTGGCCCAGCACCGAGGCTTGCACCGGTTTGCAGGCGCTGTGCGACATGGGGCAGACCATGCTGGCGATCGAGACCAACGGCGACGTCTCGCATTCGCCAAAGCCTTCGTAGCCGCCGGCGCGCACGCGCACCAGCAGCGCATCCTGGCTGCCGTCGCCGATGTCGAGCACTTCGGGCATCGAGAGATAGAACAGATCTATGGATTCGATTTTCATGATGAATTCGGATGCTATTGTGCCGTCATTGTGCGATTGGCGCTAATGCGTGACGCCAACGCAGGGTGCGCGCAGCGGGTATCACGTGGCACTTTGCCGTGGCCGTGGCAGGTGGTAGGTGGCCGTGGACGTGAAACGAATTCGACCACTTCCACGTCCACGGCCACGGCAAAGCGCCGCCTGCTTACTGCCTCACTGTTTTCCGGCCCACCGCCTACCGGGTCACAGTGCAGTTTTTCGCGCACGCATTAATATCCTCGCCAACCATGAAACTTGTGATTACGGGTTCGAAGGGATTGATCGGCGGATTTACGAGCGAATACGCGTCGAAACAGCCGGGCGTGGAGGTGTTTGGCGTCGACACCGTCGGCCTCGGCTCGCGCGTGGAGCGATATATCCGGGCGGATCTTGCCGACTATGGCCAAACCGTGGCGGCGCTCGACGGCGCGGCTGCGGTGATTCATCTGGCGGCCCATCGCGACAGCGGGCTGGTGCCGCCCGCCCAGTTGTTTGCTGCCAATGTCAACAGCACGTTCAATGTGTTGCAGGCGGCGGTGCAATTGGGCATCAAGCGCGTGGTGCTGGCGTCGACGATCCAGGTGGCGCGCACGGTGTATATGCAAAACAACACGCGCTATCGTTATTTGCCGCTTGACGAGGCGCACGAGATCGACCCGCAAACCGACTACGCGCTGTCAAAACAGGTGGGCGAGGTGTGCGGCGAAATGTTCGCCAGGCACTTTGGCGTGAGCGTGGTTAGCCTGCGCTTTACCGCCATCATGCATCCGGATGCCATCAAGGCGCGCTTCCCGTTGCCGGAAGCGGTCGAGCCGCATTGGGCGATGTATGCCTACTGCGATGTGCGCGACGCCGCGCGCTGCGCGTATCTGGCCGCGACAGCGCCCTTGCCGCCGGGACAACATGTGGTGGCCTACGTGGTGGCCAAAGACTCGGCGGTCAAGACGCCATCCCCCGAGATTGCCGAGCGCTTCTTTCCCGACGCCGAAATTCGCGGATTGCGCGGTTTCGATTCCCTGGTTAGCGGCAAACGCGCCAAAGAGTTGTTTGGGTTTGAGGCGGAGTTTAGTTGCCGGTGAGGCGGTGGGCAGTGAGGCGGTAAGGCGGTAAGCGGTGAGCAGTGTGGCGGTAAGCGGTATGCCAGTTACCGCCTTACCGCTTACCGCCTCACTGCCACACCGACTACCGCCTACCGTTTGTCCATGGCTTCTTCGGCCTGTTTGGCCCAGGCGCCTTCGATCATCGGATAGTGGCGCGCGGTGCTGTCAATGCCGCGCAGCATCATGCCCTGGCCGCGCGAAACGTGCACGATTTTTGTGGGCGGGTCGGCTGGGTCGCGCATCTGCACGAGCAGCGTGGTGCGCGCCTCGTTGCTGATGTTGATGCCGGAGCCGTGGATGGTGAGATAACTGAAGAGCAGGACGTCTCCGGCTTCAGCCGGGCAGGGCACCGATGACTCAATCGGATATTGCTCAAAGGGCAGGTGCCAGCCGCCGTCGCTTGAATGCTGCAGCGGGCCAAGCTTGTGGCTGCCCGGCACCACGCGGATGCAGCCTTTTTCGATCGGCGCATTGTCCATGTGGATGACGCCGGCGATCATGGTGTTCTTGTCGTGCGGAAAGTACGGGAAATCCTGATGCATCGGAAATGGCGAGCCCTTTTCAGGCGGCTTGATAAACAGCTTGTTGTGATGCAACTGTATATTGGGCGTGCCCATGACGTCCGATGCCGCGGCCGTGAAGCGCTCGTCGCAGATCAGACGCATGAGCGCGGCTGAGTAGAACTGCACGTTGTGGCAGTGCAGCAGCATGGTCTTTTCGGCGGCAGCCGAGGTGGCCCGCGCCGCCCCCCAAGTGGCTTCGAGGTTTGCGCCATCGGACAGCCGTTCGATCAGGGCATGCGCTTCGGCGCGTTGCGCGGCCGCTTCGGCCGGGCTGAATACGCCTTTGACGAGCAGATAGCCGTTGTCGTGGAAGAAGTCGACTTGTTGTTTGCTTAGCATGAGAAAATCCTTGTCTGCCTATGACCAGACGTAGATGTCGGGGTCTTCGGGGGAATAGCCGATAAACGTCGCAAGAACGATGCGCGGGTGCGGGCCGCTGAGCGCCGGCACCTCGTGGATCAGCTGCGTGTTGAAGAAATACAGATCGCCCTGTTGCAGGGAAACGCGCTGCGACTCGATGTTGTGCTTGGCTGCATATTCGGGGAACATCCAGTTTTCGAGATACGGCTGCACTTTGGGCGTCCACACGCAATTGTGAAGGATCGCCTGGGTGCTGTTTTCTCCCGGTGAATCGTTCTGCAGGCACATCACGCCGGCAAACTGGTGTTTGAAACGTGACACTGCATAGTTGAAGCGCTTCTCGCGCAGCACCACGTGGTCGATGTGCGGCGGATATGCGTGGCCTCCGAAGTGGCAGCGCACGATGGCCGGGCCATAGCGGCGGCCGTCGGGTTCTTGCGCGACCATGACGCGTTTGCCCGGAGCCAGTGCCGCGAGCGCGTGGTAGATCGCGTCCACCGGGTTGTCGAAACCGTCAAACAGCGTGCTGAACAGCGCGTGCGTCTCCACCGCGTGATTCAGGAAGAACTCTTTGTTGTTGCCCAGGTTGTTCAGGCTGCTGCCGATGTCCGTGCGGGTGCGTTTGTCGGCCTCTGAGGCGCTGGTATCGGCCGGGTCGCGCATCAGCTTGCGCTGGACAAAGCGCTGGATCAGCCCCCGGCATTGCGCCGGGTCCATCACGCCGCGCAGCACAATGGCCGGCATCTGCGCTTCGGCCAGCGCGCGGATCGGGTCGGCATGGCGCGTCAGCGCGGCCGGGACGTCCGGCTCGACCGGCGCCCAGGGGCGGAGGGCTGACGGGTCGGCACCCATGCGTCAAGCTGTGGCGCGGCGCGGCAGTTCGGGGACAAACTCGTAGCTCGGGTCGACAGTCTGCTTCTTCAAAATTGGGACGATGACACCCCACGCTTCGCGCAGGCCGTTGGGCGTGCGCGGCAAATCGTGCTTGATCGCCGCATGCAGCTTGGCCAGGTTGTAGCACGGCACCGCCGCATACATGTGGTGCTCGATGTGATAGTTCATGTGCCAGTAGAGAAAGCGCAGGATCGGATTGAGATAGATCGTGCGCGTGCACAGGCGGAAGTCGGGCACGTTGTCGGCCAGGCCGACATGCTGGGTGTTGTTGCACAGAAAGAGCGCCAGGCCGCCGTAGAAAGGGGCGAAGGTGGTGAGCACCGGGATAAGCCACAGGCCGGGGATAAGCGTCAGGCCGAGCGGGAGGCATACCAGCACGATCAGCAGATGGCCAAAGAGCAATATGCGCGCCCAGTTGAACAAACGCTGGCGTTTGGCCGGGTCGTTGGCGGGAAAGAGGTGGTTCTCCCACTCGCCCACAAGGATGCCGCGGCTGAGCCGGATCAAGCCTTTGGTGCGATCGATCAGACCCCACGGATTCACAAACGAGTACTTCCAGAAGTTTTCCAGAGTAATCTTTACTGGCAGGACCACTTCCAGATCGTCGGGCGGGTGCAAGGTGTATTTGTGATGTTCCTGATGGCTGGCCCAAAACATGACAGGGTTAAAGCCGCCCAGGAAGCTAAATATGTTGAGAAACAGCGTGTTCAGCCCTTTGCTTCGGAAAACCGAGCTGTGGCACAGCTCGTGAAAGCCGTTTAGCAAAAAGGCATACATCGTGCCGTGAATAAACAGGATGGCCAGCAACGCGAGCGTCCACCCGTTGGCCACGGCGTAGAACGCAGCAGCGCCGCTGAGCACGAGCAGCCCCAGGTGCCCCAGCGTTTGCAGCAAGCCTCTGGCGTCGCTGCGCTGGTTCAGCGCGGCGAGAATGTCGCGATCGATTGGCGTACGATACCAGTTGATTTTGTGTTGGATGGGTTCGCTCGACATGCGCTGTACTATATATTCACAGCGGAAAACCCGCTTGTCCCTTATTTCACGTCTGACGAATCAGAGACCAAAACCCAAGCCCGCCGCGGCGGGCGCATGCACGTATCCTTGCGCGACTTGCGGCGAAGGTGCCGCAGCTGAGCGGGGTGCTTGCCAGCCCAGGGGGTCGACGGCGTAGAAATAGGCGTTGCGTGTGGCGGCCATCAGATGCGCCCGGGCGAATCCGCCGCAGCCGTCGTCCGCTTCGAACTCGCACATCAATCCGAATGCTTCGGCCATGCGAGCGAGCTTGAGCGCGCCGGTGATGCCGCCGCAATGCGGCAAGCTAATGTTGAGCAGGTCGATGGCCTGGGCCGCGACCAGCTGAGATGCCGCGCGCACCGGCGCCGGACCAAAGGCGTTGTCGAGGATGGGAAGATCGAGCGCGGCGGCGAGCGTTTTTAAGGTGGACACATCGGCTGCGGCCAGCGGCGCTTTGATGTAAAGGTAGTCGTGTGCTTGCAGCGCGCGGCCGACGGCAAGTGCGGCGGCGGCGTTGTAGCGGCGCTGACCATCGTGCGCAAGATGCACATCCGGACCGATCGCGGCGCGCAGGCGTTTGGCCATCGTCGCGACTGAGTCAGCGTCGCCCACAAAGCGGTCGCGGTACGCGATGAAGCCGCTGGCGGCGGCGGCCGACGCTTCGGCGATGACTATTTCAATGCTATCGGTGATTGCGCCTATGCGCATGGCGGGGAAACGCTCGCGAAAGCCTCCGATGACGCGAAACACCGGCAGGTTCAGCGCTTTGCCGGCCAGATCCCACAAGGCGATGTCGACATTGGCGAGCGATCCATAGGGGACATGCTTGGCGGCGGTGGCGTGAAACATTGCCTGCCACAGCTGTTCGCGCTCGAACGGATTCTGGCCGATCAAAAGCGGCGCGAAGAGCGCGCTGATCTGGCGGGCGGTGGGTGCATCGACGCCTGGACACACGCCCGCAATGCCGCTGTCGGTGTGGATGTGCAGCGTCTGGGCCAGCGTGTCGTGGCGGATAAAAGCTATATTCACGGCGAACGGTTCAAGACCTGAAAGGTCATGACCTTTCAGGTCTTGACCTTTCCAATCGGCTCCGAGCTCCGATTAAAGCATCAGGCCGTGATCAGCGCCGCGCCAGCGGGATATAAGCCTTTGGAAACACGGGCACGCTCGGTGGTCCGCCCATTTTGCGCCATGACACCGTGGCGATGTTCGATCCGCTAGTGATGCGCCCGGTCGCGCCATCGCTGACACGCAGCCACCACAAATCCGTTGCGCCGTTGAAGTCGGTTGCCGCATACATCACATAGCGGCCATCGGGCGAGATGTCCCAGGCCAGCACATCCTTGACATGATCGACATACAGCAACTGCTCCGGGTTCTGAATATCCTGCTTGTCGAAGCGCATGAAACTGTACCGCCAGCCGCCCAGTGCGCCTTGATCGCTATACCAAAAAGTATGCATGCGCCGCAGCGTAAGAAAATACCGGTTGTCCGGAAAGTAGATCGGCGCCCAGTCTGAGATCACCACGTTGGAATAGTGGCTATACACGAGCGTAGGGCTGATGGACGGCGCGGCCATGTTCAACTCATAGATGCCCGCGCGCAAGCTGTCGAGAAAAGCGTTTAACAGGAGCTTTTTGCCGGCGCCCCAGTTGCCCAGCTGGTTGGATTGCCCGAGCGCGCCTTCTTCCGCGCCGCTGGCCGCGTTGCGCAGCACGCGCGTGCACGTGGCCTCGTCGACGTAGCCAAAGCTCCAACGCTGACGCACGCAGCGCTTGGTCAACAGTTTCTGTGAATCGGGCGACCATTCGAAAGACTCGATTTGCACATCCAACGCGTTGATCTCTTCGCGCCGGCAGTCGGTGCGCGGGTAGGTGCAGCCGCGCGGGTCACCCGGCGTGATCGGCTGGCCAAACGTGCGAATCAGTTCGCGCCGGTTGTCGCCGTTCGACCCCATCACGTGCATGACGCTGATCCGGGCGCGGTCGAACAGGAATTCCACCGGGTCTTCTTGCGCCGCATGCTCGCCGACGGCAATCTTTTGCCCGTCCGGCGACCACACGGCCGCGGTTGCGCCTGAGATGGAGAAATTGACGGTGGAAAAAATCGTCTGCATTCCTGAGCCATCGGGATTGATGCGAACGATGTTGCGGTTGCCGGCCGTGTACTGTATCCCCACGATGGGCTTGCTCTTGTCGAGCTTCAAATCATCCGGCAGCACCTGCTCCGGCACGGTAAATTGCGGCGGCATGGTATGGACCTGGACGTTGTCCAGGTAATACTCAGGCGGCGTGTCGAACAACGACACGCCGACGCGAAAGCTTAAGTACATGCGCTTGCCGAGCACGGTTGCGAGATTGGCCGGGTTCAGTTCCAGCGTGGCGCGATTCCAACCCGAGGTCATATTACCGGTCAGTGTGCCGACATGCACCGCATCCACGGTGGCGTCCACGCGCGGCCGAGCGCGAGAATTTTGCCGCAGCGCAGCGCTGGATGCGCGAGAGCGGCGAAGGCGTTCTGTTGGCGTGGTGCAGCGCTTCCCTGTGGCAGGCAATGTGGCTGCTCGGCCGATGGCGCGAGGCGCGCGGCTGGCTAGATGCGGCACTGGCCATGCTGGATCCGGCCGCGCCAGAGCAGCGACGCCCGTATGGCCGCGCGCATTCGGCGGCTGGCGCGCTGGCCGCGGCGCTGATGGATTTACCGGCGGCGCAAGCGCATTTCGAAGCGGCGCTGGCGCAGTATCGCGCCGCGCAGGATATGAATGGCGTCTCGGTTGTGCTGGCCAATCTCTCACTCGTGTATCTCGGGCGCAGTGATTTCGACGTGGCGCAGTCTTTGTTGGACGAATGCCTGGCCATGGATCGCGCCAGCGGCGATGGGCAATACATCGCCATCGATCTTGACCGGCTGGGTGTGCTGGCCCTGGCACGCGGTGATGCGCGTGCGGCCGAGCGACACGCGCTTGAAGCGCTGGTGCTGTTTCAAGAGCGCGGCAGCGCCGATGGCATTGCATCGGCCATCGTGCTGCTTGGCCGCGCGCGCGACCGGTTGGACGATAGCGCCGGCGCGCTGGCGTGTTTCGAACGCGCCGTGGCGCTGGCCGAGCAACAAGGCATGCGGCAACTTCGGGCACTGGCGTCGTCACATCTGGCGTGCTTGCTGGCTGAGCAAGGCCAGCCGGAGCGTGCCGCGGTGCTGTTGGAGAGCGCGTTGCGTGAACTGCACGATGTTGGCGCGCTGGCCGAATTGTCCGATGCGTTTGCATGGGCTAGCGCGCGCGCCATCGAGCACGGCCAGCTGTCGGATGGGGCGCGGCTGTTGGGTGCGATGCGTCGCACGCATCAAACGTGCGGCCTGGCGCTTGGTGTTGTGGAACTCCAACGGTATGAAGCGGCGTGTGGCAGCGCGCGCGGCGAGATTGGCGAAGAACTGCTGGAGCGACTCATGATAGAAGGCGCAGCGCTGTCCGCTGATGACTTACGTGCACTGTGCGGCCGTGTGTTGTTTGAGCGACGTTTGTAAACTGTTGGCGTTCGTTGTTTTCCTGTCAGGTCGCCGACTTGCCAGATTCCGCATCGGTCACCGCCAGGTGTCAAACGGATTCGCCGCCGTCGCCAGCGGCCAGCTCACGCGGGCGCCCGTCATATGCGAGGCGTGCGCCATCATCGCCATCTCCAAATACAACCGCGCGTTTGGCCCTTGCACCAACTCCCACTCGGGCGTCTCGCCGCGCAGCATCGCCACCATCGACGCTGCCATGCGCCAGTGCGCCTTCACCCACTTGTGATCGTCCGGCAGTGGCTCGGCCGAAATCGCCTCCCAACGGGGGTCGCCGATCAATCCCGGATTGACGAGCGGATGAAAGTAGATGTCCGGTTGATTGCTCATCGGCCCGGGCAGCGAGAGCGTGCCTTCGGTGCCATGAATGTCGATGCGATATGGAATTTCTTTGCCGTCGCCTTGATACGACTCGAAATCCGCGGCGCAGCCGGCCGCGAACTGATAATACGCCTTGATCCCGTTGCCAGCCACCAAGCCCATGCCCTCATCACCAGGAAAGAGATCAGCCGGGGTGACGCTGCGGCCATCCTGCGTGATATGCGCGTTGCACCACTCGGGTGGCCCAAAGAGCTGCCACAAAAAGTCAAAAAAGTGCGGGCACAGATCGATGAACAGTTGATCGCCGCCGTGCTTGCCGCCCATGCCATAGATGCGCGCCAGCCGCGGCTGGCCGATCTTGCCGGACTTGATCAAGGGAATCGCCACGCGCTGGATCGGCGGATGCCCGCGCCATGGATGCGCCACGACCAGCAACAACCCCTGCTTCGCGCAGGCGGCCATCATCTGGTCGACCTCGGCCGGCGAAGCGGCCGCCGGTTTCTCCAGATAGATATGCGCGCCATGCTCGGCCGCGGCCAGCACCATGTCCAAGTG
Source organism: Chloroflexota bacterium (assembly GCA_031368515.1). Taxonomy (GTDB): domain Bacteria; phylum Chloroflexota; class Anaerolineae; order J036; family Brachytrichaceae; genus CANJQH01. The sequence continues at coordinate 19,846 of JANMNW010000270.1, forward strand.
GTCGCCAATCTCGCGGCTGGCCACCACCGCGATGTCCGGCCGCTCGGCTTTGAGCATCTCGCGGTAGTCGGCATAACCGTTTGCGGCGCCGGCGACCGTCTGCGCCGCCGCGCGCCCGGCGGGATCTGGGTCGGACAGCGCCACAACCTGCGTGCCCGCCACGCCTTCCAACGCGCGGTCGAGATAGTGTCCGTAACCGCCGCGCCCGGTGCGGCCGATGACGGCCACGCGCAGAGTCTTTTCCATGCTTAGCTCGCAAACGGAAACGTGCCCTTGTATCCCAGCGTCTCCAGCGTGAACTGCGAATCGCTCACAAAGCTGATGCCGGGGAACATCGGGTTCTGCTGGAAGTGCAGCACGATATTGGCGCGCATTTGGCCTTCTGGGTCGACGCCAAATTTCGCGCCTTGATGCGGCACATGGCTGTAGAACACCACCGCGTCGCCGGCCATCGGGTGCAGGTCTTCGCGGTCCTGCTCGTCGCACCAGCGCTGAAAAGGATCGTTGCGGTCTTCAGTGTAGCGCAAGTTGCCGCGCAGGTTCTCGGGCACCGGCTTGTCGAGATAGCCTTTGACAAAGGTCAGCCGCCCACGCTCCGGCGTGTTGTCGGTCAAGTAAAACGTGGCGTTCATGCACAGCCCGACCAATGGTGTTTCAGCGTTGGCTTTTTCGACCTGATAGTAATAATCGTAAAAGTCCATGTGCCACTCTTGAGTGTAGGCGCCCGGATTCACATGCGCGCGAAAACTGCGCAGCTGGCATTGCTTGCCCAAAATGGCTTTAAGATACTGCGCGGTGGCGGGGTGGGTCATTAATGCTCGGGCGCGCTCGGGTTGCAGGGCCAGAAGTTTTTCAAACGCCACATTGCCCACGCCGTTTTTGATCTGATACTCGCCTTTGCCATACAGATCGTAGAGTACGGCTTTCCACGCGTCAACGGCGTATTGCGGCAACGCCTGTTTGATCAGCAGATAACCATCTCGCTTGAGCTGCGCCAGATTCTGTTCAAAGGTTGGTTGATCGATCATCTAGTTTTCTCCTGTTGTAAAGCCTGCGGCAATTCGCCCCGCACGCTGTCATTCCGAGCAAAGCGAGGACTGCCAGCGCGTCGCTCAGTGACAGCGAAATGAGAAGCGCGGCAATCCGGTTTCTGAGCAGCGCAGCGAAGGATGACACATACACCTACCGAGATGACGTTGGTGTCGTGGGTGACGGCCCCAAGATGCGCCGCCGCTAGCCGATGCTCACACTCCTGCCCTTCGTCATGGATTCAAAAATAGCGTCGATCACGCGCATCTGCGCGATGCTGTTCTCGGGCGGGATGCGATGTGGCGCTCCCGTGGTCAGACAATCACACAGATGCTGGAGCTGCAATACAAACTGATTTGTGGCTGGATAGGAAAAGATCTCAGGCTCATTTCGATGATCCGGCGTCCAGTGCGCCAGCGCCACCGCCATGTTCTCGTTGTTCCAGGCTTTGTCAATGCGCAACTGGCCGCGCGTGCCGCCGATTTCGGCATATTGCGAATCCCACGTGCCAAAGCTGACGGAGATGTGCGCGCTGCGCCCACCCGAAAATTCGAGCAGCACCGCCGCGCCGTCATCGACCTCGATGCCGGGCTGGCGCGCGGCATACACGCGCAGCGGCTCCGCGTCAAACACAAAGCGCGCATGATGAATACAGTAGCAAGCCAGGTCGTAAATGCTGCCGCCGCCCTGCGCCTTGTTGAAGCGCCAGTTTTGTTCTGGTTTGCGCATCTCCGGTCCGGCGCCATTGCCGCCCGTGCAAAACGTGCTGCGCACCGACATCACCTGGCCGATCGCGCCGGCGTCGATCAGCGCCTTCGCCTGCAGATGCATCGGATGGTGGCGAAATTTGAACGCTTCGGCCAGCAGCACGCCGTTGGCGCGGGCGGCATCGGCCAGAGCGACAGCCTCGGCCGCCGTGCTGGTGAATGGCTTCTCGCACAGGATGGCCTTCACCCGGCGCGACTGCGCCAGCCGGATGCCGGTTGCGGCGTGGTGCACGCCCCAGTTGCTGATTACGGCGACGTCGATCTGTGCTTCGGCCAGCATCGCATCCACGCCGAGATAGCGGCTGGCCACGCCGAACTCGTCGCCGAAGCGCGTCAGCGCCTCGGGTGACACGTCGCAAATCGCGGCCAGCTCGACGCTCTCCATCTGTGCGCACGCGCCGGCATGTGCGCGGGCGATGCCGCCGGCGCCGATCAAACCGACTCGGTACGGGCGGGTGGGCAATGGCGCGGTGCTCATGTTTCGCGCTGGGACTATGCGCGAAAACCGGCTCGGGCGCAAGTTGCCGACTGCGCCGACGGCAGAAATATGGATGTCGCCCTAAACTGTGCGCTTGCGAGGCATCAAATGACACTCACCCAAGCGCAGATCGACCAGTTTCACCGCGATGGCTATGTGCCGGTCGGCCCGGTGGTCACCGACGCCGAGCTGGCGCAAGCGCGCGCGGCCTATGACCGCATTTTCAGCGCCACAGAAAAGCCCAGCACCTATCGGGATCTTGGCGAACGCTCAGACGGACGATCGCAAGGCGCGGTGCTGCAGATCATCGACATGTGGAAGCTGGACGACATATTCAGCCAGCTGCTGCGCAAACCGGAGACGCTGGACATGGTCGAAGCCTTGTTGGGGACGCCCAACATTCGCATCTATCACGATCAGGCGCTCTTCAAGCCGGCGTTGCACGGCGATGAGGTGCCGTGGCATCAAGACAACGGCTATTGGAAGTTTGATCCGCCCAATGCCATCAGCTTGTGGATGGCGCTCGACGACGCGGATGAATCAAACGGCTGCATGCGCTTTGTGCCGGGCAGCCAAAAAGCGGGCGAGGCCGGGCATCAACGGGCTGGCCAATACATCGCCCAGCTGAAGGCCGATGCCGACGAGTCGCTGGCCGTGCCCGTGCCGCTGCCGGCGGGCTCGGCGCTGTTTCATCACTGTCAAACCTTGCACAACACGCAGCCCAACCGATCCACGCGCCAACGCCGCGCATGGGTGCGCCACTTTATCAGCGCGGATGTGACCCAAGGCGGCAAGGAGCTGGCCGACCGGCCGTTGCTGCGCGGGTCGTCGGCACGTTAGCCCCACACGCTTTCCCGGCACTTGTTGGCTGCCGAATGCGAGAACGCCTGCGCGGTGCGCATTTCGATCAACTATTGAGATCGTTGCGATGCGGCTATTTTCAGTGCCTCGGTGTGCAAGGGTCCGCGCTCGACAGCGCTGATGGCTTGGTCCAGTTGAATCAGGCTGGAGAAGCCGACGAGTGCGGTGCTCACGCCGGTCTCATAGGCTGCAAAGCGAACCGCAGCTTCCACAAGGGTGTGTGCAAAACCGTTCGCCACCAGGGGCTGAAAACGTTGCGCCAACGCAACATCGGCGTCATAGGTTGAACTGGTTGCGATTGGATCGACTGACCGCGAAGCCAGCGTGTGGCGTTCGGCTGTGCCAGCGAGCGCGCCGCCTGCCAGCACGCGGATGGCGATGACGCCTACGTTTGCACGCGCGGCTGCCGGAATGAGGCCGCGATAGTCCTGAAAACCCGGATCGACCGGCGCGCCGCGCCCGGCCGATGGATTGAGCAGATTGAAGCAGGCTTGTATAGACTGCGCGCCGCACGAAGCCACTGCCTGAAGCAGCGCGACGCTGTCACCCAGCCCGTTGATGCCCCAGTGCGCAATCTTGCCTTGTTCACACAGCCGTTCAAATGCACGCGACACCGCATCAAGATTGCTCAGCGCGATCCAGTTGCGGCCTGGCGTGACCGCGAGGCCAATTGGGTTGTGCAATTGAAACAAATCGAGGCGCTCAAGCTGCAGGTGCGTGAGGCTGACTTCCACCGCGCGCACGATGGCGTTTTCAATGTCATCAAACTCGGGGCCGCGCAGCATGACCTTGCTGCCGACGACCACCTCTGGCTTGAGCTGCGCCAGCACCCGGCCGAGCTGGGTTTCAGATTCTCCGTTGCCGTAGGCTTGCGCCGTATCGAAATAAGTGATGCCGGCATCGACCGCGCGCGCCACTGCGCGCAGCTTGGTCGCATCATCGCCGCCGATGATGAGCCCGCCCGTGGCGCCGCAGCCGAATCCGAGCGCGGACACGCGCAAGCCTGATTTGCCAAGTAATCGAGTTTCCATGTGTACTACGATGTGCCGGACATCAACGCGGCCAAATTCTGGCGACTGTCATCGGACATGCATGACGCATCGATCCCCGGCGGTTATTCGTTGCACGCGACTGGTTCGATGGCTGCACGCTGTATTGATGGCTAAGACGTGCTGAATGCTGAGATCTTAGCATTTTGCACTCGCGCCGGTCTTGATCGCCCGGTCAACCGCTTCAAGCAACGCCACATCGTTTGACGCGCGCTCAAGCGTGTAGTGGGGTTCGGCCCCGCCCGTGAATGCGGCAGCGAACGCGCGCCACATGTGCATGCGGCCGTCGCCTTCGGGGAATGGGTGAATCACGTCTGCCTGGCCGTGCACTTGCGCAATGGCCTGGCGTGCTTCAACGACCAGAATGCCGCGCGTGCCGTGGATATGGAAGTGGCTTTGCATCGACGGCATCCATTGCGAGAAGCTCAGCATGCCGGCCAGGCCGTTGTCGTATCGCATAAACGCCGCCACCTGATCGTATTCCCCATAGCCGTCGCGCAGCTTGCGCCCGCTGGCGCTCACCGTGGCGGGCTGGCCAAAGAGGTTGCTCATCACCGCGACGGTGTGGATGCCGCCGTCGAACATCACGCCCAGCGGAAACTCGGCCGACTTGCGCCACGGCGTGCTGTCGTAGCGCAAAGCGCCTTGCTCTGGATCGGGATCGACCGCCCAGTGCCGCACGCACTGCCAAAGCACCGGGTCGCCGATCGCGCCGCTGGCCAACACCGCGCTGACGACCTGTTCCGCCGGCCGGTAGGCCATGTGCTCGGCCACATACAAGCGCTTGCCGCTATCGCGCGCCGTTTGCAGCAGCGCGCGCGCTTCGGCCGTCGAGCGCGCGATGGGCTTTTCCATGATCGTGTCTTTGCCCGCGCGCAACGCCGCCGCCGCCATCTGTGCGTTCAATGCGATGGGCGTGAGCACCAGCACAACGTCAACGTTGGGCCGCGCCAACAGCGCTTGATGGCTGTCGGTGACAAACGCGCCAGGAAACTCGGCCGCCAGCGCCGCACGGCGTTCGGCGCTGACCTCGCAGAACGCCACAGGCTCAAACACATCGCGCAGTTGCGCCAGTGCTCTCTGATGTTCGCGGATCCAGATCAGGCCGGCGCCAATCACGCCAAGTCGTAAAGGTGGCATTGTGATCAGAACAGACTGTCAGCCGTGGTGGAATAGCACCACCGCGCGCCGAGCAGGTGATCGATCAAGATGCGCTGCGCATCAAGCGTGCCGATGCGGTTAAGCGCATCGACGGCGTTGGCGCGCACATAGCGGTTCTCGTCCTTCAGCGCATGCCCAAGCGCCGGAATGGCGGCTGTGGCATCCGGCCCGATGCGCGCCAGCGCCAGCGCGCTCTCGAAACGCGCTTGTCCATCGACGTCGTTGAGCAATTGACAGAGCGTTTCCAGCCGCTGGTCATGGCTCGTGGCTTGCACATCGACGATGCCGAGCGCCTCGGCCGTGGTGCGGCGCACCCACTCGGACGAATCGCGCGCCAGTTTCGACAACGCCTCGACGCCGCCGCTGGCCTGCGCGCTGCCCGCCAGGCCAATTTCGCCCAGCGCAAAAGCCGCATGGCCGCGCGCGTGCTCGGTCGCGTGTGTCAGCGTATCGATCAAGCCGGCAACGGCCGCCTCGCCCGCGGCGCTCAAGCCGTAGGCTGCGTTGCGTGACGTGGCCTTGTCGTCGCTGCGCAGCTGCGCAACGAGCGCCGACACGCCGGGCGTGCCCATGCCCGCCAACCCGTAAGCGGCGTTCAGCGCCACCGGCTCAAAGTCGTCGGCCAGACGCGCCGCCAGCGCCGGAATAGCGTTGGCCGCGGCAGTGCCCATCACGCCAAGCGCATCGGCCGCGCGTAGCCGCGTATGCCGGTCGCTGTCGTCGAGCTGGGCCAAGGCCTTGCCAAAATCCGGCGCTTCACTTGCACTCGTTGCGGCGTTGACGCCGTGCAGCCAATTCCATTGATGCCGCCAGATCGTCTCGTGCGGGTTGGGCGGGCCGTCGCCATTCATTGGCCGCCATGCCGGCGCGTTGCCGGCCGCGGGGCGGCGCATGCGCACAAACTGAAACTTGAGCATCGAGCGGGTGCGCTCCGACAAGTTGGCGTTGCCGCGATGCCACAAATCGTAATGAATCAGTGCAAATGTGCCGGCCTCGCCCAGCAAATGCACATCACGCTCGTTGGGATCGACATTGCGATCATGGTAGTACTGCGTGCCGGCAAGCAGCCCGGAGGGGCCAAGCGGCTCGTCGACGGCGTGATCGTAATAGAAAATCATCGCCCACCAAGGATGATGGTTGCGCATTTTGGCGTGGCCCCAGTAGCTGTCTTTGTGCCACGATTGCACCTTGCGTCCGGGCTCGGTGAAGTGGCAATGCCGGTGCGGGTGCATGACAAACTCCGGCCCAAGTACGCTGCTCAGCGCGCCGCGAATGACCGGATTCTTGAACACCTCCTGCACTTCGGGCACGCGAGGCAAAATGTTGTTGCCGGGATTGCCTTCCTTTTTCATCACCTCCTGAATGCGCCGGCTCATGGCGTCATGAAAGTCGCTCGTGAAATCTGTTTTGAGCACCACATAGCCATGCGACACAAACTGGCGCAGTTGCGCCTCGGAGAGTGAAAGAGCTTGAGCAGATTGGATGTTTGTGGACATGATTTTGTGATTGTCAACCGCGGGCTGGCTCGGTCATGGTGAGCTTGGCTTCGCGCACTTTGTCGGCAAGGTGATCGAGCTGCGTTAGCGGCTGGCTCAAATGAACCATGCGCTGGGGGCTGGCCGTGCGCATCATGGCCGGGCCGTATGGCGATTCGACCCAGAAGCGCGCAAACGCCGCGATCTCGTTGCGCAACAGCGGGATCTCTTCATCCGCGTAGCGGCGCGTGCAATTGATCGTAAACATGCGCCGGCGATTGCTGCCGGCCCAGGCGCTGTGCTTGGTGTTCTGGTTGAACACGACCACATCGCCGGGGTTGCTATCGAGCGAAACTGCCGGCACCGCGCTTCCGGGAATGCCCAGCTTTTCCGGCGCCTGGCGCAACATCGCCTGCAGGTCTTCGGCATAGTGGTCGCCATAGCGTTGGCTGCCTGGGATTACGCGCAAGGCACCGGAGCTGGCCGTCACCGGGTCAAGATACAGCGCCATCTTGTAAAACACGCGCGGCGGCGCTCCGCGCATTTTGCCGGTCCAGTCGGTGTCCGAGTGCCAGTTGGTGTCGCCGACGTAGAAGTTGCCGTCGCTTCCCAAGTAGTTGTAGTCGTCGCCGAGCAGGCTGGTAAAAATGCCGTCGACGCGCGGATCGTCGATTAACGACGACAAGTATTCGGTTTGGTCGATGAAGGGCAAGATGCAAGAGCGCGCGGTGCCGTCGTGCGGCTTGCCATTGTGCCCGCCGCCATGGTCGGCAAAAGTGCGTTCGAATTCCTCGGTGATGCGGTCGATGCGGTCGTTCAGAAGCCCTGGAAATACCAGGTATCCGAACACATCCATAAATGCCAGTTGTTGGGGTGTCAGTTGAAGCTTGCTCACGGTTTTCTCCGGAATAACAATGCTTGTCGCGAGAATTATTCGATCAGTGTAGCGATTTTTGCGCAATGCGCGAGTTTGGGAGTTCGGCGTGCGAATGTTCAGTGAGCGGCATTCCACTTCCTCGTCTGTCGGCCAGCTGTCCCCCTGAGCGGAGCGCTGTCATCTCGACTAAGTAGGTTCGCAAAAGAAATGACGTAACACGGTGCATACGGAGTGATGATTAAACTGCTGATCTCTAACTTCAGCGGAAAACCAAAAACCCCGTATGCCACTTGATCATAACCAACGTCAGACACTGCGCCAGATGGCGCGACGAGAAACAGGACGGGTGTCAGAACGAGCGCATT
>JANMNW010000386.1:0-1524 GCA_031368515.1 Chloroflexota bacterium
CGCCAATCCAGCCCAGTTTATGGCGCTGGAACAGCGTTAGCCGCACGCATGAACGACTTAAATGATTCACGCTCGACGCGAGCGCTTGATCGCGCCCGATTGATCGCCGCGCGAGCTCAGAACGGCTTGTCTGCGGCCACCCGCCGCCTTTATCAGGAGTTTCGGCTGGCCAATCAGGTGGGCTCGGAAGACATGAGCCGGCGTGTAATCGGCATTGTGGGCCGAATGACATCGCACCTGGCCATCATCTTTGTGTCGGTATTGGCGTTAACTCTGGCCGGCCTGCGCCTGGGTTCAGCGGACAGCGCGGCAGTGAGCGAAACCAACCTGGGCGAACGCACGGGCAGCGTCGGCCGCTCGCCTACAGTGCTGGTCAAAGCAGATGGGGGCGGCAACGCATTTGGCTCCGGTCTTGGGTCGCCCGGCGGCGTAAACTTGGTCCAAAATGCCGATGGCATCATTGTTCGGGAAGCGGCGGTCGATTTGCCCGCGGCTCCAGGCCAGATTGCGGCGGATGCGTCAGGCGCCACAGCCAGCAAGCCGATAGAGGCGCGCAATCAGATTGTCACCTATCGCGTGCAGCCCGGAGATGCGATCGAAACCATCGCCCGCCGTTTTGGCCTAAACCCATCGACTATTGTCTGGTCCAACCAGACCATCGAAGACAATCCCGATTTGCTCAAAATCGGCCAAGAGCTGACGATTTTGCCGGTCGATGGCGTGTATTACACCGTCAAGTCCGGCGACACAGTTGCGGCGATTGCCAAGCGCTTCAAAACAAAAGACGACGATATTGTGCAGCTGCCGCTGAACGGCTTGAGCAGCAGCGCCGATCTGATCGCCGGGGTGCCAATTATCGTGCCGGGCGGAGTCAAAGAGGATGCCGTCCGGCCGGCGGTTGCCGCAGCGCCCGCGTCGCGCCGGTTGGCGAATCCGAATGGCGTGTCGGCCGGCGCCGGCACCGCCACTGGCAATTTTGCCTGGCCGACCATCGGCACGATCACGCAGGGATTCTGGTCCTATCATCGTGCCATCGATGTGGCCAATAGCATTGGCACGCCGATATACGCCTCGGACGGCGGCTATGTCAGCGAGGCGGGCTGGAGCTCGGTAGGCTACGGCTACATGGTGCGGGTCGAACATGGCAACGGATTCTCCACGCTCTACGCACATCTGAGCTATTACTACGTTGAGCCTGGCCAGTACATCGCCAAAGGCCAGACGCTTGGCTTGATGGGCAGCACCGGCAATTCCACCGGCCCGCACTTGCATTTCGAGGTGCGCTATGGCGGCGGCACGCAAAATCCGCTGGCGTATTTGCCTTAACCTGAGCTTTTCAAGCCTCGAGCGAGGCAATGCTGCGCCAACGTGCCAGGCGCTGCGGGGGGTGCATTTTTCTAAAGGGGAGCGCAGCTGAGCCAGTGCGAGTCAAAACAGCCGGACATGAGCGCCATACGCAAAGGCAGGATGTGCTCAAGACCGGCACGAGACCAACGCATGCCTGCGGCGCTGACGCGATGCTTG
>JANMNW010000387.1:0-7826 GCA_031368515.1 Chloroflexota bacterium
GAGATTCACGCTCAGCACTCGGCACTCAGCACTCAGCACTTCGAGTCGGCACTCAATGAAATACGCACACATAGTCGGCTGGGGCAAAGCGGTGCCGAAGCGCGTGATGACCAATCACGATTTGCGCGCTTTGGTGGACACTTCGGACGAATGGATTCGGGACCGGACGGGGATCGGCGCGCGACGTGTGGCTGGCGATGATGAGACCACGGCGTCGCTTTCGATCGATGCCGCGATGCTGGCCCTGGATGTCGCCGGCATCAGCCCGTCGCAGCTGGACTTGATCATTGTTGCCACGGCCACGCCCGATCACGCGTTTCCATCGACCGCCTGCCTGGTGCAGGATGCGCTAGGTGCGGACAAAGCTGGCGCCTACGATTTGAGCGCAGCGTGCAGCGGATTTGTGTATGCGTTGAACACTGCGGCCGATGCGGTCAAAGCCGGCAGCGCCAGCATCGTGCTGGTGATCGGCGCCGAAACGCTCTCGCGCGTCGTGAATTGGAAGGACCGCAACACCTGTGTGCTGTTTGGCGATGGCGCCGGCGCGGTGGTGGTGCAAGCCAGCGACCAGCCTGGCGGTGTGCTGGCTTCGGTGCTGCGTTCGGACGGATCCGGCAGCGAGCTGTTGATCATTCCCGCCGGCGGTAGCGCGCAGCCGATTACCGCTGAAGCGATTGAGAAAAATCAACACACCATTCAGATGAATGGCCGCGAAGTGTACAAATTCGCCACGCGTGTGGTCGATCGCACCACGCGCGAAGTGATGCACAAAGCGGGCTGGACGGCCGAGCAGGTCGATTTGCTGGTGCCGCACCAGGCCAACATTCGCATTATTGAAGCCGCCTCGAAATCGTTGGGAATTCCGATGGAGAGAGTGTTCACCAACCTGGAGCACTATGGCAACACCAGCGCCGCATCGATTCCCATTGCCATCGCCGAAGCGGTGGAACAGGGGCGGCTTCGGCCCAATGACAAAGTGATCCTGATCGGATTTGGCGCCGGGCTCACCTGGGCGGCCGCGGCCGTTACCTGGGGCCAGCCCAAACCCGTGTCGCGTCAGCAACGCACGCTGCAGCGCCTGCGCTATGGCGTGGCCGGCATCCGCTCGCGCGTGGTGCGCGGTGTGCGCAAGGCCGAAGACCGCATGTTTGGCACTGTCGATCCCATGCTCAAACCGCCTGCCAAAGACAAGCCGCCAGCCAATGGCAACGGCGCGCATGCGACGGAAAAGGAGCGGTAACCCTCGGGCGCCGTACCGCGCAGGGCGGAGCACGGCCGGAGGTGCGGCGGGTGCTGTACTGCGCAGCCGTGATGGGCGCGTTTCCGCGGGACGGCGCCCGCGGGTTACCGTTCTTTGAGGGCGCGTTCGATGTCGCGTTTGGCGTCGTGGCGGGCGATGGACTGTCGTTTGTCATACTGTTTTTTGCCGCGCGCGAGCGCGACCACGACTTTGGCCCGGCCTTTTTTTAGATAGACTTTGGTCGCGATTGCGGTGAAGCCTTTCTGATCGATGCCGATGCGCAGCTCGCTGATCTGCTTGCGATGCAAGAGCAGCTTGCGCTCGCGCCGTTCGCCCACGCTTTCGGCTTCAGCCCGCGCAAAGCCGGTGCTGAGCGAATAGGTCGGGATGTAGGCGTTGACCAGAAAGGCTTCACCGCGGCGCACCTGTACAAAGGCATCGCGCAAGTCCATTTTGCCCGCGCGCACGCTTTTGATTTCGCCGCCGTTGAGTACCACGCCCGCCTCATAGCTTTCGCCCAGCTCGTAATCGAAGCTTGCCCGGCGGTTGCTGGCGACGACCTTGACGCCTTCTTCTTTCATAAGGTAAGTGCTGAGGGTGCTGAAAGTGCTGAAAGTGCTTAAGCTACTCTGCGCATCTTCAGCACCTATGGGACGACTTCGTAAATCGTAACCCCCGAATTCTTGTATACCGACTTGAGTTCTCCGTCCGCCGCCATCTGCTCAAATTTGGCGAAGCCGGCCGGGCTGTAGTAAATGCGCTCGTAGGCGCTTACGATCACATAGCGGACGCCATAGCGCTGGAGAATCGCGAGCGCGGCCGCGGCATCGGGCGATGAATAAAACGTCTCGACGTCTGTAAACCGATCATAGATCACGCGGCTGTCCAGCAGCGATTCGCCGCGCTGCTGGCGCTGGTGCCATTGCCAGCCGACAATGGTTGGCAGGCCGGTGTAGATCGCATAGCGCGACGCCCAGGTGTATTGCTTGCCGCCGGCGGTGCCCTCCATAATCGTCGGCGAGCCCTGCACATTGTCTTGCAGCCAGCGCATCGCGTCGTAGTCGAGCCGCAACGCATACGGCGCTTGACCGTTGTCAAGGTCATAGCCGGCCAGATCGACCATGGTCATGTAGGCCATGCCGTCCAGGCCGCGCGGCGTTTGCAGCGAATAACGCTCGCTCACGCGCGCGGGGATGGCGAAAGCCGGATATAACAAGCCGATAAAGACAAGCACTGCCACGGCCGCGCTGAATGCCAGCTTGAAGGGGAATGCAGTGAGCATGCTCCATTCCAGCGGAGCCATCGGCACGGGGGCTTTTTCCGGCGCAGTGGGTTCAGCAGTTTCGACTGCCGCGACTGGCTGCGCTCCATCGACTTGATCAGCGAGCTCCGCCGGTTCGATCGGCGCTTCGGGTTGAGCAGGCAGATCCACGCGTGCCGCGTCTTCAACGGTTTCAAACGTCGTTGGCGCAAACTCGGCTTCGACGCTGTCCATGCTGCTGAAGCTCGTCTCAGGCATAGGTGCTTCAAAGCGGGCCATTGCGGGTGCGTCGGCAGCCAGCGCTAGGGCAGGCGTTTCGCTGGCGGGTGCTGGCGCGCGCCGCTCGAAGATTTCGCGCAGCAAGCCGATCAGCGTGGCAGCTGCGGTGGTGCCGAGCAGCAGCCAGACGATGATGTAGAACTTGAACTGCGTGTTCATGCGACCGATGTCGCCGCGCAGCGTGAAGTGCTCAACAAAGAGCGTCAAGGCCAGCGCGCCGCCGACCATCAGCCAGCGCAGACGCGTGCGGGCATCGGTTTCCGCGCGTAGCGCCGCCGCGAATGCTAGCGCGATCAGCGGCGCGCTGATCAGCGATGTGTAGGCCGTTGTCGAGATGGCAGGGTCAACGCGTTGACCGGCGCTGCGCACAGTCAAGAACGCGCCTGCCAGCGCGCCGAGCAGCAGCGCAAGCAGCGCCGCCTTGCGCGCGCCCGCCGCGAACGATTCCGGACCCGGCCCCAACAGACGCATGTGACGCAGCAATCCGATCACGATGGGCAACAGAAACAGACCATGAATCGCCAGGTAGGTGTCAACCTGCGTGCGCTCTGTCAGCCAGGGTTCAATTTGGTTGTAGCCCGAGCCGAAGTGCTCGTGATAGGGCGCAAACAATGCGCGCGCCAGCAGGGCGAAGATCACGATGGACGGCAGCGCCGCAACGGCCGCACGAATCCAACGGTTGACTTCGCCACCCGCCTGTTTGTCGAGCCGTCCGATCACGAGACCGCCAGCGGCCAGCAACAGATACGGAAAGAAATCCCAGGTATTGGTCGGCCACAGCGCACCGACGATGACGCTCGCTAGCGCGATCAGCCCCGTCCGCCGCCCGCCCAGCGCGAACGCCAGCGCAGCGCCGAGCGCCAGAAACGCCAGCGGCATCACGATCATGTGGGGATGCAGATCGGCATATAGAAACGTGAAATTGGGAAACTCGGCGATCATCACTTCAGGCGCCGGGCGCGTGGCGTTCCAGTACAGTTGATCGGGCCCGACAGGCAACTGCGCGCCGCCGAGCCATTGCGCAAACCCGCTAATCCATGCCAGCGGCGCAACGCCTGTGTCCGTCGCGCCGCCCAGTTGTTTTAAGCCCGGCCCGACGATGTCCAACTGTTTGGTGTTGCCGAGATAGACGACGAACAGCGCCGCGGCCAAGCCGGCCAAGATGGCCGGCGACAATGAACGCCGCTCGGCGGGGATAGCGCCTGCCGCCGCTTTTTGCGGACAGTCAAGTGTCCAGCGATCGGCCAGCGTGGCCGCGATGCCATAGGCGCCGACGGCTGTGAGCGCAAACAGCGTGGGCACTGCGATGTTGAACGCAACCGCCGGATCAATGCCGAGCAGCTTGATCGGCCAGCCAATCACCACGAAGCCAAAGTAGTAGTAATTGATATATCCACCGGCAAACCACGGATCTTGGGGCGGGAAGTAAGTCGCCTTCAGAATGCTATTGAGGTAAGCCATCTCCATCGGCTTTTCGCCGCCGCGATACGGATGCCACAAATCCGGGTTGGCCGAGCGCACCGCAATCCAGACGCCGAACGAAATCAGAAAGACCAGTTCGGCCACCAGCATCAAGCGCCAGCGCGATTTGACCAGCTCGATGATGTGCGCCCGGTTGAGATGGCCCACCGCCGCGGCCACCGCCAGAACCGCGCCGGTCACCACAATCAGCGTGGGCCGGTCGAACTTGGCAAATTGCAGGCTGGCGAGGAACCACGCCACGAAGGCGACCAGCAGCAGGCCCAGCGTCTTGCCCAGCGCAAACCCGCCGTCGGCAAGCGTGGCGGCGCGAGAACCTTCGCTGTGGCGGGAAAACGAAGCCAGCAACAAAAAGCCGGCCAGACCAAGCGCTTCGATCAGCGCCAGCCACGCCAGTACTGCAACAGGCTGCGATTGGTTGAGCGGCGAGCTGCGCGGATACAGCTCGCTCCACGTGCCGCCTGCGCGTTGCGCTGCCAGCGTTTTCTGATCCAGCAGCAAACCGCCGGGCGTGTTGCTGGATGCAAAGGCCGAGCGTTTGAGCGAGCGCGACAGGTCATAGACTCCCAGAATGGCTTCGGCCTTCGCGCGTGAATACGCCGGCGTTTTCTTGAAGATCAGCACGCGCGGATGGTCGTAGACCGAGAAGGCTTCTTCCGCTGTTGGATAGGGCACTTCGATGCCCGGCGGCGTGCCTGCCACGTTGGACGGACGCGCCAAATATTGAGGCATCTCCTGATCGTTGAACACAAACGGGCCGATGCGCGGGAAGCGATAGAAATCGGCCGCCAGCTCAAAACCCAGCTCGCCGCCCATCAACGCTTCGTAGTAGCGATTGGTCATCGGGAAGCGCCACGGCAGGCGCGCCACTGAGCCATAGTGCCGGTTGGAGTTCAGAATGATCAGATCGGCGTCGTCCATGCCGTTGAGCATGTAAGTGAGCTTGCCCGGATTGTTGGCGTCGATGTAGGGATCTTCCTCGAGGTACGGCAGCATCTGGTTGTCGGGCACGCTCTGCAGCCCGACGTAGTAGCCGCCATACGCGTCTTTGCCGCCGATGCGGAAGGGGATGCCCTCGTCCCAATGCTGATTGGCCAGCGCCGTGGTGCGCGCGTTGAGCTGCCCGCTGTTGGCCGAAAGCTCAATCACATAGTCTTGGGTTGCGCCGATTTCAACATTGTCAAAGCGGATGGTGGATGCGCCGGGCGCGACGTGCTGCGTCACTTGCCGCATCGGCTGTTGGGTGGTGGCGTCGATCAGCCGCGCCAGAATTTCCGCCTCGCCGCTGACGCGGTTCAGCGTGAACGAAACATTTTTGAGCGGCGCGTTTAGGTCTTCGTCTTTTGCATTGAGCCGGATGGTGGTGATAAACGGGCTGCCCGGCGCCAGCGCAATCTGCGTGACCGGCAGCTGAATGCTGCGCGCGGCGCCGTTTGAATCGCCGGAGATCGTCAACGCGGTGGGCGCGTTGGCGTAGATCCAGCGCGAGGCTTCGGTGCGCGTGAGCTCGCCGTCGTAGATCTGCATGAAGGCCAGCGCCCAGGCTGCTGTTCCCGCCAGCACCGCGCCGGCAGGCACAAACGCGGCGATGCGGCCAAGCAATGGAGGGTGCCCGTGTGACGTGAGCCGCCGGCCGATGCGCCTCCAGATCGCCACCAGCACCGCCGCGGCGATCACGCACAGCATCGGGTAGATCGGCAGCTGATAGCGAATCGACTTGACGTATTGCGTGCCCTGATACAAAAAGAAGCCAATGGTCCACAGCACCGGCACCAGATGGGCCCACCAGCGCCGGCCGCGCAGCAATTGCCGCAGCATGTAGACGATGCCGAGCAGCATGGCCAGCCCGAGCGGCAGGCCCAAGCCGTAGAACACGATGTTGATCAGCGGGAAGGTGACCGGCGCGCGGTTGGCCCATTGCCAGCCAAAGGGCGGGTCGGATTCGCCACTGGCGTTATACGATGCCTGTTGCAGTTCTGACACCCAGCGCGACGACGGCGCCAGTATTGGGCGGGCGATTTCTGGAAGGCCGGCCACCAGCCGCGTGATCGACGCCGGCATGGGCTGGGTTTGCGCGCAGATTTGCATTTGCGTGTCATCCAGCTCGGTGCAATCGCGCAGGGTGTATTTCCACTCAACCGCGCTGTTGCCCACAAACGCGTAGGGTTGCGCCACGCGGAAGCCGACAAACGTGACCACCCCCGCCAGCAAAGTGGCGAACATAGCGTCGAGCGCCGCTGGTGCGCTGCCGCGCCGGTCGCGCCACATCGCAATGAGGATCGAGAGCACGACCAGCGCGGCGGTCGGCCAAACGCTGATCTTGCAGGCCACGGCAAAGCCCGAAAAGAGCCCTGCCAGGATGGCGTTGCCCCACAAGCCAAACGGTTTGCGCGATGGGCTCAAGCTGGTGGTGACGATGCGCGCGCAAAAGTACAGGCACCAGGCGGTGCACATCGTCAACAAGCTTTCCACGACGAAGAATTTGCTGTGCTGGATCTGCAGCACGGTGAAGGCTGAAAAGGCAGCTGCCAGCAAGCCGGCGCGCCAGCCAAACAAGCGGCGGCCGGTAAGGTACACCGCCAGCACGGTGAATACGTCGGCCACGGCCGAGAGAAAGCGCCCGATCAGGCGCAGCATGTCGTAGCCGGTGAAAAAGCCGGCGTTGCAGCCGGCCGGCGCAACGCTGTTGAGCACATCGCCGAACAACAGTCGCCCCAGCGCGCGCTGTAGCAGGGCCTGTTTGGGCGCGCAGCCGGCGTCCAGGAATTCAGCCAGAACCCGGCCGCTGAACAGCGGCAACGTTCCATAGACCCAGCTTTGGCGGTTGTTATACGGGTTGAGCGGCGAAACGCCGGAATCAAAGTACTCGGCGGCGCTCGTCGGCATCTGCAATTGCGAGATGACGTTGGTCACGTGCCGTTCGTCGGGGTGATTGTATTGGCTTTGATCCCAGTTGAGGTCGGAAAAGCGCAGCGCGCCGGCGATCAGCAAGATCAGCAGGACCGGCAATGTGTGCTTAAAGAGGTGTCTTGCGCGGGTGGCTTTCATGTGCGTTAGGTTGATGCGTGCGGCAACGTTAAAGCACGAGGATTATAGCGAGGCAAAGCGGCGATCCATTAGCCCGAACACGTCCAGAGGCGAGACGCTTGAACCCGTTGCGCTTTGCTGGAGCGCCCTTCCCGGATCGATCGACTCCATCACAGGCTCGATTTCCTCGCCGGTTGCGGGCTCGGTCAGCGGCGGTTCGAAATTGGATGCTGACGGTGGCCGCCGGATCTCGTGGCTGAGCGAGGTGGCTTCAACCGGCGTCTGTGGCGCCGCCATGTCATCGACTGGCGCTTGCGCGTTGAGCGGCTGTCATCTAGGCAGATTTGCTTGCAAGGGTGGCTGTCATGTGTTCTGGGAAACGCGTCGCGTTTTTGCGCGCTAACGCCGCGCGAGCGGGATGTAGGCCTTGTAGCGCTGCGTGGCCAATACCGTTGGATTTAATGTTGGCACGAGCGTGACCGTGGCAGCCGGCGTTGCAGATGCGACAGGTGTTGGCGAAGGCGGACGCTGTGTCGCGGT
>JANMNW010000276.1:0-9219 GCA_031368515.1 Chloroflexota bacterium
CCGTCTGATTGGCTTGCGATTGCGCGCGATATTGGGCGCACGCAGCCACAATGGCCGAAAGGCTTTCGATCGCCATGCTTTGCTCGCGCGCGCTGGCGCTGACGCCGCCGTAGCGGATCTGCTCAAACAGGCTGGTCAGCGAGTGCACTGCGCCGCGCGGCAGGCCTTTGTCATTCAGCGTCTGCTCGAACTCGTGCGGAGTCATCGCCGCGCTGCGCGTCACCCCGCGCTCGCGCGTCAGAACCTCGCACATGTCGTGATAGCAGCGCTGGATGGTCTCGTCGAGCGCGTCGCCCGCGCGCAGCGCATCGATCGCTTTTTGGGCATCATCGCCCAGCTCTTGCATCGTGTCGGGCTCAAACGGGCGTTGGCGCGCGGCAAAAAACAAGCCCAATGCCACAGCGACGATAAGCAAGGAGATACCGGCGGCGGCGGCGTAGACCACCCAATCGGACGGCGGTGGCGGCGGCTCCGGCACAGGCGCGGTTTGCTTTTCGTTTTGAGATTTCTCATTCAGGCCCGTGCGCGGCTGGGTCAGTTCCGGCAGCTGCACGCCCGCCCGTTGCACCACGTTGATCATCAATGCCAGAACGAGCGCTGCGACGATGTTGCCGAGCAGCCGACGCCGGCCTTCCTTTGTGAGGATGCTGGTGATGATGTATATCGGCAGCGCGATCAACGACAGCGCCAGCATGATGCGCAGAATAAGCAGGAACGTTTCGCCGCCGCCCAGCGCGCCCCCGTTGCTGCCCAGCCGCAATGCGCGCACCGGCAACGAAAACGGTTGGCCCGGCAACAACGTCATGCCGGTGACGCTGACGGCAAGCGCGAACACAAGCACCATCGCAACGGCGAGGAAGACGAATATGCGCTGCTTCATAATCTACGGCGTTGGCAATGATACTCAATCCAAGTGCGATGCGCCCGTGGCTCGGCTCCTCAGGCAGCGGCTTTGATAGGTGGCGAGCAGCACCATCATGCCGATGACAAAGAGCGCGCCCATCACGCCTGCGAACCAGCCGCCGCGTTCCGGCGCGGCGCTCCAGGCAATCAGCAAGCCGAGCACTGCGCAGGCGGCCAGCGCCTTCCAGCCAAACATGTGCCAATAAGCGCGCCGGGCAAGCAGCGCAGTCGTCTCGAGGGTGTAGCGCACAGCAACTTGTAATTCACGGCGGATGATAGGCCGATCCGTGGGAGGATACTAGAGCTCATCCCAAAAAGCAGGCGCCACCTTGCTGGAAGGCGAAGAACACCGTAGGTGCTTCGGCCCGGCGTCAACCGTTACTCAGGAGACCAATCCATGAAAATGATTCTGGCGATTGTCACCGCCGACGACGCAAGCACAGTAACCAGCGCGCTCACCGCGAGCGGCCATCGCGTGACGCGCATCGCCACCGAAGGCGGCTGGCTGCGGAGGCAGAGTACCACCCTGCTGCTGGGCGTCGAGGACGACCGGGTGAACGATGCGCTGCAGTTGATCAAAACCAATGCCCGCCAGCGCACTACCGAGATTTATGTGCCGGCCGAGGGCGTCGGCGCATTGCCGTTCAAGGTCGAGACCGGCGGGGCAATCATGTTTGTGCTGCAAATCGAGCAGATGACGAGCGTGTGACTTCGGCTTTGCGCTTGCCACGAATCGCTGAAACTCCGTCGCAGGGTGCGTCCGATCGTCATGTCAAGCACAGCGAACAACCAGCGGCGTAGGTCTTGCGCCCTGCGCGATCCCTAGACTAAAACTCATCCCAAAATGTGGACTCCACCTCGCTTGCACACCTGAAACGTTGGCGAAAAAGGTGGGGCCCACATTTTCAGGATGAGTTCTAGCGCCGGGCTGACTCATTGCCGCCGCTGGGGCTTAAATATCGGAAACGCCACCTCGCGCGGCACAGCCACATTTCTCACGAGCCGATGTGGATCGTTGCCGACGAGTCCGTCATAGAGTGCCTCCAATTCCATCACATGCACGGCGAAGCGCGCGCGCGGCAACAAGGCGCGCGCATCCGGATACGCACCGAACATGCGTGTCACAAAAGTCTCGCCAAAACATTGCAGCAGGTTGCAGATGTCGATGTCGGGCGGGTCGTAGCACGCGATGCCGAAGTCCAGCACACCGCTCAGCCGTTGCGAGCGCGCGTCATACAACACATGCCCGATCTTGAGGTCGTTGTGAATCAGCCGCGAGGCTTGTTCGGGCGGCAGGTTGTCGTAGATGCCATCGCCATCAGCAAATAACCGATCGGTCCATTCACGCTGATGCGGATCAAAGAATGGATACAGCTTTTCCTGCAAGCGGAGGTGAAGCTCGCGAAAGCCCTCGCTGCTGGCTTGTCGTTCGCGCTCAAGCAGCAGGCCCGGCGGCATGCCATGCAAGATGCGCAGGAAGTGGCCGAGTTGATCGGCCAGCCGCTGTTGAGTGGACTCGTCGAGCGACGCGATCAACCAAGCCGTGAGTGGCTCGCCTTCGAGCATGCGATAGGCTATCGCGTCGGATTCGTGAATGACCGGATCGGGCACCGCAATGGGCATGTGCGGCTTGATCGCGTCCAGCAGACGCAGTTCGTTGCCAAGCGCCGCTCGTGCCGGGTCGTTTTTTGTAAAGCGAAAAATCCAGTGGCCGTCATCGCTTGCGACGATGACAACATCGTTTTGTGCGCCGTCTGTGTTGAGGCGCGCAGATTGAATATTCAGATTGGGATGCATCGCGCGGATGCGCGGCAGATATTGATCGAGAGTTGTCATGGAAATTGGCGCCAGCCATTTAGCGTGGCGAAGCAATGCGTCGCCGTTGTCGCGGCGACATTAGGAAAAACAAAAACACGGGTGCGAGTGACCCGTGGCTGGCGCGGCAGACGCGAAACGTCGTCGCTACAAGCCAACAGGTGCACTCACAACAAGCGCCGAACGACAGAAAATATTGCGACTATTCATTTGCGGTGCACCTCCTTTTTGCAGATTTGATCTTAGTATAGTGAGCGAGGCGGCGGTGTCAATGTGTTTCGTCGAGCGATGGCGCAACCGCAGGTGACGAATCCGCGCGGCGGGTGCACAATGCCATCGAACAGGAGTGCGCACGCATGACAAAGCCCATCACGATTCGCGACATCAAAACGTATCTGATTCAAACAGCCGGCGCAGCCACGCGCTTCATCATCGTCAAAGTGCTCACCTCCGAGCCGGGCCTGTATGGCATTGGTTGTGCCACATTCACGCAGCGTTTTCGCGCGGTGGCGTCGGCCATCGAGGACCACCTTAAGCCCTTTGCGATCGGCTGGGATGTGGCGCGCATCGAGGAGTTCTTTCAGATGGCGATGGTGCAGGGCTCGTGGCGCAACGGCCCGGTGCTGAACAACGCGGTCTCGGGCATCGACATGGCGCTGTGGGACATCAAAGGCAAGCTGGCCAACATGCCGGTGCACGACCTGTTGGGCGGCAAATGCCGCGAAGCCGCGGCGGTCTATGTGCATGCCGACGGGCGTGACCCGCAGGAGGTCGTCGACAACGTGCGCAGGTATCAGGAGCAGGGCTATCACTTTATCCGCGTGCAGATGGGCGGCTATGGCGGGAAGTCGATGGCGATGGCCGCGCCGGAAGGCGCACGCCCGGGCAACTACTTTGACCCGCGCGCCTACACCCGCGCCATGCTGGACATGCTGGACTACGTGCGCGGGCAAGTCAGCGCCGAGGTGGAGCTGCTGCACGATGTGCATGAGCGCCTGTCGCCGATCGACACGGTCATGTTCGCCAAGGATGTCGAGCGTTTCAAACTCTTCTACCTGGAAGACTCGCTGGCGCCTGAGGACATCGAATGGTTTCGCATGCTGCGCAAACAGTGCGCCACGCCGATCGCGATGGGCGAGCTGCTCAACAACCCGCACGAGTGGCGGCTGTTGATCGAGGAGCGGTTGGTCGATTTCATCCGCATGCACATCAGCCAGATGGGCGGCATCACTCCGGCGCGCAACGCTGCCATTCACGCCAATGTCTATGGCCTCCGCACCGCCTGGCATGGGCCGGGCGACACCTCGCCCGTCGGCCATGCGGCCAACCTGCACCTGGATGTGTGGGAGCCTAATTTCGGCATCCAGGAGTGGTGCCGTTTCGACCCATTTATCTACGATCTTTTTCCCGGCTTGCCCGAGGTGCGCAAAGGCTACATGTATCCAAATGGCAAGCCCGGACTGGGCATCGATTTGGATGAGGCGCTCGCCGCCAAATATCCGTGCAAGGATGAGGTCGATACGTGGACGCAAACGCGCCTGCCGGATGGCAGCCCGGCGCGGCCGTGAGCGAAGCGCATGGAAGACGTTCAGGTCATCTTTCTCAACGGTGCGTCGAGCAGCGGCAAGACCACGCTGGCAAAAGCGTTGCAGCGCCGGCTTGCGCGGCCGTACATCTTCTTTGCCGAGGACATGTTCTTCGACGGCTGGCCGGAGGGCGACTATGCGCAAGGGGATTTTCTGCGCTATGGCTCACGCCTGTACGCCGGCTTCGCCAAGTGTGCGCGCGCGATGATCGACTGCGCCAACCGCTTGATCGTGGACACAGTGGCGTGGAACCCCGGCAGCCTGGACGCGTTTGTCGAGGCACTGTGGGACACACGCGTGCTGGCCGTGGGTGTGCATTGCGCGCTTGACGTACTTGAAGATCGCGAGCGGCAGCGCAAAAACCGCTCGCTCGGATTGGCGCGCCGGCAGTTTGAGCGCGCGCATCTCGGCGCCGAATACGACGTTGAGCTGGATACATCCCGGGCCTCGCTTGCGGACTGTGTCGAACGCGTGGTTGCTGCGATGGAGAATGCCGCAGAGCCGCATGCGTTTGCACGCATGAAAGCGCGCCGGTGATAGGATCACGGCAATCGACCTTGTGTGAAATGCGCCGGCTTGACGCAGTACACCTGCGCCAAACCCCTGGAGACACAACTCATGAGCACACACGATTCATGGAAGACCCTGCTGGGCGATTGGGCTGGCACGAGCCGGCTGATCATGCCCGGCGAAAACGATCGAACCTCGCCGACGACCGCGTCGGTCGGGCAAATCGCCAAAGACAACTTTTGTGTGATCGACTACACATGGGTGTTTGAAGGCGAGGCTCAAGAAGGGCGGTTGACGCTCGGCTTTGTGCCTGATGAACAAGCGGTCGAGGCAGTGTTTCTCGACTCCTGGCACATGGGCCACAAGCTGATGATGCCGATGCGCGGGCAAGTTGCAGGCAACGTGACCAATGTGGCGGGATCGTATCAAGTGCCTGGCAGCCCGGACTGGGGCTGGCGCATTGAGATCGAACCCGGTGATGGCAGCAGCTGGAAGCTGATGATGTACAACGTCACGCCCGAAGGCGAATCGTATCCCGGCTTCGAGATTATTGTGACGCGCAAGTAGCCGCGCCTATTCGCCGATGCGCTGGAGCTGCGCGCGCAGCGAATGTTTGCAGTCTTTCATGTATGCGTCGACCTGTCCGGTTCCGACAGCTTGGTGGTAGCGGATTGTTTTGCCGCCAAGGCGATGCTTGCCAATCCGACGATGCCCAGCGCGATCGCACCGGCAGTCGAATACGCACCGGTGTCAAACACGAAGATCGCAATCGCGATTGCCACCAGTATCACGCCAACGATCAAGCGGGATCTGCTCAAATGCGAGCGGTTCACCATTCACACTCCCTATGCCGCCGCCTTCAAAACCCGGCAGGCGCGCAGCGTGACCCATTTGCTCGGAGCGCCCTGCGGCTCGATATCAGCCCACAGCTTTCCAGAATAAGCGTACTGGTTCTTCCAACGACCCTGCGCATCTTGTTTGGACAGCAGCCAGTCGAGGGCCGGCCGCAGCCGTTTGTCACGCCCATGCCCCAGCTCCGCGAGCGCCTCCAGATTTTGCAACACATCGGCCACATAGCTAGAGGGAAAGCCGAGCTTGAACCAGCTTGAACTGATCTGTCCGTATCCTGCCGGATAGTCCGCCACAACCGGGTCATGGCTGAGCAGAAACGCCACCCCGGCGCGAATGGCTTTCTTTACCCGGGCCGACTGGGCATCTGCAGGCACGCGCGCCAGTGCGCGCAGCGCTTTGATCGCTCCCCAGGCGCACGGCGCGGCGTTGTTCGCCACGCAGGCGAAGCCCGGTCCCGTTGTGCCGGATTTGAAGTAACCGTCAAATCCGTCTCCTGTGATTGCGCGCGCCTGCCAGTCGATGACCCGTTGCACGCGTTCGTCATTTCCGAAGCCAAAGCCGAGCAGCGCCCGCAGCAAATTACCATGCAGGCAATGGAGCACTGTGCTGTTCGGCAGAGGCATGACCGCCCGCCATCCACCTTTGCATCCAAATCCGCGGTTGGGCGTCTGTGTATGCGCCATCACATACTCACATGCCGCGCGCACGCGCGCGTCGCCGCCATCCGCGCCCAATTGATCCAGAAAAATGACCTGCCAAACAGTGCCACGGTATTTCGGGCTGTAGCCTGGGCCAGGCATAACCCAACAGCCCTCGGGCATTTGTGCCGCAAGAATCTGGTTTACCGGATGCGAGGCATTGATGCGCGCCTTTGTGGCCACAACATCCGGCGCGTCAAGCGGCCGCCCCAGCAACTCGGTCAGCGCAAAATAACGCACGGAGGGATTGCCGGGCTCAAGCAGCCACGGCAACGGATCTTGGTTGAGACGCGTCTGCCACGATATCATTGTGCGTCATTGTGAATCGGGCTCGGCATGAGCGCACCCGCTTGCTGGATAGTTTAACCATGACACAACTTGACCCACGCGCCGCCATACGCACCGCCATCGTCACCGGGGCCGCGCGCGGCATCGGCCGCGCCATCGCCGAACGACTGGCGCGCGACGGCCATGCGGTGGTGATTGCCGATATCAACCAGTCCGCCGCGCAAGCGACCGCGGCCGAGATCGGCGCTGGCGCAATGGCGTTGGCGGTGGATGTCAGCGACCCGGCCAGCGTGCGGGCGATGGCCGCCGCTGTGCTCGAACGCTATGGCCGCATCGATGTGCTGGTCAACAACGCCGGAATCACAGGACCGGCGGCGGCGGTGGCCGACTATCCGATCGACGCCTGGCGCCGCGTCATGTCGATCAATCTCGACGGCGTGTTCTATTGTTCCCAGGCCGTGCTGCCGGCGATGCTGGCGCAAGGCGCGGGCCGCATCGTGAATATCGCATCGATCTCGGGCAAAGAGGGCAACGCCAACATGCCGGCGTATTCCAGCTCAAAAGCGGCGGTAATTGGCTTGACCAAAGCGTTGGCCAAGGAAGTGGCCACGCGCGGCATCTATGTGAATTGCATCACGCCGGCGATCATCGAGACCGAGCTGCTGCAACAGCTCACACCCGAGGTGGTGGCCGGGCTGGTGGCGAAGATTCCGCTCGGACGCACCGGGCATCCGGCCGAGGTCGCGGCGCTGGTGGCATGGCTGGCGTCGGACGAATGCTCGTTTTCAACCGGCGCGGTGTTTGACATCAGCGGCGGCCGCGCGACATACTGACTACTGCGCCGCGCCGTCCAGCTGCCACCACTCCGGCCGTTTGACCAAGACGTCCTGCGGCCCGGTGTAGCGCACGCGCACGCCGTAGTCACGCTCGGCGGCTTCGATGGTGACATAGCCTTCGATCACATCGTTGAGCACCGCCTGTGGATCGCGCAGGCGCGGCGGGCCATAGCCTGCGCCGCCGGGCGGGCTGAGCCGCACGCGCGCGTCGGGCTCGAACCACACCACGGTTTTGGGGGTGCCGGGCTGATCGTTGATCGTGAACGCGCCAGCGCGCCCGGCGCGCCGCCGTCGATGCCCTGCGCCGCAAACACGGTGCGGTCGATCATCGCCGACACGCTCCACGGCTGCCCGCCGCGGCAGCTGAACAGCGTGGTCTGTCCGAGCCCGCCGCGTTGTTTGCCGGCGCCGCCGGAATCCGGAATCACCGCGCGTTCGTGCTGGATCATCGGGCTGAGCGTTTCGATCACTTCGGCTGGCACGCCGCCGACGCCGCTGGGGAAGCCAGTCGTATTCAAACCGTCTTTGATTGCGCGCGCGCCCATGCCGCCGAGTTGGAACACGGTGGTGTTGAAGGTGCCGCCGTTGGGCCAGCTGCCACGCCACACGCTCATCCAACCCGGGTCGGCGCCGCCAGAGAGCAGACGGCCGGGCAGCGCGTCGGCCAGCGCGCCGAAGATCAAGCCAGGGATAAAGTGGCCGACCAGATGGCGCGACGCCACCGCGGCCGGTTCGACACAATTCAGAATCGAACCGCGCGGCGCGGTCACGTGCACCGGGCGGAACGCACCTTCGTTGTGCGGCACATCCGGGCACACCGCCGCCTTCATCGCAAACGACGCGTAGCCGCGCGTGTAGTTGAGCACCACGTTGATGCCGCGCCGGCTTTGCGGCGAGGAGCCGGCGAAGTCGATATGCAGGTCTTCGTCCTCAATGGTCACGGTCACGCACAGTTTGAGCGGATTTTCAAAACCATCGCTCCACACCTCGTGCCGCCAGCGGCCATTGGGCAACGCCTTGATCGCGTCGCGCATGGCGCGTTCCGAACGCGCGATGATCTCGTCAGCCAGCGGATCGATGCTCTCCAGCCCGAACTCGTCCATCATCTGCAGCAGGCTGCGCGCTCCGACTGCGTTGCACGTCGCCTGGGCGTACAGATCGCCCACGGTTTCGTCGGGCGTGCGCACGTTGGCGCGGATGATCTTGAACAGCTCGGCATTGGGCTCGCCGCGGTCGAAGAGTTTGGTCACCGGCACGCGCAGGCCCTCTTCGTAGACTTCGGTGGCTTCGGCCGACAGAATGTGCCCGCCGATATCGGCGGCGTGGCAGCAGTTGGCAAAATAGCCCACGATGCGCTCGTCGCGAAACACCGGCGTGAGCACGGTGAAGTCGTTGATCTGTCCGGCGGTGAGCCACGGGTCGTTGGTCACGATCACGTCGCCCGGCTGCAACGTTTCGGGCGGGTAGACCTGGAGCAGATGCGGCACGCCGGTGGCCATCGGGTTGATGTGGCCGGGTGTGCCGGTGTTCGATTGCGCGATCATCAAGCCGCGGCTGTCGAACACACCGCAAGCCAGATCGAGCGATTCCCGCACGATGGTGCTGAAGGCGGTGCGCATCAGCGCCACCTGTTGCTCGTTGGCCACCGACAACAGCCGGTTCCAGAGCACTTCGATTTGGATGGGGGTGAGGGTCATGGGAGTGTTGAGTCCGCAGTCCCGAGATTTGAGT
>JANMNW010000439.1:0-4617 GCA_031368515.1 Chloroflexota bacterium
CCAGCACGGCGCGCATCCTGCGCCCAAATGCGTCGTCGGCCAAATGCTTGAGGCGAAATGCCAGCGGATTTTCCCCGGTCGCGTGCGCCAGCTCATCCATGAACGTCTCAACTGCAAAGGTATTGGGCAGCGCGCCCAATCCGCGCCACGAGCCGGTGCGCACCGGCAGCGCCTTGCGCCATGTAATGGTGTGCCGGTTGGGAATGTTGTATCGAATGTTTGCGCCGCGATACGCGCCGAAGTCGGCGCCCAGCAGATCGCCCACAAACTTCGGGAACCACTGGAACAGCACGTTGCTGCTGGCCTGCTGGTGCTCGATCGCCTCGATCATGCCGCTGTCGCTCAGGCGTGCGCGAATGCGATGATGAGTTGGCGGGCGCAAGAATCCGTTGCGCAGCTCTTCCATGCGCGTCCAGGATAGATGCACGGGCGCGCCAGCTGCCTGGCTCAGCCGCGCCGCTTCGGCGGGCGCATCGGTGTCTGCTTTTCGGCCAAAGCCGCCGCCCAGCAGTGGTGTGATCACTTCGATCTGCTGCGGCTTGAAGCCGATGGCCGCGGCCACACGCCGCCGTGTCAGATCCGGGGATTGCGTGCTGGCCCAGACGGTGGCGCGGTCGGCCTTGACATCGGCCAGCGCCGCTTGCGCCTCCAACGGCGTTTGAATGGCGAGCGGCGTGCGGTATTCGGCCTCAATCACGCCCGCGCCGTTAAGGGCGCGCGGTGCATCGCCGATCGCTTGAATGGTGATGCCGTCGGAACCGCCAGCTGTGACCAGCGCGTCGATGTCCGATTGTTGCCACTTGCGCCCTTCGTCCCAAGTGGTCTGCATGGCGGCGATGCCGGCCCAGGCCGCGCTGCGCGATGTGGCAACCACACCGGCCACCCCGGCGCCGACATCAAGCACCACCTTTTTTACGCCCTCGACTGCTTGCGCGGCGCTGCTGTTTGCGCCGGTCAGTTTGGCTTCCAAGGTGGGGGCGTGGGCCACGGCGCCATACAGCATGCCCTCCACCCGCAAGTCATAGGCATAGACGGCAGTGCCGTTCACTTTGGCCGGAATGTCGATGCGCGGCGCCGGCTGGCCAATGATTTTGAAGCTGTCGCGAGACTTTAGCGCCGGAAGCTCTTTTGGAACGTTGGCCATCCAGGTCCGCTGGTCGGCCGCCAGCGCGCTGAAGGCCACGCGCAGCGACGCATCGCCGCGCGCCTGCAACCCGCGGCCTTTGACTTCGATGTTGTTGGCGGTCTGATTGAGCTGCCGCGCCGCCTGCGCGCGCATCATTTCGCGCAGGGTGGCCGCCGCCTGGCGAATGGGCACGAACATCGACGAGAGTGAGCCGCTGCCGGCCGTGCCCGACGAATCTTGATTGACGTGGTTGGTTGTGGCTTGAACCACATCGAGATCGGCCAGGCTGATCTCAAGCTCTTCAGCCGCAAGCTGGGCCAGGGCGGTGTGCACGCCCTGTCCCATTTCGGACTTGGTGACAAGCAATCGGATGCGATCGTCCTTGAGAATTTCGAACCAGGCGGCGGGCTCTTTGGAGGCGTTGCCCGGAATGCGCGCGTCAGCGGCCGATTCGGCCACTTTGCGCCGCAGCAGCGGCAGTCCCACGGTGACGCCCAGCGCGGCGGTTCCGGCCAATGCGCCGGCGCCGATCAAAAAGCCGCGCCGGGTGACGCGCCAGCGGCGCGCTGGCTTGGCGGGTTTGGACTCGCGTGCGCCGCTCATGAACCCATCTCCGAGGCGGCGAATGCCTTGTCGCCCGCGGCGTCGGCCACGGCCGCCCGGATGCGGTGGTAGCAGCCGCAGCGGCAGATATTGCCGCTCATGGCTGCGTCAATCGCAGAAGCATCGGGCGCGGCATTGGCCTTCAAGAAGGCCGCGGCCGTCATGATCTGGCCGCTCATGCACCAGCCACATTGCGGCACCTGATGATCGACAAACGCCTGTTGAACAGGATGCAACGCGTCACCCTGGGCCAGGCCTTCGATGGTGGTGACAGCTTTGCCTTCAAGCGTCGCCAACGGAGTGATGCAACTGCGCGTCGCCACGCCGTCGACATGCACGGTGCACGCGCCGCACAAACCTGCGGCACAGCCGACCTTTGTGCCGGTCAGGCCAAGCTCGTCACGCAACGTCCACACCAGCAGCTCGCCTGGATTTGAAACAACCCTTTTTTGTCCGTTAATCAACAATTCCATACGGCAACTGTCGCATGGCGGGCTGAGACCAGGATAAGCGCGCGATTGCGGTCTCGTTCATAGGACACAAATGCGCCAGAGTCTTGACCCCTCCGCACAGGCTTCCTGTTCGTGTCCGTTTCCGAACACGGCGACGGAGACGGCCCCGGCCTCCCATTGGCGATACTGAGCCGGCCGCTACGCGGAGTGCGGCAGGCTGACGCTCACGCTGGCGCCCAACCCGGGCGCGCTGTCGACCGTGAAGCTGCCGCCCAGCGGCGCCACGCGTTCGCGCATCGTGTGCAACCCAAAGTGCCCATGGAATTTGTCCGTGGGGTCAAAACCCCGCCCGTCATCGCGAACCACCAGCAGCACGCGTGCTGATGTGACATGCATTCGCACATCGATGACGCGCGCCTGCGCATGCTTGAGCGCGTTCTGAAGCGCTTCCAGCGCGACGCGGTACAACGCTTCCTTGGCCTCAATGCATAGAGGCGGCTCCTCGCTGCCCAGCGCCACGTTGACCGTCAAATCGCTGCGCGCGCACAGGGCTTCGATCTGCTGGCGCAGCGCTGGTATCAAGCCATCGGTCTCGAGCGCCTCCGGGCGCAACGCCTGCACCAGCGTGCGCATTTCACTCAGCGCCGTTTCCGACAGTTGAAACACATACTCCAGCGCTGGGCCCGCCACCGCTTCGTTTTTCAAACCGGCGTCGCGCAGGGTGTGCGTGCCCAGCACGATGCCATACAGCGCTTGCGATACCGAATCGTGCAGCTCGCGCGCCAGCCGGCTGCGCTCGGCCAGGGTGGCCCCGCGCACGCGATCTTCGGTCAATTGCTGAACCTGCACCTCAAGCAGCTTGCGCTCGGCGATGCGGCCCACGGTGGAGCAGTATAGGGACAGCAGATCTTGCTTGTCCGGGTCTGGCGGCGTGCGCTTGATGCCCGAATCGTTGTAGAACACCCCGATTAGCTTGCCGTTTGCGCCCATGATCGGCGTTCGCGCCACCCAGCCGCGAATGTCGGACTGCACCGCGTGGGCGCCATCGCTGGTGATGAGCTGCTGCGAGAGCACCCGCCAACTTCCGGTGTCCTTCTGGCTTATATCGCGGGCAAACTCCGCGTCCTGCAACGTGATGTCAAAACGCACCTTGCGTTCGTCGATGCTGCTGCCGTCAAAACCCGTGCCGCAGGTGCCGCGAAACCAGTTGCTGTCTTCGGACTCGCGGGTGTAGACCGAACAGCGTTCCAGCCCGAGCTCCGATCGCGCGAGCTCGACCGCGCGCCGCCACAATTCGTCGACTGTTTCACATTGCATCAGCATGCTGGTAGAGCGCAGCACCGCCTGCAGCCCCTGGGTCATTTGCAGTTGCCGCTGTTCCGAACCCTGCCGCGAAGCGATGGCGCGCTCCAGCCGTTCGTTGCGTTCCGCCAGTTCCAGATGCGCCGCATGCACCTGGCCGAGGGCGCGCCGCAGCTGGCCGGTCGTGATGTACACCACCACGCCAACGGCGGCGCTGTAAGCGGTGTAAATGGCCATGTCCAGCATGAGAAAAGCCTGCTGCGGCGGAGTTGCGTTTAGGCGCCAATACGCGCCGCTCGCAAGAATCGACGCAATCAGCGCTGCGGCCGTCCATAGCAATTCGCGCCGGTTGAGCATCGCCCCGGCGACGATCAGCGTCAGAAACCCGGCGGCGCTGCCAATGGCGAATGGGCGCATGGCTAGCAGATTGCTGAGCACCACAAATGCAATCGTGCCAAACACTGTGGCGATTCCCGCCAGACGCACGCGCCCGCTGCGCAGCAGGCGCAGCAAAACCAGATTGCACAGCGCGCCGGCGCCAAAGTTCAGCAATTGGCCGGGCCGGGGTATTGGCATTGTCAGCAGAAAAAAGAATATGGCCAGGCACACGGCGAGGTTGCAGAGCAGCCAGGTGTGAATGACGCCGGCCAGGCGCATCTTTTCGGCGTCGGCGAAAGCAGGCGACTTGAGCAGGCGGCGCAGCTTGTCCGACCATGACGAAGACGCCATGTTTGCGTGTGGGCGCTGAACGTCTGCGGTAGCCGCCGATGCATCGAATTGCATGCTCCCCTCGCATAGGCCGGTAATCGGCCGGTCAACGTTAGGTATAGGGACTAAAGGCCCTAGGTCAATCAGAAGAAAGTCGGAGATTGCGGCTTAGGTCCGGCGCCGGCCTGCACTATCGTCTGGTGTTTTCCGTATTCGCCAGCCGGCCTACGTATTTGCCGTGGAGCGCGGCCGCAAATCGGCACGTTTTTGCCGTGGCATTGCGCGCATCCAGCGGGCGCGCTAAGATGCCCGCATCATGAACATACCGAATTGGCAGGAATGGATAAAGCAACCGCTGGTGTGGAGCGAGCGCATTCGCTCGCGCGCGCTGGTGTGGACGCCCGATGCGCACTGGTTCATCAATGA
>JANMNW010000463.1:0-6981 GCA_031368515.1 Chloroflexota bacterium
CAGGCATCGCGCTATTGCGCTGGACATCGATGACTTTGGCTAGTCAGGGGCGCTTGCTGTTCCCGATCGTCGCCGCCCTCTCACTCCTGCTCGCGCTTGGATTGCGTCAGCTGGGTAAAGCACTGCCAGTGTTTCATAGCGCATCGGCGCTCAAACGCGGGTTGGCCGGCGTTTTGTGCAGCGCATTAGCCACCCTTACATTGGCGTCACCTTACGCCTATATCCGCCCCGCGTATAACGAACCACAGCGGCTGTCCAGTGAGGCTGATCTGCCGCCCGATCTGGCGCGTACCGAAGTCTTCTTTGAAGACAAAATACGCTGGATCGGCTATCGCGTCCAGACACCGGGTCAACGCGTGCGGCCAGGCGACATCATCGACATCACGATGTACTTTCAGGGTTTGCGCACGCTGGATCTCGACTACAGCCTGTTTATCAAATTGTTCGCGCGCGGTGTCGAAATCGTCGGAATCGACACGTATCCGGGCGGCGGCATGTATCAGGCCACGCGCTGGAAACCAGGCGAAATCTTGGTGGATCATTACCGCCTGCGCATTCCGGACACCCTCACAAACACCGCACTGCTGCCTGCAACACTCAAGTTAGATCTAGGTGTGTATGATTTTGCGCGGGGAACCCGTGAAGGCCAGTTGCGCGTGTTGAATGGCGACGGTGCGCTTGTCAGCCGGCCGCAGTATGAAGCCGCCAGCCTGAACATCGCCGAGCCGGCGCGCGCGCAACCCGCCCTCTATGTTTTGGATCAGGCGCGCGTGCTCTCCGCGCGACCGTTGCTGGGCGCGCCCGATGCCGTCACGCTGCCCTTCGAAATCGTGTGGCAAGCCACTGCCGATTTCAACGCCGATTACACCGTGTTTGTGCAGTTGTTTGACGCCGCCGGGAAGCCGGTGGGTCAGGGTGACAGCCGCGCGATGCGCGGCGAGTTTTCATCGCAATGGTGGCGCGCGGGCGACGTCATCACCGACAGCCATTCAATCGCGCTCTCCGCGCCGCTTGCGCCCGGCAACTACGCGATCAAGTATGGCCTCTATCGCAACACCGGCGCGCAAGAGCGCATGGCTGTGAAAGATGCCTCAGGCCAGCCCGTGCCCGATGCGGCGATGACCGTTGCGTTGGAGGTGCCGTGATCCGGACAAAACGTATCCGTGCATTGCTGTTGGCGGCCGCCCTGCTAACGATCGCCTACGCGAGCGCGCGCGCATTGGCGCACCCTGCTGCGCCCCATCCATGGACCGTCTGGTCGGCCGCCCAACGCCAGCCGCTCGTCTTCGCGCATCAGGGCGGCGAAGGCATCCGGCCCAGCAACACCATGCTTGCCTTCGATCATGCAGCCGCGTTGGGCGCGGATGTGCTGGACGCCGACATGCACATCACACAAGACGGCGTCCTGGTGTTGATGCACGACGAGACCGTCGACCGCACCACCGATGGCGCCGGCGCCATTCGCGCGCTGACCGCTGCGCACATTCAGGCGCTCAATGCCGCCTACCGCTTTAGCACCGACGGCGGCGCGACATTTCCGTTTCGCGCCGGGCGCGCCAGTGTTCCAACGCTTGAGGCGCTGTTCAAGGCCCATCCTGTCAAGCATTTCGGCATAGAAATCAAGCAAACGCCGCCGGACATAGCGCTGCCATTTTGCGCGTTGATCCGCAAACACAACCTGCAGGACAAGGTGCTGGTCAGCAGTTTTCGCCAGGAGAACATGGATGCGTTTCGACGCGCCTGCCCGGAAGTGGCGACCTCGGCCACTCAAAATGAGGCTGCCCTGTTCGTCGTCCTTAGCGCGCTCAGGCTGGAGCATGTGCTGACGCCGGCCTATCAGAGCCTGCAGGTGCCGGAGCGCTTTAGCGGCATTGTCGTGCTCACGCCGCGCCTGATTGAAGCCGCGCGCAATCGCAACCTGCTTGTGCAGCCCTGGACAATCAACAGCGAAGGCGATCTGCGCCGCGTGGTTGCACTGGGAGTCGAAGGCATCAACACAGACTATCCCGACCGTTTGTTGTCCATCCTTGGGCGCTGACTTTGCCAAATCGCGGGCGCCGGCAATAATGCGCTCATGTCTGACACAATCGATGCCATCGCCGCAGCCCTGGCCGAATTGCGGTTTGAGCTGCGGACGGTGGCTCAGCTGCCTGCTTTCGCCCGGCCCGAATCGCTTGCGCAAGCCTACGCCGCGCAAGATGCGCTGATAGCGAAGCTGCTGGCGCGGCACGGCGGGCACGCGATCGGCTACAAAACCGCCTGCACCAGCGCGCTCGCGCGCGAGCAGCTCAAGGTGCCACATCCTTTGGTGGGCCAGCTGCTTTCATACTCGACGCATGCGGCGCCCGTCGTCCTGCCGGCCGATGACTTCACCCTGCGCACCATCGAGCCAGAATTTGGTTTTCGCATGGGCGCCGACGCGCCGGCGCAGCCTGCGCCCTACACGGCCGAAAGCATCACACCGCTGATCGCCGAAGCGTTCGCCGGCATCGAAATCGTCGATCATCGCTTTCACGACTGGTCGGCCGTCGGCGCAGCTGCCATTGCCGCCGACAACGCCATTCACGGCGCGTACGTGCAGGGAGCGCCTTGCGCCAACTGGCGCGAGTTGGATCTAGTCAACCAGCAAGTGGCATTGACTGTCAACGGCGCGCGCGTGCGGGAGGGAACCGGCGCCGCCGTGCTCGGCAGCCCGTTCATTGCGCTGGCCTGGCTGGCCAATGAGCTTCTGCGTTATGGCAAAAGCCTGAAAGCCGGCGATGTGATCACCACGGGCGTGGTGTGCGACGTGTATCCCGCTCAGCGCGGCGATGACATGACCGCCGATTTCGCACCCTTGGGCAGTGTGCGCCTCGGCTTCAACTAGTCCCTGACGCCCGCTGCGGTTAGCATTCAACCCATGCGTTGGCTTGAAATTGCAATTGCCGTGGTGTGGGTGTTGGCGTGGCTGGGCTATCGGCGCTTGCGCGCACGCGGCGCGTGGGCAGTTGCACTCATTCTCCCCGCATTCGTTGCGTTGGCGCATGTCGTCTTTGAGGGCGCGCGCTGGCAGCTCGCGCCGATGTACGGCGGGCTGCTTTTGTTTTGCGTGTTGACTGCGCTATGGCGCACCGGCGGACCAAAACGCGTAGCGCCGCGCATTCTGGGCGGCCTGAGCGCCGCAGGCTTGCCGCTGGGCGTCGCACTCGGCATCCTGTTTCCCGTTCCGCTGATGCCGGTGCCCACCGGACCCTATGCGGTGGGTACAACCAGCCTGCGGCTGATTGACGCCACACGCCCCGAAGTATTCACCGATGCGCCGGACGACAAGCGCGCGTTGATGGTTCAAATCTGGTATCCGGCGGATGCGCCTGCCAACGCCGCGCGAGCGCCGTGGCTGGCGCGCGCGGATGTGATGGCGCCAGCGATTGCCGCCTGGGTGCGGCTGCCGTCATTTGCATTCAATCACGCCGGCTTGGTGCGCAGCAACAGCGTGGCTGATGCGCCGCTGAGCCCCGATCAGGCGGCGTATCCTGTCTTGTTGTATTCACACGGTTGGGGCGGCTTTCGCCAGATCAACGCAACACAGAACGAAGCGCTGGCCAGCCACGGCTATGTGGTCGTTTCGATCGATCACCCGTATGGCGCGCTCGGCGCGGCCTTTGACGATGGCAGCATCGTGCTCAACAAACGCAGCTTGCTGCCGCCGCGCAACGACCCGGGCTACTGGCCCGCGGCGCAGCTGCTTGAATCGGTATTTTCACGCGATGCCGAGTTCGTATTGAATGAATTGGAGCGGCTCAACAGCACCGACGCGCGCTTTGGCCAACGCCTTGACTTGACGCGCGTGGGGATCTTTGGGCACAGCACCGGCGGCGGCGCAATGATCCAGCTGTGCGCTCGTGATCGGCGCTGCAAGGCACTGGTCGGCCAGGATGCATGGGTGGAGCCGGTACCGGATGCGGTGATCGCCGCAGGGCTGACGCAACCCACTCTCTTCATGCGCAGCGAACAATGGACCGGCGACGCCAACGACGCGCGCTTGATCGCGCTGACCGGCGCATCCAGCGGTCCAACCTACCGGCTGTCGATCAAAGGCAGCCGCCACTACGATTTTGTGATGATTCCGCTGTTTTCACCTCTGGCGCCCTGGCTGGGGTTAAAGGGGCCGATTCCCGCTGATCGCATCCTGCCGCTCGTCGACGACTTCATGCTTGCATTTTTTGACGCGCACCTGAAAGGCGCATCACCGGCCGCTTTGGACGCAGTTGCGGCACGTTATCCCGAAGCGACCGTCGACGGAAAATAGCAAATCGCCGGCGTGTTATGCCGGCGATTTATTTAGGTTGGAAGCAATCAAGTCCTAGACTGACCGGTACTCGCCTTCCACGACGCCATCGTTCTTGTTCTCGCCGCTGGCATTGCCGCCATCAGGCGCGCTTTGCGCGCCGCCCTGATAGGCCGCCGCACCGATCTTTTGCACCGTCGCCTGCAGCGCTTCAACCGCCCGATTGATGCGTCCCGTGTCATCGCTCTTGAGCGCGTCGCGCACATCGTTGACTTGCGCCTCGGCCTCGGCGCGCTCCGCGCCGCCGACCTTGTCGCCCAACTCGCGCAGCGTCTTCTCGGTCAGATAGATCGCCTGATCGCCGCCGTTGCGCGCATCGACCAGTTCTTTGCGCTTGGCGTCGGCTGCGGCATTCTTCTGCGCCTCGTTGACCATCCGCTCGATATCCTGCTTGTTCAGGTTGGTGTTGGCCGTGATGGAAATGCGCTGCTCTTTGCCGGTCGCCTTGTCTTTGGCGCTCACGGCAATGATGCCGTTGGCGTCAATGTCGAATGTAACCTCGATCTGCGGGAGGCCGCGCGGCGCCGCCGGAATGCCTTCCAGTCGAAACTGCCCCAGCAGCGTGTTGTCGCTGGCCAGCGGGCGCTCGCCTTGGAACACCTTGACGTCGACGGCGCTCTGGCTGTCTTCAGCCGTTGAGAAGATTTCACTCTTCTTCACCGGAATGGTGGTGTTGCGCGCGATCATCGATGTGGCTACGCCGCCCATGGTTTCGATGCTCAACGTCAGCGGCGTCACGTCCAGCAGCAGCACATCCTTGACGTCGCCCGCCAGCACACCCCCCTGAATGGCCGCGCCCACCGCCACAACTTCGTCCGGATTGACGCTCTTGTTCGGTTCTTTGCCGGTAAGCGCCTTGACCATCGTCTGCACCATGGGCATGCGGGTGGCGCCGCCAACCAGCACGACCTCGTCAATATCGGCCATTTTCAGACCGGAGTCCTTCATGGCCTGCTCGACCGGTCCGCGCAGGCGCGCCATGAGCCCTTCGCTCAGCTGCTCAAACTTGGCGCGGGTCAACTTGGTCACCAGGTGCTTCGGCCCGCTCGCGTCGGCGGTGACATAGGGCAGATTGATTTCGGTCTCCAGCATGGATGACAGTTCAATCTTGGCTTTCTCCGCGCTTTCGCGCAGCCGCTGCAACGCCTGCCGATCGGTTTTCAAGTCGATGCCTTGGGTCTTTCTAAACTCGTCGATGAGCCAATCCATGACCGCGGCATCCCAGTCGTCGCCGCCAAGATGCGTGTCGCCATTGGTGGCTTTGACTTCCACCACGCCGCCGCCCACCTCGAGCACCGACACGTCAAACGTGCCGCCACCCAGGTCGAAGACGAGAATGGTCTCGTCCTGTTTCTTGTCCAGGCCATAGGCCAGCGCCGCCGCCGTGGGCTCGTTGATGATGCGCAGCACTTCAAGGCCGGCAATCTGGCCGGCGTCTTTGGTGGCCTGGCGCTGCGCGTCGTTAAAGTAGGCCGGAACGGTGATGACCGCCTGCGTGACTGTTTCTCCCAAATAGGCCTCGGCATCGGCCTTGAGCTTGCCAAGCACCATCGCGCTGATTTCCTGCGGCGTGTAAGTTTTGTTGTTTGCCGCGATTTTTACGCGCACGTCGTTGCCGGGACCGGGCACAACCGGATACGGCACGCGCTTGGCTTCAGCGTCGACTTCGTCGATGTGGCGGCCGATAAAGCGTTTGATCGAAAACACGGTGTTCTCCGGGTTGACGACTGCCTGCCGCTTGGCCGCCTGGCCCACGATGCGTTCGCCATCTTTCTTGAATCCAACAACGGACGGCACGATGTTGCCGCCTTCGGCAGTGGGAATGACGGTGGCGCTGCCGGCTTCAAGCACGGCGACGACGCTGTTGGTCGTGCCGAGGTCAATGCCTAAAATCTTGCTCATGTTGTCCTCCAGTGGATGCATTCTGAAAATACGGAATGGT
Organism: Chloroflexota bacterium; assembly: GCA_031368515.1. GTDB lineage: Bacteria > Chloroflexota > Anaerolineae > J036 > Brachytrichaceae > CANJQH01. The sequence continues at coordinate 6,270 of JANMNW010000463.1, forward strand.
CAGAGCGTAGATCTGAAGTGTTTGAGCTGCGACTGCGGTGTGTTAGCGTCGTATTGGAGCGCAATGCGAACTCGCCCGGATAGAGGCGGAAAAACACACAAGGCGGGCTTGCGCCCGCCTTGTGTCATCACATGGCTCAATTACTTGATCAGTCCCATCCGGCGCATCCAATCGACGCGCTGCTGAACATAATCCAAGGCGATCTGCTCCTGCTTGGCGAACGAGGGCCAATCCGGCAAACCCAGGCGTGCGGTCTTGATAGCTTCCACGATTGACTTTTCGAGTTTGGTCAACTTCACCATAACGTCTCCACCTTTGCTCTGACTTTACTGTAAGTCATCAGCGACCTGCAATTTTACGCGAATCATGACGATTTTTCAAGAGGTTCAAAGGAATATCTAGGCGATTTCCGCAGGTATGCCGAGAAGAGGGGCCCTCCGAAAGATGTAGATCTTTGAGATTTCTGTGAACAAACACGTCTTTTGGACGAGTGTAACGGCGCAAAAGTGACGAATGTAAGCCTGGCGATGCTGCGGGTTGCCGCCGGTAGAAGCTCCAGGGCAGGAGGGAAAGGGTGTGCCACAGATTTTTGTAAAGTAGGGGGATGAAAGACGAGCTGACAGCAGGCTGGGGGACATTGATCGAAGAAATCACGAGCGGGATCAAGGATTGGCGGACAGCCAACCCAAAGGCAACGTTCAAGGAAATGGAG
>JANMNW010000285.1:0-9381 GCA_031368515.1 Chloroflexota bacterium
GACGCCGTGGCGGGTGGGCGGAACGCTGTGAAAGATTGACGTATGGCAGGGCAGCGTGATGGAAGGCATCACGCTCTGAGCTTCCAGCGTGTGAGACGAGCGCGCCATCAGCGCCTTTAGATGTGGACAATTGACGCCGGCAATGGCGTCCGGCCGCAGGCCATCGATCATGATAAAAAACGTAGACATGATAGTGTTGCTGTGTTGTCTCTTTGCAGACAAATGCTGGGTGAAGGCCACCTATTAAAATCGTGTTTACCCGCTCCTTAAGCGTCGGTTGCCAGCGTCTTTTGCCGTGCCTTTGGCAGGCGCGCGGCCACAACCTGTATCGCAATGTGCGCCGCCATTATCAGCCACAAGTTGCGCGTGCCGAGATAGAGCGTGGCGCTGGCGATCAGGCATGTCAATCGCACCAGCAAATGCCAGCGATTCTCTCGCTTGATGTCATGCGACAGAAAGCGCGGGTTGAGCAGCCACTCAAACAAGGTCAGCCCAATGCCGGTGAGCACGCCCACAAATGGATCGCCCGTGATCAGCGTGCCCGGCGCGCGGTAGAACATCCAGTGCACTTCATCGCGCACGGCTTCCAGCGCATCCGAGGCCGCGCCCTCGCGCCGGGTGATCAGCCCGCTGCCGCCGCGGCTGTGCCACAGTACAAAAAGCGCGAATCCTGCCGCGCCCAACATTTCGCCTGCGCCGCGCAACCATTCGCCCAGCGTGAATCCGGCCAAATGATCGCCGCTGCTCCAGGGCCGGCCCATGCCCATCAGATCCATGCTGAGTGTGCCGGTGAGAAGCGCCAGAAAAGGCAGGCCGATGGTGAAGAACAACGCGCCCAGCTCAAAGATCAGACCGCCGATCGAGCTTTGCTCGAGAGCCTCTGCGCGCCAGCCGTCGCCGCGATACAACCAGCCGGTCACCAGCGCGCTCAGCACCAGCGAACCCACAACCCACACTGGGAGAAAAAGCTTCGAATCCATGCTTTGGAACTCACCCGACAACTTTCAGCGCCGCTGCAAGGGTGAGGCTCGTATTTTAGGGTGAGTTTGAGCCTTAAGCCGATTGCGCAAACTGAAAGACCACCGCCAGCACAAGCAAGCCGATGAAGATCCAGGTTGGCTTGAGGCCCAGCTTTGTGACGAGACCAAAGCACGCCAGCGTGAGCGCTACCGCGGCTGCGGCATTCACCGGCGCAAGGCCGCCCAGCTCTGTCACGGGAATCGGCAGGTGCAGCACGGCGGGGCTGGCGGCCAAAGCGCCCAGCGCAAGTGCGGTGAAGCTGCGCGCCGATGTCGCCACTGCCTTGAGCTGCGCATTGCTCAATAACGCCGTGGCGGCGTCGCGCCCGCGCAGAAATCCAGCGCGAAAGCTGCGCGACGAAATAAACAGCATGGCCAGCCCGCTGATCAAGACATAGGCGCCGACGGCATAGGCGCCCAGCCAGGGCGATAGCGACAAGCCAATGGCCGCCGACAGCAGCGCGGGCAGCAGCGCGCCTTGAGTCGTCTCGTCACCGTATCCAGCCACGATGCCCATCAGCGTCTGGCGAGTTTTGTTGATGTCGGCCGGATCTTCGCCGGCCAGTTCCATGCGCAACAGAATGGCGGGAATCATCGCGCCAAAATTGACCTCGGTGTTGAAGAAGCCGCCGTGCTGTTTGAGCGCGTCTGGGCCGCGCCCGCGCAACGCCGGCGCCAGCGCGCACGCCAACCCGCTGCCTTGCAGCCGCTCAAAGCTGTAGTTGGAGTGGCTGAAGAATTGCCAGCGCAGGAAGGTTCCGAGTCCGGAGTCCGGAGTCCGGAGTTCTGAGGGTTCGCGTTCACTCGGGACTCGGGACTCCGGACTCGGGACTCGCCTCTCGGGACTCGCTATAGCTGCCGCGATCACAGCCACGATCCCGATCCCGACCAACGCTTCAAACGGCGCGCCGGCGGCCATCGCCACGGCGCCGCCGAAAAAGATCGCGATGTTGCGGCCAGAGAAGACAAATTTCATCGCCAGCGCGATGCCGATCGCGGGCGCAAGTCGCCCGCCCAACGCCAGCCCATCGATCAATGGCCCAGGCAACGTGGTCGTCATCCAGTTCACAGCGGATGTTGCCAGCACAGCCAACACCGCTGCCGGCAGCACGGTTAACGCAAACAACCACGCCTGCGCCGCGCCGATGTTCAGCCACTGCATGCGCGCCACATCACCGCGCTCGGCGGCGGCGTCGATCCAGCGCGCGATCACGCTGTCGCCCTTCATGCGCCAGATCAGCAGCTGATAACCCAGGCTGGCCAGCGCCACGCCGGCTACCACGCCCAGACCCAACGAATGCGTGGCAATGCCGACCGCTGAGCCCAACACGCCGGCCAGCGCGCCATCGCCGATGCCCAGCGTGCCGCCGACGGACATGTAGCCGAGATAGAGAATGTTTATGGCCGCGCCGATCACCACGCCGCGGATGGGATCCCCCAAAATCAGCCCGACCAGCAAGCCATTTACCAGCGGACGCCAGGTGGTGAAGTAGGCCAAACCGCCCAGAAAGGCGGTGTTGGCAAGAAAGTACGTCAGGCCGATCAGCAGCGCTTGCAGGGGGGAAAGGATCAGGCTCATTCGGTGGGTGGACGCTGCCGGACGTCCGAGGGGACCATCTGCAAATACACGTCTACGCCCGCAGATTGTAGCTGTTTCAACGCCGTTAGCTCGGCTGGCGACAACGCCACCGTGCGCCAGATCAGGCGCCGGCCATCGCGCATGCCGAGGTTGCCCAGATTCAAATGCGCCAGCGGCGCCACCGCGTGCAGCGCCAGCGCGTCTTCCACGCGTTTCAACAGCACAAGCGCGCGCGTGTCGTCAGCGCTGAGCGCCGTCAGAGCAGCTGGCGCATCCGACACCGTGCTGACCGAGAGCTGGATGTGCGCAGGCATGGCCAGCCGAAGCAGTTGCAGGGCAAACGCGTCTGCCGCCGATTCGTCGTCGATCACCAGGATGCGGTTGATCTTGAGATGTCGCGCCCACACCGCCATGACTTGGCCGTGGATCAAGCGGTCGTCGAGTCGGATGAGCGCGATCATGGGGCAAAGAAGAAGGGCGGGGAGTCCCGCCCTTTGTTGAGTGGCCTCCACAGGGCTCGAACCTGTGACCTCACGGATGTGAACCGTGCGCTCTAACCAACTGAGCTAGGAGGCCGTGTACTGCGCTAAAACGAAGCATTTGCCCGGGTTTTTGCGCAAAACCGGGAACTTGCGTGCAGAAAATTATAGCATAGCGGCGCCAAAGTGAAAATTGACGCGAGGGCGCTGGGCGTCTAAACTGACTTGGATCACAGGAGTTGATTCGCATGCAGCTAAACAATCGAGTGGCGATCATTACCGGTGCGGCGCAAGGCTTGGGCGCGGCGACGGCTGAAGAGTTTGCGCGGCAGGGCGCCAAAGTCGTTCTCTGCGATATTGAGGCCGAACGCGTCGAACAGGTGGCACATCGCGTCGAACAAGCAGGCGGCGACGTATTGGCGAAGCGCGTGGATGTGTCCCGCACGGAGGAGTTGGATGCATTGGTCGCCAGCGTGGTGCAGCGCTTTGGCCGGCTGGATATCCTGGTGAACAACGCCGCTATTTGCCCGCGCATCCCGATTGACGACATGACCGAGCCGGCCTTTGACAACATCGTCAACATCAACCTTAAATCGGTGTTCTTTCTGTCGCGCGCGGCGGGCAATGCCATGAAGCCGGGCAAATGGGGACGCATCGTCAATATCAGCTCAATTGGCGGGCGCACAGGCGGCATTTATGCCGCCACCGTCTACAGCGCGACAAAGGCCGGGGTGATGTCCATGACCAAGGCCTTTGCCCGCCATTTTGCGCCGCACGCCATCACCGTCAACTGCGTGGCGCCCGGCACGGTCGACACGCGACTGATGGCCAACTTGTCCGAAGCGTCATTGCGCAATAGTATTGAAGCAGTGCCGCTCAAGCGGCTGGCCGATCCGCTCGAAGTGGCGCGCGTGATCGTCTTTCTTGGGTCGGAGGCCTCGTCATACATGACCGGCGCCATCCTCGATGTCAACGGCGGCGCGTTGATGCCATGAAGCAACCGTCCAATCATTCCGCAGCTTATGAAGATAAAACAGATACAAGCCTTTCCCATGCGCTATCCGGAGCCGAACGATCACAACAACATTCGTCATATTTTGCTCGTGCGGGTTGAAACGGACGATGGAGTGGTCGGGTGGGGCGAGGCGATCACCATGTGGCCGGAAGCGTCGCGCGCGACAAAAGTGCTGATCGAGGAAGGCATGCGCCCGCTCTTGATCGGCCGCGACCCGCGCGACACCTATGCCATCTGGCTGGCGTTAAAAGAGCACAGCTGGTGGTACGGCCACGGCGGCATCGCATCGTTTGCGGTGAGCGCGCTGGACATTGCGATGTGGGACCTGAAGGGCAAGGCGCTCAACGTGCCGCTGCATCAACTGTTTGGCGGCGCGCTGACGCGCAAGCTGCGTGCCTGCGTCAGCACGCATCCGTCGAAATCGTCGATCAGCGACATGGCGGACGAGCTTGCCGACTACGCCCGCCAGGGGTTCACCGCCATCAAGTGCGGCTTTGGCAAAAAGGGCGACGCCTACCTGGGCTTTGACAGCGTGCGCGACCTGGAATTTGTCAAAGCCGTGCGCTCGGCCGCCGGCCCCAAAGTCGATTTCATGGTCGATTACGGTCACACCGTGCGCATGGAGGTGATGCAGGCCATCCGCGTGGCGCGCGCTTACGAAGAGGTTGGCATTCGCTGGCTGGAAGACCCGCTGCGCACCTGGGACTGGGACGGCTATGCGCAGCTGCGCGCCGCGGTGCAGACGCCGATTTGCGCCGGCGAGGACCTGTGGACGATCAACGACTTTCACCGCTTTATCAAGACGGGTTCGATCGATATTCTGATGATCGACCCGGGCCGTTCAGAAGGCATTACCGGCTACTGGAAAGTGCAGGAGATGACCAAGCACGAAAATCGCAGCATCAACGCCCATGCCTGGAGCAGCGCGATTATCACTGCCGCGAGCGTGCATCTGACGGCCGCGACACCCAATCACATCGTGATGGAGTTGAAGCCCTTTCGAAATCCCATGCAACACGAACTGGTAACCGAGCCGTTTGAGCAAAAAGACGGCCTTATCACGGTTCCGGATGGCCCTGGACTGGGGATTGAAGTCATAGAAGCGGTGGTGAAAAAATATGCCTGGGAATAGCGGCAAAAAGAAGGCGCGCATCGGCGTAGTCGGCGCCGGCTGGTGGAGCACGCAGGCGCACTTGCCATCGCTGACGACGTATGCGGCCGTTGAATCGGTGGCGCTGGCCGATTTGAACGAAGACAAGCTGCACGCGGCAGGCGACGCCTACGGCATCAAAGCGCGCTACACGGATTTTCGCCAGATGCTTGATCGCGAAGGCCTGGACGGCGTGGTTGTGGCGACCAATCATGCCGCGCACTACGAAGTGGCGCGCGAAGTGCTTTCACGCAAGCTGGGCTTGATGCTGGAGAAGCCGATGGTGCTGCTGGCGCGCGAGGCGCGTGAGCTGCAGCAGCTGGCCGCTGCCCACGCCACGCCGTTTGTCATCGGCTACCCCTGGCATTTTGTCGTGCAGAACCAGCAGTTGCGCGCGCTGATTCACGCCAAAAAAATCGGAGATGTGCAGCTGGTGTCCAATGTGTTTGCGTCGATGGTGCTGGAATTTCTGCGCGGCCGGCCGGAGGCCTATGCCTCAATCTTCAAATTTCCGGTGACCGGACCGCGGGCCGAAACATACAGCGAGCCGCGCCTGGCGGGCGGGGGACAGGGGCAGCTGCAAGTCACGCATTCGGCGGCGCTGGCTCTGTGGCTGACCGGGCTCAAGCCCGTCAGCGTGAGCGCGTTTATGGAGAATTTCGAACTCAAGGTCGATCTGTGCGACGCCATCAACGTGCGCTTTGACAGCGGCGCGGTCGGCACGCTGGCCAGCACCGGCGGCGTGGCTGCGGCGCTATCGGGCCGCCAGCGCCTGGATTACCGCATCTTTGGCAGCGAAGGCTATGCATCGCTGGACGTGCTGGATGGCGAATGCGTGCTGCACCTGAACACAGGCGAAACACAACGTCTGGAGCCAGTGCCGCCCGAGTTGCGCTATCCGCAGGAGGCGACGACGCGCCATCTCGTCGATCTGCTGCTTGGCGCGACGCAAACAAATATTTCGCCGGCTGACATTGGCGTGCACACGGTCGAGCTGCTGGAAGCGGCGTATCGCTCGGCTCAAGAAGGCCGTGTCATTCATGTCAGTGAGCTGTGAGTCAGATTTGCAGTTGGAGGAAAACCGATGATTCGAAAAGCGTTCACCCTGCGCCTCAAACCCGGCGCGCTGCCGCAATACAGAAACTATCACGACAATATCTGGCCCGAGCTGGTGGCCGAGATCGAGCGCAATGGCATCGCCACAATCACCACGTTTGAGGCCGATCCGGTGCTGTTTTTGTATTCGGAAATACATGACGAAGCCGCCTGGGACAAGCTTTGGCACAGCAAAATTCACGAAGCGTGGGCCAAGCTGCACGAGCCGCTGATGATGATGCGGCCGGATGGCATCGTCGAATCCGGCGAGCTGCGCGAAATCTTTCATTTGGAGACCAAAGCGACGTGAGCAACCGAGTCGATTTGCACGGCAAAGTGGCGGTGGTTACCGGCGGCGGGCGCGGGCTGGGGCAGGCGATGGCGCTGGCCCTGGCCGCGCATGGCTCAGCAGTGGCGGTCACCGCACGCAGCGCCGATCAGTTGCTCGCCACCGCCGAATTGATCGCCGCGGCGGGCGGTGTTGCTCGGAGGTTTCCCGCCAATCTGACCGATGCTGGTGATGTGCAACGGCTCAAAGATACGGTCGAACGGGAGATGGGCGCGCCCGACATATTGGTGAACTGCGCCGGCGTGTTTGGACCGATTGCGTTGGTTCAGGACTGTGACCCCGCCGAATGGGTGGACACGCTCATGATCAACACTGTGGCGCCCTATTTCACCACGCATGCGTTTCTAGGCGCCATGCTGGCGCGCGGCTGGGGGCGCATCGTCAACGTCAGCTCGGCCGCGTCGCTGCATCCTCCGGGCGGTTACAACACCGCCTATGCCACCAGCAAAGCCGCGCTGAATCATTTCACGCGCGGGCTGGCGGCTGAGCTGGATGGCAGCGGCGTAACGGCCAATGTGATTCATCCCGGCGATGTCAAAACCGAGATGTGGGCAGATATTCGCGACAAAGCCGGTCGGATGACAGCCGGCGCCGATGGCTATCGAAATTGGGTCAAGTGGGTGGACGAGACCGGCGGCGACCCGCCGCACAAGGCGGCCGAACTGGTGCTCAACCTTGTCAGCGACGCCTCCGCAAGTGTGAATGGCAAGTTTCTATGGATCGCGGACAGCCTGCAGAAGCCGATTCCAAGCTGGGGCGACGAGAGCGGCCCGTTGCCCTGGAATTGATCGGGATGTCAGCGAGCGACTTCAAACGATTTGACAATCAGATCGCGCATCAGGATCGTCTCGGAAACGTTGTCGACTTCGTTGCAATGCTCCCAGTCCTGCCACACGTATTCCACACCCACGTAACCGGAATAGTTGGCCGCCTTCATGGCGCGCAGCACGCGCGGATAGTCGATCGTGTTTTCCTTGACCGGCGCCTGCAGCCTCGTCTTGCGCGCGCCACGCGCGTGAAAATGCGATGCGTGCTTGACCAGCGGTTCCACTTCGTCGTCCGCGATGCCCTGATAGGTGAAGTGGGTGTAGTCGAGCGTAAACGTCAGGCCCGGCGCCCCTTGCGCCAGCCGCAGCGCTTGCTGCGGGGTGGGCGCCACAGAACCCAAGTGCGGCTCGATGGAATAGACGATCCCGACCCGTTGCGCCTGCTCCACGCGCCAGGCCAGCTCTTCGGCGCAGCGCTTGAGTGAGGTGTCGTGCGGCTCGCCGTCCCAGTCCAAGCCGGGCAGGCCGGTCATGTGCGGCGCGTTGCAGCGCAAGGAGAATTCCAGCATGCGCAGAAACAAATCGCGGCTTTTGGCGCGCTCGGCGTCGTCCGGATGATTGGCCGCCAGCGTCTGAAAATTGACAGCCTGAAAGAAAATGTCGGCAAAGACCAGCCCGCAGTCGGCGACTTTTTGCGACAGCTCACGCGCGGCTGCGGGCAAACGCGGGATAACGTGCGCGGGGTGCAGATGCGAGCGCTGCTCAAACAGGCCCACGTCCACCGCGCCAAAGCCGAGCAGCGAAATCAGTTTGAACGCCTGCTCGTGCCCAAGCAGCGGAAAGGTGAAATCGGCGCAAGCCAGTCGAAGTTGCATGGTGCAAGTTTGCTAGGCTTCGGCGGTTTTTGCAACTAAGCAAAACGTGGTCGCCGGGCTTCATCAGGAGTTGAAAAACCTCAGCTGCCGCCAGATTCCGACTGTCGCTTCTGCAACGTGGCGCATGGTGTAGTTGGCCAGCACGCGCGCGCGTCCGGCGGCGCGCAGCCGCGCGCGCAACCCTGCATCCGCTTGCAGCCGCCGCAGCCCGACCGCCAGCGCGCGCGCATCGCCTTCGGGGAAGACAAGCCCGGCGTCGCCGATCACATTAGGGATCTCGCCGCTGTCCGATCCAAGCACAGGCACCCCGCAGGCCATGGCCTCGATCAACACGCGCCCGAACTGTTCTTTCCAATTGGGCTGCGTGCGCGACGGCAGCACGAGCGCGTCCAGGCCGCCATAAAACGACGGCATCTGTGTGGAGGGCAGGCCGTAGACAAACTGTGCCCGCTCGCCCAAACCCAGCGATTGCGCCAACGCTATGAGAGCGGCGCGTTCCGGCCCGTCGCCCAATATGCGCAGCCGCAGTTCCGGTGCGTCTGCCGCGGCGCGCAGCAGCACATCGACGCCTTTCTCCGGCACCAGACGTCCGGCATAGCCCGCCGTGAATGGCCCCTCGTCGGGCGGCAAGGTGGCGGGCGCAAATGCGATTTCGTCGACGCCAAATTGCGGCAGCACATGCAACGTCTTGCCATAGCCTTTGGCGCGCCACACCGCGCCGGCGGCTTCGCTGCCGGCGATCGCCGCATCCACGCCGCCCAACACGGCACGCTCCATCCACGCAAACGGCGGCGGATAGCGGCGCATCAGATTTTGCCAGGAGAAAAACAGCACGCGGGCATGTGGCGCAACGCGCCGGGCTGCACGCAAGGCCAGGTAGGTGGCCAGGTTGTAGGGCTCTTCGTCTATATGCACCACATCCGGCGCGGCGCGGCGCAGCTCGGCCTCCAGGGTCGGATAGTGGTGCAGGTGAAAGTTGCCGTCCAAGCGAATGGGGAGCGCGCGCAGCGAGTAGCCCGCCGTGCGCGCGCGCTCGAGCTTCTGGCCCGCCCA
>JANMNW010000473.1:0-3810 GCA_031368515.1 Chloroflexota bacterium
CGCGCGCATGACCGCCAGCAGAGCGTCGGCGCGCTCGCGCGCGACGATTGCCAGCAACTTGCCCTCGTTGGCCACATAGATCGGGTCCATACCGAGCAGCTCGCACGCCGCTTGCACTTCTGGTTTGACTGGCAGCGCTCGTTCGTCCAGCGTGATGCCTACTCCGGACTTGGTGGCAATCTCATTGAGCGACGACGCCGCGCCGCCGCGCGTCGGATCGCGCAGCACATGCACCGCGCCGGGCGCGGCCGCGAGCAGCGCCTCGACCAAGCCGTTGAGCGGCGCGGAGTCGCTGCGGATCTCGGTCTCAAATTCAAGTCCCTCGCGCACGCTCATGATGGCCATGCCGTGATCGCCCAGCGTGCCGCTGACCAGCACCACATCACCCGGCCGCGCTCGTGCCGGGCCGATCTGCACGCCATCGGCGATCACCCCCACCCCGGCCGTGTTAACAAACAGCTGATCACCGTGGCCCCTGTCGACCACTTTGGTGTCGCCGGTGACGATTTGCACGCCGGCGCGTCTGGCCGCCGCGGCCATGCTGTTAACCACCGCGCCCAGCCTGTCCATGGCCAGGCCTTCCTCGATGATGAAGCCGACCGTGAGATACAACGGCTTTGCGCCGCTCATGGCCAGATCGTTGACCGTGCCGTTGATCGCCAGCTCGCCAATGTTGCCGCCTGGAAAAAACAACGGCCGGACCACATACGAGTCCGTCGAGATCGCGATGCGCCCGCCGGCGATGGCTACTACAGCAGAGTCGCTCAACTGCGCCAGCGCCTCGTTTTGAAACGCCGGCACAAACAAGTGCTCAACCAACTCGGCCGACAGCTTCCCGCCGCCGCCATGGCCCATCACCACATTCGGGTAGTCTCTCAGCGGAAGCGGGCAGGACCAAGATGCAAAGTCCATAGATCAGTCCCGAGTCCCAGGTCCCGAGGCGTTCTGAGGGGTCGATACATCCGCGAGCCCAGGCTCCGAACTCGGGATTCGGGACTGGGGACTGAGCGCTCGCCCGTAGTTAAAGTACGCCGCGCATGCGCCTTCGCTGCTAACCATGGTCGCGCCGAGCGGCGTGCGGGGCGTGCACTCTTTGCCAAAAGCCGGGCACTGGTGCGGCTTGAGTTTGCCCTGCAACACTTCTCCGGCGTGGCACAGCGCCGACTCCTGCGTGTGAATGTCGCTGACGCTGAAGCGCAGTTCGGCGTCAAAATCGCGATACGCCGCGCTCAGGCGCCAGCCGCTTTGCGGGATCACACCGATGCCGCGCCAGGCGCGATCGGTGACTTCGAAAACCTCGGCCAGCAGCGCTTGCGCCGGCTTGTTGCCCCCGGCCGTCACCGCGCGCGCATAAGCATTTTCGACAAACGCCTCGCCGGCTTCCAATTGTTTGACCGTCCGGCGAATGCCGTCGAGCACGTCCAAGGGCTCAAAACCGGTGACGACCATCGGGCAATGAAAGCGCTCGGCCAGCGGCGGATACTGCCACGTGCCCATCACGCTGCACACATGGCCGGCGGCCAAAAACGCCTGCACGCGGTTGCCCGGCGCGGTCATGATCGCCTCAATCGCCGGCGGCACCAGCACATGCGAGACCAGCATTGAAAAATTGCGAAGGCGCTGCTGGCTGGCCTGGTGCACCGCCATGGCATTGGCCGGCGCGGTGGTCTCGAACCCGATGCCGAAGAACACCACCTGCTTGTCCGGGTTGTCGCGCGCGATCCCCACCGCGTCCAGTGGCGAGTAAACGATGCGCACATCACCGCCCTCGCTCTTGATGCGAAACAGGTCTTTGCCGCTGCCGGGCACGCGCAACATATCGCCGAAGGAGCAGAAGATCACGTCAGGCCGCGCAGCGATAGCCAGCGCCTTGTCGATCACTTCGAGCGGCGTCACGCACACCGGGCAGCCAGGTCCATGAATCAGCTCGATCTCAGGAGGCAGCAGCTGATCGATGCCGTTGCGGATGATCGAGTGCGTCTGCCCGCCGCACACTTCCATGATGGCCCATGGCCGCGTGGTGATGGATTTGATCTCGGCGGCCAACTTGCCAGCCAGCGCGCCGTCGCGAAACTCGGTGAGATATTTCATACGCAGCTTCGGGCGGCTATTTCACCCTGCCCTTCACGTCGAACGGATCCAACGCGCATGCAACCGGTTGCGACTCGCCCGCGTACGCCTCAGGATTCAACTCTTCATCGAGCAAGCCAAGCTCGCTGAACATGCGCAACGTCTCTTGCGCCGAAGCTTCGTCAATCACCGAGATGGCAAAACCCACGTGCACGATGGTGTAATCGCCCACCTGAATTTCCGGCAAATACGCCAGGCACACGTCTTTGACGATGCCGCCAAAATTGACCTTGCCCATGCGGGCGCCGTTGGCTTCATAGATATGTTGCACTTTTCCGGGTATGCCAAGACACATATGTCCTCCAGAACCCAGTATCCCCAGGTCTGCACTCCAGGCACTGGCCAGTTGACCAGGCTGAACAGCAGCGCATGGTTAGCCGAAGTCAGATGCGCCGGTGATTTCGCGCCTCGACGGTGAAATCGATATAGCTCTGTATGCCGGCGCCTTTCTTGGCGGACACTTCGAATATTCGCATTCCCGGCCGCACGCGCAAAATGTTTTCGCGCATCAATCTGAGATCGCATTCGCACGCTTCTGCCAGATCAAGCTTGGTGATCACCGCGACATCGGCTGAATGAAACATGACCGGGTATTTGAGCGGTTTGTCTTCGCCCTCCGTAACAGACAAGAGAACCACGCGCAAATCTTCGCCCAAATCGTAGGCTGATGGACAGACAAGATTGCCGACATTTTCAATAAAAAGGTAGTCGATCGCGCTTAGGTCCCAATCGGCCATATGCGCGCAGATCATGTCGGCCTCAAGATGGCAGTTGCCATGAGTCATGATCTGCTTCACTTGAGCGCCGCTACGAGCCAGGCGCTGCGCGTCGTTGTCGGTTTCCAAATCGCCCACCAGCGCGGCTACGCGCATGCCGGCTGTGGTCATGTCACGCATCGTGCGCTCAAGAAACGCCGTCTTGCCGCTGCCTGGACTGGAGACAAAATTTAAGGTCAGGATGCCGGCATCCTGCAGACGGCGGCGCAAAGTTGCCGCAAGCTGATCATTCTTGCTCAGCACGCCGGTTCGGATTTCAAGCAGTCGGGTTGTCATCTTCAATCTCCAACGAGGCGATTTCAAGCTCACGACCCTGCACGATCTTCGCGCTCGGCGCGTTGCAGACCGGGCAGCAGAAGAGCTGAATGTTGGGCAACGCCACATCGCGATCGCAGCGGTCACAGTGGATGATCACGGGAAGCGCCTCAACTTCAAGGCGCGAGCCTTCCAGCAGCGTGCCTTGGGTGGCAATGTCGTAGCTGAATTGCAGCGCGTCCTGCACGACGCCTGAAAGCGCGCCCAAGCGCAGGCGAACGACCGTCACCGCGCGCGCGCCCGAATCATTCGCAGCTTGTGTGGCCGTTTCAACCAGGGCGTATGCAATTGACAGTTCGTGCACGCGGTGAAAGTATAGCCCTACGCGTTGTGCAACATCCCGTCCGCCACGCGGTCGGCAAACGCGGCGATGGTAAGCGAGGGGTTGGCGCCGATGGCGCCGGGCATCACCGAGCCGTCGGCGACATACAGGCCGGGATAGTTGAACACCCGGCCCCACGCATCCACCACGCCTTCTTTGGCGTCGCGGCCCATCGGCGCGCCGCCGAGCGGATGCACAGTGGCAGTGCGCCGGCCAAACGACCAGGTCGGGCTGGCGATCAGCTTGGCGTTCAGGCTGCGGGCGATC
>JANMNW010000476.1:0-25342 GCA_031368515.1 Chloroflexota bacterium
AATTTGGCGCGCAACGCAATACAAACGGCGCCGCTACAGAGATTCCCGGGGCACGTCATCGCTTGATTATTGGGCGCATCGCAACCCACCCTACGATGCCTGATTGTGCGAATCGTTTCGCGGGCATCTTTATCGGCAGAGTAAAATTAAGGCGCGTTCAATTCGGCATTATGTCAACTGCCTGCGACTGACATGCCGCTCCAAAGAATATTGTGGATTTACTTGCAGCATTAGTGATCACCATGACCGTGACCGTTTATGCGCCCGAAGCCGGCGGCATCAATGGCAACGGCACGATGGCCGACGGCACAAAAGTGCAATTTGGCGCCGCCGCCTGCGGCTTTCGCTATGCCTTTGGCACGGTGTTTGAGTTCACCGAGGACATGAGCGAGCACGGCTTGCCGCAAGTGGTTGAGTGCCGCGACCGCGGCAGCTACATCGGCCCAAACAACCTGGATATCGCGCTGCTCGGCCGATCCGCAAATGAGGATCTGGCCGCCGCGCGCCGTTTTGGCCGACGCCGCATCCCCATCCGTGTCTGGTCGGACTGGGATGCCTATCACGCATTCCATATTGGCGCCAACGCCGGCAGGCCGGCGCCGGGCCGTGTCAGTAGGCCAGATCAAATACGACAATCTCGGGCGCCGTCCCGAGCCGGGTAGGCGAGGTGTTCTCGCCGGTGCCAGCCGAGACATACACCGCGCCTTGCGGCAGCTTGTACACGCCACGATACAACGTTCCCACGATGGGAATGGCGGCGCCCGGCATGAACGGCACGCGAATCTGGCCATGATGGGTGTGGCCGAACAAAAACAGCGTGCGTCGCGGGTCGCACACCTTTTCGGCTGTGATGTCGCTCATCACGTCGGGGTTGTGGCCCAGCACCAGCGTGAGGGCGCCGGAGCGGGCGCATGCGCCAGCCGCGCCGTGAAAGTCGGCGCCCGTCGCCCACAGCTCGTCCAGCCCGACCAGTTGAAGTCCATCATCGATGTGCACGCAGCCATTGCGCAAGGGGCGCACCCCAAAGCGGGGCAACAGCTCGAACAAATCATTTGAAAGGTCCGGCCCGGGGATGCCATAGTCGTGATTTCCCAGCACAGCATAGACGCCATGCTTGGCGCGCAGCCCGGCCAGCGGCGCAAACAGTTCGTGCAGCTCGCAGCAGTCGACTTTGCCGACAAAATCGCCGCCGATCAACACAAGATCGGGCTTCTCGGCGTTGATCCGCTCCACCAGCATGCTGGCCCAAGCCTGCCGTTTAAATTCGCCCAGATGCATGTCGGAGAAGAAGCACACGCGCAGCGCGCGGGCGCCTGCGCCTGCCGCGCCCGGCGCAGGCATGTCGAGCAGTCCGCGCGCATCGAGATGCGTCACTTTGAGCCGGAACGGCGCCACAAAACGCGCATACACGCCGACCGCGCCGACCAGCCCAATGACCCCGGACACGACGGCCGGCCACAGCATGCCAGACGCGGCAAAGCCCATGGCCGCGGACGCGCCGACAGGCGCAATCAACGCGCTTGACCTGAAAAAAGGGTCAATCACACGATCAACGAAAGCGCTGAACGAGTACACGCTCTCCGCAGTTGAGATGCTTCCATCCATCACGTAAGGGTTTCACAGAGTGTGCGCCAGGCCCAGAGCCTATCGGCGCATCGCACGGCTGCTACCTCGGTCGTAGTCTGCCAGATTCGGACACGTTCTAACGTTTGCTTGTCGCCCGAAACGATGCCAGCGTCTCGCGCAAGCCGTCTTCCAACAGCACTTTCGGTTCCCAGCCCAGCAGCGTGCGCGCGCGCGTGATGTCCGGCCGGCGGCGCTGCGGATCATCGGCCACGCGTTCGGCCTTGGGGTTGACATATTCGATCTTGCTCTTGCTCGACGGGCCGGCGGCAGCCAGCACCGCCTGTGCAAACTCGGTGATGGTCATCTCGCGCGGGTTGCCGATGTTGACAGGGTTGATCTCATCCGACCACAACAGGCGCAGCATGCCATCGACCAGATCGGTGACATAGCAAAACGAGCGGGTGGCTTTGCCGTCGCCATACACAGTCAGCGGCTTGTTCTCGACAGCCTGCTTGACAAAGTTGGGCACCACGCGCCCGTCGTTGAGCGCCATGCGCGGGCCATAGGTGTTGAAGATGCGGATGATGCGCGTGCGCAGCCCGTGCTTGCGATGATAGGCCATTGTCAACGCCTCGCTGAAGCGCTTGGCTTCGTCATACACGCTGCGAACGCCGACGCTGTTCACATGCCCCCAGTAGCTTTCCTTTTGTGGATGTTCTTTTGGATCGCCATACACCTCGCTGGTGCTGGCCATCAGAAAACGCGCGTTCTTCTTGAGCGCGAGCTCCAAAGCGTTGTAGGTGCCGTGCGAGCCGACCTTCATGGTTTCGATCGGGTGGTCGAGATAGCCGACCGGGCTGGCCGGCGACGCCAGGTTCATCACCGCATCGAGCGCGCCCGCCACGCTGCATTTGACCGTCACGTCCGTCTCAACCAGCTTAAAGTTGGCGTTTTTGAGCAGGTGTTTGACGTTGCGCTTGCTGCCTGTGATGAAATTGTCCATGGCGATGACGCGATGGCCTTCCCCCAGCAAACGCTCGCACAAATGCGATCCGATAAAGCCCGCGCCGCCCAGTACGAGAATACGCATGATTTGATGAAGCTCCTTTGATTGTCAATGCTCGCTCACGCGTTTTGGCGCAGCGATGATGCTGTAACGATTCCACGATGCACGGCGCGGCGATGCACCGCCCGCTCAGGGCCGATATTTTAACAAGAGATATGTAGCGCCGGCTAAGCGCGCGTGATGAACACGATCAGCCCCACCACAAAACCGATCACGATCAGCAGCATGCCGGTGCGGTTGCGCTGGCGCTTGGCGCGCGTCAGTCGCCGCGAGCCGCTCATCTGCGCCACGCCCAGCGCAATCAACACGCCCGCCAAAATCAACAACAATACCGTCTGAGTTTCCATGTCGTTTGCCGCTGCGCGCCCGGCGCTCATCCTGCATATGTTCATCCCCTTGCTCAGCTGCCTGAGTGTCGGCGAATGGGCGATGCGGGCGCGAGGCCGGCCTTTTGGGATGCGTTCTAGTCGGCCTTGCCCTCCTTGCTGTCTTTGCTGCCAATGCGAACCAGCTGCACCTGCGCCTGATAACCCTTTTCGGCCTCATCGCCCAGCACCAGCTTGAGGTTGGCATAGTAACCGGAGCTCCCGGTTTTGAAGTCTTTCGGCGTCAGCGGCAAAGACGCCACTTCAACCCCATCGACGACGAACTTCACAATTACGAGTTTGGACTTGACATCTGCCATAGCGCCATGATGATACCAACCTGCCGCGGCGCGGTCGTCGGTCTTCCGCCCGCGCTGTTCGCCCACTCCAGCATGCAATACATTGCCTTTTACAAGCCCTATGGCGTCCTGTCCTCCTTTACGCATGAAACGCAGGCTGGAAACGAAGCGCCAAAGCGCACTCTGAGCGAATTTGGCCTGCCCAAAGGTGTGTATGCCGCCGGCCGCCTCGACTTTGACAGCGAAGGGCTGCTGTTGCTCAGCGACGATGGCGCATTCATACACGCCGCCACCGATCCATTGCACAAACAGCCCAAAACGTATATTGCGCAAGTTGAAGGCGTGCCCGACGACGCTGCATTGGCGCGCTTGATGAGCGGGTTGCAGATCAAGGACTACACCACCGCTCCCTGCAAAGCGCGCATGATCGACGCGCCCGAACTGCCGCCGCGCGAGAAGCCGGTCACGCCAAAAGGCCCGACCACCTGGCTGGAGCTTGTGCTGACCGAGGGCAAAAAGCGCCAGGTGCGCCACATGACCGCGGCGGTGGGATTGCCCACCCTGCGCCTGCTTCGGCAATCGATCGGGCCAATCGGGCTGGCCAGCCTGCAACCCGGCAAATGGCGCGCCCTCACTCCGGCCGAGATCGCTGCGTTTGCCCAATCCGTCCGTTCTGCCCTTGACAACCGTCCAGACAGACTGTATTCTGCTCCAAGCCGTCCAGCTAGACGGTATGGAGGTCAGCCATTAGAGTCAAAGCGCCGGAACAAACCCGCGAACGGCTGATCGCCGCTGCCTGCCAGATCATCATCGACAAAGGCGGCGCGCACCTGACGCTCGATGCCGTCGCCGCGGCATCCGGAATCAGCAAGGGCGGGTTGCTTCATCACTACCCCACAAAAGAGGCCCTGCTCAAAGGCGTGGTGCAGCACCTGATCGACGCCTTCGATCAACGCATGGCCAACGTGCTGGCCAGCGAAGAACCAACCAGCGCAAGTGCGGCTGGGCGCTGGCTGCGCGCTTACATTGTGGCGTGTTTTGCAACTGACGCTTCAGAAGATCGGCTGATCGCCGCGCTTGGGGCGTCTGTCACCGGCCACCCGCAATTGCTTGACAGCTTGCGCGCCAGCTTGGATGAGGCCCAGGCATGCGCGGTGAACGACGGCCTTCCGCCGGCGCGCGCCACCGCCATCCGTCTGGCCTGCGATGGCTTGTGGCTGGGCGAGCTGGCCGGCATGTCGGCGCTTGCCGAACCGCTGCGATCGCAGTTGCGTGACGAACTGCTCGCCCTGACGCGCAGCACGGAGCGACCCTGATGGCAGGCGACATCGCAGCCCACCAACGCATTCATGCCACTGGCGTGCAGCCGGGCGAGCGCTGGCGCTTGCGGTTCTTCACAGTTTGGCTGGGACAGTCTCTCTCGCTTATCGGCAGCGCGCTGACAAATTTCGTGCTGATGTGGTGGATCACGCAGACGACCAACTCCGCCAGCGTGCTGGCGCTGGCAGGCATGATGGCCATGCTGCCGCAAGCGCTGCTCGGTCCGATCGGCGGGGTGATCGCCGACCGGCTCAACCGTCGCAAGGTAATGATCGCCGCGGACTCCGTCACCGCGCTAAGCATGGCAATCCTGATCGCGCTTTTCGCCAGCGGGTCAATCCAGCTGTGGCACATTTACACGCTGATGTTTGTGCGTTCATCGATGCAGGCGTTTCAATCGCCGGCGGCGTCGGCAAGCACGGTCATGCTGGTGCCAGAAAATTGGATCGGGCGCGTAGCCGGGATGAATCAGGCTGTGCAAGGGCTCATGACCATCGCCGCAGCCCCGCTTGGCGCAGTGGCGCTGGCCTTTCTGCCCACCGAAGGCGCGCTCATGGTCGATGTGGCGACGGCGCTGCTTGGCATCGTTCCGCTCTTCTTTTTTCACATCCCGCAAATCCATGCCGACAGGCCGGCATCTCCTTCGGTGTCCCTCGGCTTTCTCGCATCGCTGCTGGCCGACATGCGCATCGGCCTGCGCTTTGTTTTGGATCATCCCGGCATCACGGCGCTTTTTGGAATCACCGGCCTGGTGGTGCTCACCATCATGCCGACGTTTTCGCTGACGCCGTTGCTGGTCAAACAGCACTTTGGCGGCGGTGTAAACGAGGTCGCTTTCATGGAAGCGCTGGCCGGCATCGGGTTCATCGCGGGTGGAGTGCTGATCACGCTCTGGCCGATGTTTAAGCGCCGCATTTACACCGTGATGGTCTCTTTTGCCGTGGCGTGCGCCACGGTCGCGCTTACGGCGCTGGCGCCGGGCGACATGCTGCTGCTCGCCACGTTTTGGTGGTTTGTCAGCGGCGTCACATTCTCGGCCGGCAATGCGCCGATGATGGCGTTGTTGCAGAGCATTGTGCCCAATCAGTTGCTGGGCCGTGTGATGGGCTTGCTCAATACGGTCATGGGGCTGGCCGGGCCGATTGGCCTTGCGATCGCCGCACCGCTTGCCGAAGCGCTGGGCGTGCGCGCGCTCTTCATCATCGGCGGAGCGCTTTCGACGATCATTTGCCTGGCGGCGCTGGGGTCGCGCAACCTGCGCGACATCGAAAACCATGCGCGCCCTCGCGCAACTTAAAATGCGCTCCTATAATTCCGGCTGCGCGCCGCGCGGCCCGATTGAGCATCCAAAGCCCGCCCGTCGCATCCAGAAAGGAAGAACATGACATCCAACCCAACTGCAACCGCAACTGAAACCAGCAAGCCGGCGTTCGTCAAGGGGCTTGACGGCGTTGTCGCGGTGCAGACCCTGATCAGCATGGTCGATGGCCCGCGCAGCACGCTGGCCTATCGCGGCATCAACATCAACGAACTTGTGGCGCAGGCGACCTACGAAGAGGTCGCCTTTCTCTTGCTCAACGGCCAGCTGCCCAACGCAAGCGATCTGGCAGCGTTTAACGAACGGCTGGCGGCCAACCGCTGGCTGCCGGCGCCGATCTATGATTTTCTGCGCTCTCTGCCGCGCGACACCGTGCCGATGGAAGCGCTGCGCACCACCGTTTCCGCGCTGTCGTTCTACGACGCCGAGATCGAAGACATCAGCCTGGAAGCCACCCAGCGCAAAGCCGTCCGCTTGATCGCGCAGTTCCCGACGATCTGCGCCGCTTACCAGCGCATTCGCGCCGGGTTGGAGCCCATCGCGCCGAGCGCCCGGCTGTCGCACGCGGCCAACACGCTGCACATGCTCTGCCTGCCCTCCGACGATGCAGATTTCGTCGGCGCGATGGACGCGTACTATATTTTGCTGGCCGACCATGGCATGAACGCAAGCACCTTCACCGGGCGCGTGGTCGCCAGCACCCAGGCCGACCTGCATTCGTCAGTCACTGCTTCTCTGGCTGCCCTGAAAGGACCGCTGCACGGCGGCGCCAATGAAGCCACAATGAACATGCTGCTGGAGATCGACGACCCGGCCAAGGTCGACGGATTTGTCGACAACGCCTTCGCCACCAAGCGCAAGATCATGGGCATCGGACATCGCATTTACAAAAACGGCGACCCGCGCGCGGTGCATTTGAACAGCTGGGCCGAGCGCCTGGGCAGGAAAACCGGGCAGATCAAATACTTCGACATGGCACATGGCGTGGCCGACGCGGTTCGCCGCCATCGCGATCTCTATCCCAACGTAGATTTCTACAGCGCCCCGATGCTTTTCTACATCGGCATACCGATCGATCTGTTTACGCCCATGTTCGCCTGCTCGCGCTCGGCGGGCTGGAGCGCGCATGTGATGGAGCAGTACAAAGACAACGTGCTGATCCGGCCGCAGAGCGAGTATGTCGGCCCGATGGATCTGCATTACGCGCCGGCGGGCAACCGATAGCCGCCATCATGCTCCCCATCCAAACACGTTTCAACCGCATGCTGCGCGAAAAAGCAGCCATGGTCATGCGCGGCAGCGACGTGCGCAAGGTGCATGATCTGGCGCTGGCGCTGGCGCGCGGCGGCGTCGCCTGCATCGAAGTGACCATGACTGTGCCGGGCGCCATCGATCTTGTCAAAACTCTGGCGGCCGAATTGCCCGAGGCCATGATCGGCGCAGGCACTGTCACCACCGCGCACGACGCGCGCGCCTGCATCGACGCAGGGGCGCAGTTTGTCGTCTCGCCCATTGCCGCCGCCGACATCATTCGGCCTTGCCGGGAGTCCGGTGTTGTGGCCATCCCGGCCGGAATGACGCCGACAGAGATCCACACCGGCTGGCTGATGGGCGGCCACGTTGTCAAAGTTTTTCCGGCAGGCGCAGCCGGCGGCCCGGCGTTTATCCGCGCGTTGCGTGGGCCATTCCCGGAGATTCCGCTGTGGGTCAGCGGCGCCGTCACTTCCGCCGATGCGCCGGAGTATTTCAAGGCTGGTGTGCAACTGGTTGGGCTAAACGCCAATGAAATCCCGGCCGCGCTGATCGAAAGCGGCGACTGGGCGGCTGTGTCCACTCATGCCGCCGGCATGCTCGCCCGGGCGCGCGCATGATGGCATCTTCGCGCAGGTGAGGCAATCCATGACCCGCTGGCGGGCGACGTCTGCCAATCGTCAGGCAGCTCCGGCGCCGTTCGGGCATAAACACGCCAGCAAGCAAGTGAAATCGCCCCATGCTTATAAGACATGCCATGCCGTCTTTGAGAGGCGGTCTTTGGACGCCCGGCTGCTTGGCGAGCGGCATGCGTCATTTTCGTCAGATCGGCACCGAATGCTATGAATGAAACCGCCATTTCCGTCAAGAACCTGAAGAAAAGCTTTGGCGCAGCGCAGGCGGTGCGGGATGTGACCTTCGACGTGCATCGCGGCGAAATTTTCGGATTGCTCGGCCCCAACGGCGCGGGCAAAACCACCACCATCCGCATGATTCTTGACATTTTCCGGCCGGACAGCGGGAGCGTGTCGGTGTTGGGCGGGCCCATGGACGATTCGAAAAACAATCGCACCGGCTATCTGCCTGAGGAGCGCGGGCTCTACAAAGACGCCACCGTCGCGAACTGCGTGCTGTATCTGGCGGAGCTGAAAGGCCTCGCGCGCGCCGAAGCGAAGACGCGCGCGGCCGCGTATTTTGAGCAGCTGGATCTGACCGCGCACAAGAAAAAGAAAGTGCAGGATCTGAGCAAGGGCATGCAGCAGAAGGTGCAGATCATCACCACGCTGATCCACAAGCCAGAGTTGCTCGTCATCGACGAGCCGTTTAGCGGGCTGGATCCGATCAACAC
This sequence comes from Chloroflexota bacterium, assembly GCA_031368515.1. Lineage (GTDB taxonomy): Bacteria > Chloroflexota > Anaerolineae > J036 > Brachytrichaceae > CANJQH01. Next base: position 8,534 of record JANMNW010000476.1, read on the forward strand.
CCGCCTGATTCAGGATCTGCTGCTGGCGCAGCATCGTGAAGGCGTGACCATCGTGATGAGCACGCACCAAATGTATCAGGTCGAGGAAATGTGCGACCGGCTGGTGCTGATCAATAAAGGTGAGAGCGTGTTGTATGGCGCGGTCGACGAAATTCGCCGGCGGTACGCGGACAACGCCGTGCGCGTGGTGGCCGTCGGCGATCTGCCGCCCATGGCCGGCGTGCATGAGACCAGCCGCAAGGGCAATGCCCGTGTGCTGCATCTGGCCGAAGGCGTGACCACGCAGCAGGTGATGCGGCAGCTGGCCGACGCGCCGGGTCTGCTCATTGAGTCGTTCGAATTGGCCTTGCCGACGATGGACGACATTTTTGTGCGCGTGGTCGGCGCGTAAGTCATGCGCAAAATCATCACGATCATCCGCGAAGAATATCGGCGCCGCGTGCTGCGCAAGGAGTTCATCGGCCTGCTGTTGCTGCCGTTGATCATCATCGCGATCGGCACCGTGATTGGCTTTATTACTTCAGAATCGCTGGATGGCGAAAATAGGGGCGTGGTCGGCGTCGTCGATCCGCGCGGCGTGCTGGCGGGCGCGGTGGACGCGCGGGCGAACGACGGCGTCACATTTGTGCGGGTCAAGGGTGCGGAAGACGGCCGCGCGGCGTTGATGCGTGAAGAGTTGCGCGCGTTGTATGTGCTGCGTCCCTCGTTTGCCGACGACGGCGCCGTGGATGCGTTCTACCTCAGCAAGCCGCCGGGCAACGACATTGAGCGCGCGTTTGGGGCGTATGCGCGCACCACCCTCCTGAATGAGTTCGAGCCGGCCGTTCGCGCGCGGCTCGACGAAGGCGCGGTGTTCACCTATCAGACCCCGGACCGCTCGCGAACATTTGCGCGCGACGATGTCCTGACGTTTGTGCTGCCGATTTTGATCGGGGTCGTGCTGATCGTGTCGCTGATGGTGGGCGCGCAATACCTGATGCAGGCGGTGATCGATGAAAAAGAAAATCGCACCATCGAAGTGCTCATCACATCGGTGACGCCACGGCAGCTGATGGCGGGCAAAATTCTTGGGCTGACCGCGGTGACCCTAACCCAGATTGTGACCTGGGGGCTTGGCGCGACAGCCGCATTGCTGTTGCTGCGCGAACGCATCCCATTGTTGAGAACGATCAGCCTGGACAGCAGCTTTCTTGCAGCCATGGGGGCGTTGTTTGTGCTGCAGTTTCTAATGTATGCGGCCATCATGGTGGCGATCGGGAGCGCGGTCACGGACGCCAAGCAAGGCCAGGCCATATCGACGCCGTTCATTCTGCTGGCGATCGCGCCGGAATTCTTTCTGCCGGCGTTGTTTATCGATCCCAACGGCGTGATCGCGGTGATTCTGACGCTGTTCCCGTTCACATCGCCCTTTACGCTGGCTTTTCGCTATGGCATGACAACGGTGCCGGGCTGGCAAATGCTGGTTGCTGTGGCGTTGATGGCCGCGGCAGCGGTGCTGGCGATTGTTGCAGCCGGACGGCTATTCCGGGTTGGGTTGCTGCGCTTTGGGCAAAAGGTGCCGTTGGGCGAGCTATTCGACGCGTTGCGCATATGAAAAAGACCTTGACCATCTTCCGCCGCGAGTTTTTAAGCCTGGTGGGCAAGCCCTCGTTTTGGTTCGGCTTGATCGTGGTGCCCATCCTGGTCGGCGTGTTCGTGTTGATCATCGCGTTGACCAGCGGCGCGGCGGCGGCAGCATCGGCCGCGGCCAAATCAAGAGAAAGCACCGCACAGGGCGTGGTGGATGCCGCTGGTTTGTTGCGCAACCAGCCTGCGGTGCTGGCCAGCCAGCCCAATCTGAAGCTGTTTGCCACCGAAGACGAGGCGGCGGCGGCGTTGATGGAGAAAACGATCAACAGTTACTACGTGGTCGATGCGCAGTTCATGGCGAACGGGGCGGTGCGCTATGTGGCGCGGCAGTTCAGCCCGATTGACACCGACGATCGCTCGGACGACTTTGAGAAGACGCTGCGGCTGGCGCTGATCAACGGCAATGACAAGGTGCTGGAGCGGTTGGACAAGCCGGTGCGGGTGCAGGATGAATTGCGCGTGGCGCCGGAAGAAGCCGGCAAGAAGCCGGAGTTTTCGCCGGTGCCGATCATCGCCGCGGTGATGTTCATGGGGACGCTGCTCGGCTCGTCGGCGTATTTGATGCAGTCGGTCAGCACGGAAAAAGAAAACCGCGTGATGGAGGTGTTGATGTCGTCGGTCACGCCGCGCCAGCTGCTGACCGGAAAGATTCTCGGGCTTGGGCTGGTTGGATTCCTGCAAATGTTCATGTCGTTGGGGTCGGCTCTGCTTGCGCTGCCATTTTTGCAGCGCGTGCCGCAGCTGCGGCCATATCTGGGCGTCATCACGGCGGAGGCGATTGGCTGGTCGGTGTTGTATTTTGTGCTGGGATATTTTATTTATGCGTCGCTGATGGCGGGCCTGGGTGCGCTGATGCCGGCGGCCAAGGAAGCCTCGTCGTATTCGTTTTTTGTCATGCTGCCGTTGTTGGCACCGGTGTATCTAAACGCGTCGATAGTGGCTGCGCCGAATAGCGCGTTGTCGGTGGCGCTCAGCCTATTTCCGTTGAGCACGCCGGTTGCGATGACAATGCGGTTGTTGGCGACAACCGTCCCTTGGTGGCAACCGTTGCTGGCGGCGGTGCTGATGCTAGGTGGCAGTGTGGTGACGCTGCGGGTGGTGGAGCGATTGTTCCGGGCGCAGTCGTTGTTGCGCGGGACCAAGCCGAGCGTGCGCGAGGTTGTGGCGGCGTTGCGCGGGTAAAGGTCGGTGATCTATAACCCGGCAAGCACCATCAGGAACAGTCAGCTGCGACCTGAAAGGTCAAGACCTTTCAGGTCATAACCTTTCCCGCTACACTCACACCGATTATGTCCACCGTCGTCTTAGGCGCCTATCTGCTTAGCGGACAGCCGGGCTACCGCCAAGCCGGCGTCCATCACTATGCACGCAACCTGTTGCGCGCCCTGGCCCGCGCGCTGCCCGCCGATCTGACGCTGGTCACCCTGATCAGCCCCACCGCCCAGGACGAACTCACCCTCGACGAGCATGCCGCTCTGCGCGTCAAATCCGCCAGCCGCACCACGGAATCGCCCCTCAGCCGCATCCGCGCTGAACAACTCGACACGCCACGCCTGCTGGCCGCCCTAAACGCCCGGCTGTACCATGGCCTGGGCTTTGTCGCGCCATTGCGCGCGCCCTGCCCAACTGTGGTCAGCGTGATGGACCTGAGCTTTCTCACCCATCCTGCCACCCACCGCCCGTTCAACCGCCTGTATCTGCGCGTGCTGACGCGCCTCTCGTGTCAGCGCGCGCGCCATGTCATCGCGATCAGCGAGTGGACGCGCCGCGACATCATCCGGCACTACGCCCTGCCCGCCGACCGCGTCAGCGCCATCCCGCTGGGCGTCGATCTCGAACTCTTCCAGCCGCCTGCGCGCGAACGCGTCGCCGCCTTCCGCGCCGAACACGGCATTGGGCCGCGCGCCATCTTTTCGCTAGGCAGCATCGAGCCGCGCAAAAATCTGCCGCGCCTGCTGGACGCCTTTGCCTCGCTGCCGGATGATGTGCAGCTGTTCATCGGCGGAAGCGCAGCCTGGAAAACTTCGGCTACGTTTGAACGCGTCTCAGCGCTCGGCCCGCGCGTTCGCTTGATCGGCAGAGTGCCTGACACGCATCTGCCGCTTTGGCACGCCGCCTGCGGCGTGTTCGCCTACCCGTCGCTCTACGAAGGCTTCGGCTTGCCCGCGCTCGAAGCCATGGCCTGCGGCAGCGCCGTCGTTGCGTCCAATGCCTCGTCGTTGCCGGAAGTTGTCGGCGACGCGGGATTGCTCGTGGATCCCACCGACCCGCGCGCCATCGCCGCCGCCTTGAGCCGCGTGCTAGACGATGCATCCTTGCGCCAGAACCTTGGCGCGCGCGCCATCGCGCGCGCGCGGCGCTTCACATGGGCTTCAACCGCGCAACACACGCTTAACGTCTACAGGCGTTGCTTGGTATGATGATTCGGCGCAAGTCAGCCCGCTCCAACCATGGAACCCCAGCCGGTCGACACCTATGAGTTTAAACGCGCCCGAACGCGCAGCTTTCTGCGCGGCATTTGGGGCACGCTCTCCGGCCGCAACATGCAGATGCTGGCCTGGGACAAAGTGCGCGACAAACTCGGAGTGCGCGGGCTGATCCGGCGCGGCGTGCAAACCGTCTCGATTGATTTGATTGTGGGCTCCGTCGGCCGCTACAAAGATTTCGACAACGCGTTCCTGCCCACCAAAGCCGCACTTGTCGAACGCTGGCGCAAAATCAACCGCGCGTTTTACGACGATGTCAGCCTGCCGCCGGTGACGCTCTACAAAGTCGGCGATGTGTATTTCGTGCTCGATGGCAATCATCGCGTCTCAGTCGCGCGCGAGCATGGCGTGGCCTATCTGGATGCCGAAGTGTTCGAAGCCAGTACGCGCGTGCCGCTCACCGCAGCGGATGTCGTCGACGCTGACAATCTCGAGGTGCTGGGCGACTATGCGCAGTTTCTCGAACGAACTCATCTGGACCAGCTGCGCCCGGATCAACACATCCGCTTCACCATCGGCGGCGCATACGACCGTTTGATTGAGCACATCGCCGTGCACCGCTATTTCATGGGGCTCGATCTGCATCGCCCGGTCGGCGAAGACGAGGCAGTGATCGACTGGTACGACAACGTTTACAAGCCGGTCATTCAAGCAGTTCGCGAGGAGAATGTGCTCGGCGATTTCCCCGGCCGCACCGAAAGCGACTTGTATTTGTGGATCATCGACCACCAGCACTACCTGCGCGAGAACTGCCAGGACTGCGACATCGACGCCGATCAAGCCGCGGCCGACTACGCCGAAAAATATGGCGAGAAACCGCCCCTGGAACGCATGCGGCGCGCGCTGGCGCATGTCATTCACGCGGTGGTGCCCGCCCTGGAAGGCGCGCCAGAAGAGCGCGCGGCTTCGTAGATCGCCCGCTATGCGTCCGCGCGCAGATGATGCCGGTCATTGTGCGTGCGCATGCGCCAGCGGCCTTCGATCCACTGCATTTCGGTGATTGAGGTATTGCCAAATGTAAACGGATGGCGACGCGCCACCGGCATGCCCAGCATGGCCCCCACACATGCGCCCAACGTGCCGCCATGCGAGACCACGGCCACGTGTGATTTGCCCGTGCCGTGCTCGGCCATCAACCGCTCAATGAAAGCGCTCACCCGATCGTGCATTTGCTGCGCCGATTCACCGCCCGGAATCTGATGCTGCGGGCCGTCTTGTTTGAACTCCGGAGATGAGGCGGCAATCTCATCGCCAGTCTTGCCGGTCCAATCGCCCATGTTGTACTCGCGCAACCGCTCATCCAGAATCAGTTGCGCGCCGCGCATGTCGGTCAGCGCCCGCGCAGTTGCCTGTGCGCGTGACAACGGGCTGGCGTAGACGACGTTGATGGGCTTTTCCGCCAGCCGCAGCGCCAAACGGCGGGCCTGTTCGATGCCCTCGGCATTCAGCGGCACGTCGAGCCAGCCTTGAATGCGGCCCTCGGCGTTGTGTGCGGTTTGACCATGACGAATGAGATATACGAGCATGCGTATTTGCAACCTTTGAGCATTTTCGGCAAAATGAGGGTCTCAAATGCAAGCTGATTATCTCCGACATGGTCGACATGACAGGATTCGGTCTCCATTTGAGTGGCATGCGGGCCAGTCCTCACTACGATCGTAGCAAGCCGCCGTCCCCCAATCCCGTCACCAAGCACACCACCGAGTTTTCCATGAAAAAGCAAACCCTGATTCAGATCAGCACGTCCATCACGTTGATGGCATCGGCCATGATGAGCGCACTCAGCGGCCCAGGACCGAGACCGGCATTGGCAGCCACCGGGCCAGCCGCCGTCCACAGCCCAGAATCGCCGTCGGATGTGCCCATCGACCATGCCATCGACGGCGGCTCAATCGCCACGCTGAACCGCACCGGCAGCATGCTGTTCTGGGTCAGCCACGAAGACTGCCTGCTGATTGGAATGGAATTTGGCCCGCCTTGCAAGATTCGTTCAAAACCGACCGAAGGCGGCAGCACGAGACTGATCTTCAACACCACCGCCAGCGGGCCGGTCGGCAACTTTATCGGCAGCAACAACATTGCGGCCGATGACAGCTTTGTGTATTGGGCCGACACCAGCGGGCATATCCTGCGCACATCACGCAGCGCGACGGCTGTTACGTCTCCCACAACGCTCGCCTCGACCGAAGTTCCTTATGCAACGACAGAGCAGCTGGCCATCGAGGTCGCGGTGGACGCCAGTTATGTGTACTGGACTGAAAGCTATTTCAACGGCTCATCCAATGTCGGCAAGGTCTTTCGAGCGCCAAAAGCCGGCGGCAGCCGTGAACTGATGAGAAGCTATGGCAATCGCCTGCGCGATCTCAAGCCAGATGGCAACGGCTCGGTCTATTTCATCCATGCTGGAATCTTCATTGTGCCGGATATCTTGTATCGCGTCTCGCCCGTCGCCGGCGGCACGTTTACTGAAACGGCGCCCCTGGCCCTGGTCAACTCATATGCTTTGAGCGGCGGCGATGTGTTTTGGGCCGAAGGCTTTAACACATCCGACCGGCTGGTCAAATCCGCTCCGCAAAACAACACAGCCTCGGCGCTCACCCGCGCGACTATTTCGGGTGTGGGCAACCCGCGCCTGCTCAACATGAACGTCGACAGCCGCAATATCTATTGGAATGAGGTGCGCGGCTCAACCTCGATCGTGTATCGATTGGCGCTGACGCCGGCCACCGGCGGCACGCCCAACGCGCTCACCTCGCCGGGCGGCGTCGCCGACCTGACCACCGACGGTCGCAATCTGTTCTGGCGCGACAGCCAGATTGTCAAACGTCTGCCCACCGGCGCAGCCGCGATCAGCCACGACCTGGCCGTCAGCGCGCTGGAAGTGGTGCAGGCGGTACAGCGCCCGGCCAACGATGTGCCGCTGGTCAGCGACAAAGAAACATTCGTGCGCGTGTTCGGCAACATCCTGTCCAGCAGCACCGGCGCCACCAGCTTGAACACCCTGCCCATGATTCAGCTGCATGGCACGCGCGGCGGCAGCCCGCTGCCCGATTCGCCTTTGTTGCCCACAAACTTTTTGCCGGCGACCAGCGCCGCGCCTGATCGCACCACATTGAACAACTGGCTGTTTCGCCTGCCGGTCAGCTGGGCCGATGGCTCGGTCACGCTGCGCGCCGAGATCAATCCGCGCCGCATCCAACCCGAAAGCAATTACGCCAACAACACGCTCTCGCGCACGGTCAATTTCAACCGCAAGGCGCCGGTGTGCGTGGATGTGATGCCGATCGACACCGTGCGCGGCGTCTCGCACGCCACACCCGGCGGGCTGGCCCCATTCTTCGCGCGCGCCCGATCGGCGCTGCCCACGCATCAGATTATCGGCAGCTTTCGCGGCGGCCCGCCGTTGCGCAAGCCGCGCTGGTATCTGTTTGAATCGGACCCGTATTCGCTGACGGGCGAAAATCCCGATGCCGAGTGGCTGCTGTTCTGGATGAACGCCGTGACCTTGTTCGGCGGCGATCCCGCCAACTGCAACGCGCTCAATGCGCGCACCACGCGCACGGCGATCATCCCCAACATCCCCAACCGACAAGTCAATGGCATGGCCTCAGGCTGGTCGCTGGTCTTCTTCACGATTCCCGGCGAAGGCGACGGCGCGCAACGCACGCCGGCCGGCGGCATCACCTTTGCGCATGAGCTTGGCCACAGCTATGGCCGCGGCCACGTCAATTGCGGCAATCCCAGCGGTGTGGACAGCAGCTATCCCTACGCGCCCTGCCAGCTGGACAACGACGTCAGCGGCAGCGGGCACATCGGCTTCGATCCACTCACGCAAGAGTTGTTGCTGCCGCAAAACACCGGCGACCTTTTGTCCTATAGCCACTTGATCGATCCGCCGAAAACGCGCTGGCCGTCGGATTACACCTGGAAGGGATTCTTCAGCGCGCTCAACAACCGCAGCGCGGTGCTGAGCGCCAGCAGCAGCGCCAACGCCGCGTTTGGGCCGCTCCAAAGCCGCCAGCCAGCATCGGCCACAGCCGCGCGCGCGTATCTGGTCTCCGGCATCATCACCGGCACAAACAACGTGGGCATGAACCATGCGTATGAACTCACAGGCACGCTGCTGAGCAATGCCCAGCGCTTCATCGGTGAAACCACAAAGCCCAGCGCGGGCTATCAGTTGCGCGCGTATGTCGGATCCACCGTCATCGCGCAGATCCCGCTGCGCATGAACGAAATTGAAGAATCGCTCACCGACAGCGAGATATTCAACACATTGCTGGAAGTGGACAGCCCGCCCGATCGCATCGAAATCGTCAAGCTGCCGGGCACGGTGTTGCGCGCCTTGACCGCCGGCCCAGCCGCGCCGGTCGTGACAATTACCAGCCCCAGCGCCGGCAGCGTGATCGGCAGCCCGATGAACCTGACCTGGAACGGCACAGACCCGGACGGCGATCTGTTGCGCTATGTCGTGCGCTACAGCAACGACAACGGCGCAACCTGGATTGTGCTTGAGCCATCCACCACCAACCGCCAGTTGAGCGTGGATATGTCCCGCATGCCCGGCGGCGTGCAGGCGCTGGTTCAGGTGATGGCGAGCGACGGCTTGCACACCGCCGTCGCCACGGTCGGGCCGCTCAACGTGGCGAAGCATCTGCCGACAGCCACGGTGATGGACAACGACTACAACGAGCTCAGCCCGGCGCTGGGCATTTCCGCGGCGCAAAGCGCAACAGTGGTGCTGCGCGGATTTGGCTACGATGCGGAGGACGGCGAGTTGTTCGGCTCGCGGCTGCGCTGGCAGATCAGCGGTCCCATCACGCGCACCGGCGACGGCGGGCAGCTGACGCTGATCGGCCTGCCACCCGGCAGCTACGCTGTGAACCTGACCGCCACCGATTCCGATGGCAACGTAAACACCAGCAACACCTGGCTGACCATCGCACCCAAACGCATCTTTGACAGCGCGGGCACGATGACGCTGGATGGCCTCTGCAACGAAAGCGCCTACGATGCCGAGCTTGATCCCCTTGTGCTGCGCTATGCTGACGGCATTCAAACCGGCGTGCGGCTGGCACATGTCGACGGTGCGCTCTATGCCTGTTTTGCCGGCATGCCAATCGGCGCCATGCCCAACAGCTTTGCCGGGCTGCGCTTCGACCTGGACAATAGCGGCGGCGCCGCGCCGCAGCCCGGCGACCACGGCTTCTTTGTCGGCCGCGATGGCGCGCCGTTCTCAACCACAGGCAACGGCTCGGCTTGGGTCAACGACGCATTGCCCGACGGCGTCACCGCCGCTGTCAGCGACGATGGTCCAAACGCAAGCTGGACGGCCGAGCTGCGCATTCCAGAGGAGAAGCTGGGCGGCTGGAACAAACAGGTGCGCATGCGCGCGACGCACTACTGGCGCGACTTCGGCGGCGACGATACCTTCTGGCCGGCTGGCTCAGCGTATGACGTGCCGCGCAGCTGGGGACTTACCGCGCTGGGCGCGCTCGAGCAAACGATCAACTTCGGCGCCTTGCCCAATCGGCGCATCAACGAGTCGCCAATGACCTTGAACGGCAACAGTTCATCAAACCTGCCGTTGCAGTACAGCTCGCTGACGCCGGCCGTGTGCGTCGTCAGTGGCGCGCAGGTGACATTGCTCAGCGCAGGCACTTGCTCCATTCACGCAGCACAACCCGGCAATAGCAGCTACACCGCCGCAACGCCGGTCGATCGCAGCTTTGTTGTGACGCACGCGCGCTTCCTGCCGTTGATGCGCAAAGGCTAGAACTCATCCTAAAATGTGGACTCCACCTTGCTTGCACACCTGAAACGTTGGCGAAAAAGGTGGGGCCCACATTTTCAGGATGAGTTCTAGCGCCAGGATAGGGCGATCGTGGCCGACTCCGTGTCCGAATTCGATATCGGACACGGAGTCAGAGACGATTCTGATCGCAGCGGCAAGGTGGGAGCAAAAAGCTTAGCGCTCGGCAATCATCTGCGCGGCTTCGGCCGCCGAAAGCTCACAGGCAGCCACGCGCGCGGCCAGCGCCTCAAGCTCGCCTTCGGCCAAGCGGGCCAGCGCACGGCGAAAGAGCAATTCACGCAAGCGAAAGACGATCTCATCCCGGCTGCGGCGCGCCTGCCGTTGCGCGCCCTGTGCTCCAGCCGCCAGCCAAATGCGGTGCGCGCCGATGCGCTCGAGCAACGCGGAAATGCCCTCGCTTTGTGTCGCTGTCGTCTGCAAAACCAGCACGGCCCAATCGTCCGGCCCGGTTGCGCCACGGGTTTCCGGCTTTCCGGCAATTTCCGCGCCATGATGGCCTTGCGAGCGCGGGGCAAGATCAAGCGCCGCGCGCAACGCGCTTGCAGTTTGCTCCGCGCCGGGGCGATCGGATTTGTTCACCACGATAATATCTGCGATTTCAACGATGCCGGCCTTGATCGCCTGCACATCGTCGCCCATGCCCGGCGCCTCGACCAGCACCACCGTGTGCGCCAGTCGCGCCACTTCGGTTTCGGACTGGCCCGCGCCGATGGTCTCGACCAGCACGATATCGAAGCCATGCGCATCCAGCACCGCGCACGCATCGGCCGCGGCTGCCGCAATGCCGCCTTGCGCGCCCCGGCCGGCCATGCTGCGAATAAAGACGCCCTCATCGCCGCTGAGCTCGCGCATGCGAATACGATCGCCAAGAATCGCGCCGCCCGTCAACGGGCTGCTCGGATCGATCGACAGAATGGCCACGGTCGCGCCCGTTGCGCGCCATGCGCGCGCCAGAGCAGAGACGAGCGTGCTCTTGCCGGTGCCGGGCGCGCCGGTGATGCCGATCACATGCGCGCGGCCGGCTGCGCGGTGCGCGGCCGCAACCGGCGCTTGGGCGCGCGCATCGCCGTTTTCGATCTGGGTCAGCAGGCGCGCCAGCGCGCGCCGCGCATCGGCCGGCGCGGTCATTGCGCCGCCGCGCCGCGCAACGTGGTGTGCGCGCGCACAAATTCGACGATCTCCTGCAACGACGAGCCCGGGCCAAACACTTCGGCGATGCCGGCGGCTTTGAGCGCAGTCACATCCTCGTCGGGGATGATGCCGCCGGCAAACACCGGCACATCGCCCATGCCCTTCTCGCGCAACAGCGCGATCACGCGCGGCAGCAGCGAGCCATGCGCGCCGCTTAATATGCTTAAGCCGATAGCGTCAACATCCTCCTGCAAAGCGGCTTCGGCGATCATTTCCGGCGTCTGGCGCAGGCCGGTGTAAATCACTTCCATGCCCGCGTCGCGCAGCGCGCGAGCGATCACCTTGGCGCCGCGGTCGTGGCCGTCAAGGCCGGGTTTGCCGATCAGGATTCGCAATGGGCGTTGCATGATGCGTAATTGAAAGATGCCGGGATGAGCCGGCCCAGTTGCGCTATTTTAGCGGGGCGTTGCGCGGCGCGCCGGCCGGGCGCGGGTATTTAGTCGGCGTGTGCGTCGCCTTCCGGATGACCACAAGCGCGCGCTTGTCCGGCAGGCCCGGCAAGGCCGCGGCCTGCACGCGCTCCAGCACGCCGCCGAGCGTGCGGATGGCGGACGCGGCATCGGCCGTTTCCTGTTCGGCCGCGCCGCCCTTCATGGCCACGCAAAGCCCGCCCACCCGCACAAAGGGCAGCAGGTATTCCACCAGCGTGGGCATTGCGGCGACGGCGCGCGCCACCACCAGGTCATAGCGCTCGCGATGCGCAGGCTCATGCGCAAGCTCTTCCGAGCGCGCATGCATCGCGCGCGCGCCGCGCAAACCCAGCTGCTGTACGACCTCTGCGCAAAAGCTGACCTTCTTCATGGTGCTGTCGATCAGCGTCACATCCAAATCGGGCCGCGCGATCTTCATCGGCAGGCCAGGGAAGCCCGCGCCTGTTCCCACATCGAGTACGCGCAGCGATGCCTTAGACGGTGCTTCGTCAAGCCCAGAGAGCACAGAGAGAACAGTCAAAGAATCCATGAAGTGCAATGTAAGCACGGCCGATTCATCAGTAATTGCGGTGAGGTTGAACTTTTTATTCCATTCGAGCAACAGTGTGCAGTAACGCACCATGTGTTCGGCTTGTTGCGATGTCAGCGCAACGCCAACCTTAAAACTCTCATCGATCACTTGGGAAGTTTGCATGTACTTTCAAATTGTATGTTGAATTTGATACGCATCACTGCCGAACGCGATTCATACCAATGGTTGAAATCGAACAATCATGCTTGAAACAATGGCAAACAATGTGCAGAGTGCATATGCATGCTACGACTAACCATGCGAGAAGCAATAGACCGGCGTTGAATGAGAAGCGATGTCGGTTGTGCCGTAGTGACGTCAGGGATTGCAGCCACGTTCGCCGAATGGGGGAAAGCGAGCTGAATCCACCAAGGAGATCTGAAGCAATGGGAACCATGATTGAACGCAAGACCAACAAGAACGACGAACAGACCTTGGCAGAGTTGAAGCGCTGGTGGCTGCGAAATCCAGGCGCCTCAATGCTGGATTTGGAAGCCATGGCCAAGGACCTGAGCCAGCGTGGTTCACGCCGTTTTTCGGTCGCCTCCAAACGCGAGCGCCCGGTGGTTCGCGCCTGAGCCTGCCGCTCTATCCGACGATTACAATTCGCGCTGCTTAGGCAGCGCGAATTGCTTTTTCCGCGTTGCGCGCACATCACTTTCGGTTCCGGCCGCGTGCGCCGGACCGCTTGCTTTTGCTGGAGACAACTGTGTTCAACAAACGTAGCATCACCGATCTGCCGCTGGCCGGCAAGCGCGCGCTCGTGCGCGTGGATTTCAACGTGCCGCTCAAAAACGGCGTGATTACCGACGATACGCGCATTCGCGCCGCGCTGCCCACCATTCGCTATATTTTGGCGCAGGGCGGCTCCATCGTGCTCATGTCGCATCTGGGCCGGCCCAAAGGCATCGACCCAACCCAGAGCTTGCAGCCGGCAGCCACCCGCCTTGCCGAGTTGCTCGGCGCGCCGGTGATCTTTGCCGCCGATTGCGTGGGCGAAGCTGTGGAAGCCCAGTCGCGCGCGCTTAAACCCGGCGGCGTGCTGCTGCTTGAAAATCTTCGATTTCACAAAGAAGAAGAGAAGAACGATCCCGACTTTGCCAAACAGTTGGCCAGGCTCGGCGACGTGTATGTGCTCGACGCTTTCGGCAGCGCCCATCGCGCTCACGCGTCAGTCGAGGCAGTGGCGCACTTTCTGCCAGCCGCGGCCGGCTTGCTGATGGAGAAAGAAATCAACTTTCTCGGCAAAGTCATCAGCAATCCCGAGCGGCCGCTGGTCGCCATCCTGGGCGGCGCAAAAATCAGCGACAAACTGCCGGTGATTCAAAACCTGGCGCCCAAAGTCGACAAGCTGCTGATCGGCGGTGGCATGGCCAACACGTTTTTGAAGGCGCAAGGCTATGAACTGGGCGGCTCGCTGGTGGAGCCCGATGTGCTGGCGCAGGCGCGCGACCTGTTGGCCAGCTGCAGCGGCAAGCTGATGCTGCCCATCGACATGATGATCGCCGACGCGTTCAAGCCCGACGCCAACGCGCATGTGGCTTCCATCGGTCAAATTACCCCGGGCTGGCTGGCGCTGGACATCGGCCCGCGCACCATCGAGCAATACCGACGCGTGATCGCCGAAGCGCGCATGGTCGTCTGGAACGGGCCGATGGGCGTGTTCGAGATGCCCCGCTTCGCCTCCGGCACCTTTGCGGTGGCGCATGCGGTGGCCGATTCCGGAGCGATGAGCGTGATCGGCGGCGGCGATTCGGTCGCAGCCATCGAGGCCGCCGGCCTGACCGACAAAGTCAGCCACATCTCAACCGGCGGCGGCGCGTCGCTCGAATTTCTTGAAGGCAAGATGCTGCCCGGCGTTGCGGTGCTGCCCGACCGGATTTAGCGGAGAGTGGAGAGTGATAGTGGATAGTCATTATCACTCTCCACTCTCCACTCTCTACTCTCTACTCTCTACTCTCTACTCTGAGGCTGCTGCAAACGCCCCCGCCGATGACTTCATCGCCGAGATAGCAGACAAGACCCTGGCCGGGCGTGACATCGCGTTGCGGGGCATCGAATTCAAATTCGGCGCCGCCGTTGGGCAACGGGCGCAACACTCCGGGCGCTTCTTTGGCCTTGTATCGGACTTTGGCGGTGCAGCGCAATGGCTCAGGCGGCGCGACGTCGGCGCAATAGTGCATCGCCCCGACAAACGCGCGGCGCGAACCAAGCTCATCGGCCGCGCCGACGATCAGCGCATTGCGAGCGGCATCAAGTTTGAGCACAAACAACGGCTGGCTGTTCGCGCTGTTGACCGTGATATTCAGCCCCTTGCGCTGGCCAACCGTGTAGTACGGCAGCCCTTCATGCCGGCCAATCTCCGCGCCAGCGGCTGTGACAATCGGCCCGGGCGCGGCCACCTCGGGTTTCTGGCGCGTCAAAAAGCCGCGATAGTCGCCCTGCGTCAGAAAACACAGATCCTGCGATTCAGCGCGCTCGGCGGTGGGCAGATTGAACTTGCGCGCCAGCTCGCGCACTTCGGCTTTGACAAAGCCGCCGCACGGGAACATCGCGCGCCGTAAATCCTTCTGCCCGAGCACGTGCAGCACATAGCTCTGGTCTTTCTTTTCGTCACGGCCTTTCAACAGCCTGAAGTCCCCAGTGCGGAGCCCCGAGGTCTGAGATGCACCCTCGGGACTCGGCACTCGACACTCGGGACTAACCACCCGCGCATAGTGCCCGGTCGCCATGTAATCGGCGCCGAGGGCCAGCGCGCGTTGCATCAAAAAGCCAAAGCGAATCGAGCGGTTGCAGTTGAAGCATGGGTTGGGCGTGGTGGCTTCGGCATACGCGCCGACCCAGGGATCGACCACCTTTTGCTTGAACACCTGTTCGGCGTGCACATCGTAAAACGGAATGCCAAGCAGCTTGGCGATGGCGCGCGCATCTGCCACCGCCTCCGGCGCGCAACAGCGGTTGCTGTTGGGGCGGCCGTAAGCGTCGCGGCCCTCTTCTGCCCACAGGCGCAGCATGATTCCCACAACGTCATAGCCTTGTTCAACCAGCAGCGCCGCGGCAACCGAGCTGTCCACGCCGCCGGACATGGCGACCACCACCCGTGTTTTTTTCATCGGCGCTCACATCATCTCCAGCGCCGCGCGGCGAACGCGTTCGACACACCCGGGCAACACATCCAGCAACGCGTCAATGTCGGCTTCGCTGGTGTGATAACCCAGCGTGATGCGCAGGCCGCCCAGCGCCCATTCCCGCGGGATGCCCATGGCCAGCAACACCGGCGACGGCTCAGGATCGCCGCTCGTGCAAGCGCTGCCGGTGCTCACCGCAATGCCCTCAACATCCAGCGCCATCAACAGCGTTTCGCCATCCACGTCCTTGAACACCAGGCTGGCATGCCCCGGCAACCGCAGGTCCGGATGCCCGGTCAGGCGCACATCCGGCACGCGCTCGATGACGCCGCGAACCATGCGCTCGCGCAATCTGCGCAGACGTTCGGCCTGGGCGCCGCGCTCGCGCGCCACCAACTTCAGCGCCGCAGCCGTGCCAACCGCGCCAGCCACGTTAACCGTGCCCGGGCGCCTGCCGCGCTCGTGTCCGCCGCCGGTCATGGTCGGCAAGAACGGCGTGCCGTCGCGCATATACAGCACGCCCACGCCTTTGGGCCCGTAGAACTTGTGCGCGCTTAGCGCAAGCAAGTCCACATTCAGCTCGTTGACATCGACGGGCATATACGCCGGCGCCTGCACCGCATCGGTGTGCAGCAGCACGCCATGTTCGCGGCACAGCGCGCCAATGGCGCTCACCTGTTGCAGCGAGCCGACTTCGTTGTTGGCCAGCATCACGCTTGCCAGCACAGTGTCCGGGCGGATGGCCGCGCGCACGGCAT
Organism: Chloroflexota bacterium; assembly: GCA_031368515.1. Lineage (GTDB taxonomy): Bacteria > Chloroflexota > Anaerolineae > J036 > Brachytrichaceae > CANJQH01. The sequence continues at coordinate 24,543 of JANMNW010000476.1, forward strand.
CCGGATCGACGCTGCCATGCACATCGACCGGCAGGAAGGTGACGTCAAATCCAAACAGCTCATTCATCTGATGAACGGTGGCTTCAACGGCATGATGCTCGGTCGGCGAGCTGATGATGTGGCCGCGCACCAGATCGCGCTGTTTGCGCGCAGCGAGAGCCGCGCCGCGGATGGCCAGGTTGTCGCTTTCGGTGCCGCAGCCGGTGAAGATGATCTCGCTTGCGCGTGCGCCCAAGGCGCAACCCACCACGAAATGGGCTTCGTCCAGCGCCGCAGCCGCCTCCCGACCATACGAATGCAGCGAGGAGGCATTGCCAAAATAATCGCCCAGGTAGGGCTGCATGGCTTCCAGCGCCTCAGGCGCCATCGGCGTGGTGGCGGAATGATCCAGATATACTCGTCGCTGACTCATGGAAGTGATTCTAAGCGCGTCCACTTGGTAAAACATTAACGCCTCACGTGTCTGCCTTTCGCATCCTCAACGTCCGCATCGATCCGGTCACGATTGACGAGGCCTGCGCTCACGCCGAAAGCGCGCTGGCAAGCGGCGCTGTGCAGCGTTTTGCAACCGTCAACCCGGAGTTTGTCGCAACCGCGCGGCGCGATCCAGAGTTTGCACGGGCGCTGGAAAGCAGCGCGCTGAATCTTCCCGACGGCGTAGGCATCACCCTGGCCGCCCGGCTGCGTGGCCGGCCGCTGCCCGAGCGAGTCACAGGCGTCGAACTGACGCAGCGTCTTTGCGCGCGCGCGGCTACGCGCGGCTGGCGCGTGTTTTTGCTTGGCGCGGCCCAGGGCGTGGC
>JANMNW010000515.1:0-1574 GCA_031368515.1 Chloroflexota bacterium
ATGGGCAATGCGTTGTTTGCAGTAGGTCAAAACGCGCCGGGCTGCCCCAACGCGCCTATGCGTTTTCCACCGGCGGCTCGGTGAGCGGCAGGCCGAGCGCCCGCACATGATCCTCTAGCTTTTTGGTCGAAGGCTCGACCAGCTTGGAACCATCCGGGAACAACAGCGTCGGAATGCTGCGAAATCCATTGTTGAGCGATTTCACCAATTCCTCGGCGGACTTGTCTTTGTCGACATCCACCCACTCATACGAGACCTTGTACCGGTCCATCCAAGAGCGCGCGCGACGCGTGTCGCCGCACCACATGGCCCCATAAAACTTCACCGCTTTCTGGTCACTCATCCTTTAACCTCCAAAACAATACCCGTATTCTCTACTTCAATTCCTTCTTGACAGCCTCATAGAGGGCTTCCGCATGCAACTCGCGCAGCGACAGACACCGCGCATCCATGTTCTCGGCCAGCTTGCGGGCCAATCCTTGGTCGAATGCCACATGCTCCATGTTGATCACAACCGAGCGGATGTGCTCATCCCGCACCTGGTTGGCGATGCGGTGGGCTTCGATCTGCGGCGGCAGATTGCTCATGCTCACGTTGCCCGCGCCGTCCGTAAGCACAATCAACAGCGGCATCACTTCGGGATGCAGCCGCTTCTCGCGCATGATCACGTGAAACGAGAGCGTCAGCCCGGCGCTGAGCGGAGTTTTGCCGCCAACCGGGATGTCGCGCAACGCCCGCTGTGCCAGATCCACCGACGAGGTGGGCGGCAACACGAGCGTGGCAGTCGATTTTTGAAACACCACCAGCCCCACCCTGTCGCGGCGCTGATAAGCGTCTGTCAACAACGACATGATCGCGCCCTTGGTCGCCATCATGCGCTCAGCCACGGCCATGCTCCACGATGCATCGACGGCAAACATGATCAGGTTGGCCGCCCGCCGCACCCGGACCTTCTTGCGCAGGTCGGCCTTGTGCACCAGAAACGCCATCTGTTTGGCTGCTGGCTTTTTTGCCGGCGCCGCGGCGGCATCGGCGTCGCGCTCGGCCCGGCGCCTAATCTGATGCAGTGACGCGGCGCGCAGCGTGGCGTCGAATGCCAGGTCCTCCGGACGGCCGTTCATCGGCTGCGACTTGATGTAGCGCCCGCGCTTGCGATTGGTGCGCGTGGTGCTGCGCTTGCCGGCGCTGTTGCGCGTCATTTTGTCGAGCGGCGTGTTCAGCTTGCGGGTGCTGAACTCCTGCCCGATCTTGGCTTGCTGGCCGCCTTGAAAATCTTGCGCGCTTTGAGGCGCCGACGGCACGGATTGAGGCATGGCCTCTGCGGGGCTTTGCGAGTCTTCTTTGTTCTCGTTCAGCCCCGTTTCGCTTTTTTTGAGGTGCCGTCCTGCTGAGCCTGCTGTTGTTGCTGTTGGGCCTGCTGCTGCTGCTGGTCTTCGATCTGCTGCAGCTTTTCGCTAAGCACCTGCATGGCTTGCTCGGTGTCCTGGAACGGATGCCGCTTGAGGCGGTGCGGCAGGGCCAGTTCGGCGGCAGCAGGATATCCTGCTCGGTCAGCGTTTCGCGGCCCATCAGCG
>JANMNW010000549.1:0-3880 GCA_031368515.1 Chloroflexota bacterium
CGTTCATGATATGTTTCTCCATGGATCCACACGCGCGCTGCCCGTTCCGCCCGGGCCTGGCGCGCAACCTGGCGGCGTCACTTGCTTGGCTCGATGATGCGGACGCTGAAGCGTTTCTTCTGTTCGTCGTAGCTGGTCAGCATGACGTTGGCGCCCTGACTGATCATGGCGGCATCTTCGGACGTCGCAAACACGTTGATCATGGTGCCGCTGCGATCGCGCAGGCGCACCATGCCATACACAGGATCGACAGCCGGGCTGACTACCGTGCCCATCCGGCCGACCAGCGCGAGCTCATTTGTGGCCGTCGTGCTGACGGGCGGCAATGCGCGGCCGAGAAAGCGCGAGCCGCGCGATGTCGCCACAGCGCCTATCAAAACGCTGAGCAGCAGCACGCCTGCCAATGCAAGTGCAGGATACGGCGCAAACAACGTTTCAACAACACGGTTGAGCGCCCAGCCACTCACCGCCACGCTGCTAAGCAGCATTGAAATGATGACCGCAAGCGGCGCTTTGCCCATGCCGATAAATGCCAGCAGGCTGAACATCCCGGATGCGTCCAGTCCGCTTGCGCCATCGGTGTTCAGATCGGCGTCAGCGTCGCCGTCGGCGTCAACATCGGCGTCCGACTCGATGTCCCCATCGCCTTCGGCAGCGCTCTCGCCGCCCAAGCCGACAGCCTGCACGATGGCGAAAATGACGCTCAGCATGAACATCAGCGAAAACGGCAGGTTGTACCAAGCGGTGAGGATGCTGACCAATGGACCCTGCATGACATTCTCCCGGAGCGAAGCTTAGCTTATGCTGAGCCTCTTCTATGACCTAATGCTGACGCCAGCGTGATGGCCCGCCGGCCGTCGGACGGGCGATAATGCCGCCGCGATGAGCATCACCGACAAGGCAGCCGAGCGCGGAAACCCCTCATTTGTCTGGCGCGAAGGGCAAGAGCGCCGGCTGCGCCTGGCCAACCACTATGCGCCTCTGGCGGGCAAGCGGGTGCTGGAGTTTGGCTGCGGGCTTGGCGTCTATATGCACGCCATGCGCCGCTTTACCCCCGATGTGTTTGGCTTTGACATCGAGGTCGAACGGCTGCAGCGCGCCCGCGCCAGCGGCATCGATCGTGTGCTGGGCGCGGTCGGCGAACGGCTGCCTTTTGCCGACGCGTCGTTTGATGTCGTGTTCAGCAACGACGTGCTGGAGCACGTGTCCGATGATCGCCGATCGGCATTGGAAATTTCCCGGGTGTTGCGGGCGGGCGGCCGGGCGGTGATCTATGTGCCCAATCGTCTGTATATGTTTGAAACACATGGGCTGTATTGGCGCGGCAAATATCACTTTGGCAACAAGCCTTTTGTCAATTGGCTTCCGGATCGATTGCGCAATCGGCTTGCGCCGCATGTGCGCGCCTATCGCGCGAGCGAGTTGCGCGCGCTGTTCGCTGGCGCGCCTGTGCGCGAGGTCGCGCTGACGCAGATCAGCGGCGGATTTGACAACATCATCCGGCGCTTGGGCGTCGCCGGCCGGGCGCTGCGCGGCACGATGCAAGCGTTGGACGCCACGCCGTTGCGCGCATTTGCGCTGGAGCATTTACTGGTCGTCGAGCGGGTGCGCTAGATGCCGTTGCGCTCAAGCTGTCGCTGCAACGCGCGCAGATTTTCATCCAGCGTGGTCGCCAGCGCCTTGTTGTCATTGAAGCAGCCGGCGATGCGGCGCAGCTCGGCGCGCAGCAACGCGGCGCGTTCGGCGCACAAGCGGGCGGTCTCGGCGTCGCCGTGATACAGCGCATCGTCGACGAACGCGTCCAGCTTGCGGGTAAGCTGCTCGTACTGCTGAATGCCGCGCTCCACGTCGCGCAGCCGGGACATCAAGCCATTCCAGGTCCCGGAGATGCTCTGCAACTGCGAGTCGGCTTCGCTGAGCATGGTGCTCAGGCGGTCGCGCGAGTCCAAGGTGGATGCGTTTGGCACGGCGAAGAGCAGGTCAGGTTCAACTATGTACAGAGCTTTAGGCATGGGGCACCGGTGAGCGTGCTTATTTAGTCGAATGCCGCCGTTGGTCCTGCATGCAAATTGCTGCAAGTCCGACCAATGGGCACGCGCCTGGGACAAAATGCCCGTTCGCCGATCGGTCCCAAAGGTTTTGGGTGCGACGATATGGGGACGGGCATTGCAAGCATGTCAGCGTGACGGACTAGAACTCATCCCAATATGTGGACTCCACCTTGTCCGTCAGCCGAAAACGTTGGCAGAAAAGGAGGGCCCACATATCTACGATGAGTTCTAGCGCACAACCGCATTGACGACGTCGTCATACGCTTGCAGCGTGTCGTCGATGTCACGGTTGCTGTGCGAAAAGCATAGAAACCAGGGCTCGGCGAAGTCGGGATCGGGCAGCACGCCGCGCGCGCGCAGACCTGCTGTAATCTCGCTGGAGAGCTCGTTGTCCGATTGACGCGCAACCGCCCGGTAGTCCAGGCGATCATCAGCGCGCACGCCGATCATGACGCCGAACATGGCTGGCAAGCCGCTGATCGTGTGAGGCACGCTGCGCCGGCTTAGAATGTCGCCAATGCCGGCCATCAAGCGTGTGCCGCGCGTGCGAATGGTTTCGTGCACCGGCTGCTCTTCCATGAATTTCAGGGTGGCGTCGCAGGCGGCGACGGCCACGATGTTGCCGCAGTACGTCCCGCCCTGGCCCACGGCGCCGGGTTCGATCGTCATCATGAACTCGCGCTTGCCTGCGATTGCGCCCAGCGAAAATCCGTTGGCCATGGCTTTGGCGTAAGTCACAAGGTCGGCCCGCACGCCAAAGTGCGCTTGAGCGCCGCCCAGCGCAATGCGAAAGCCGGTCTTGACCTCGTCAAAAATCAACACGGCGCCGCGCGCGTCGCATTCGCGGCGCAGCAATTCGAGCCAGCCCGGCGCCGGCATCACGCCCGCCAGGTTGCCCATCATCAGCTCTACCAGAACGGCGGCGACATCGTGGCCCTGATCGCGCATGGCGCGTTCGAAGCCCTCAAAATCGTTGTAGGGCAGGCTGATGACCTTGTCGCCAAATGCGCGCGGGATGCCGCTGCTGGTTGGCACCGCATTGGGGCTGCGGCGCGAACCCATGGCGCCGACCGGGCTGCTGGGCGTGCTCCACATCACTTGGTCGTGCGCGCCATGGTAGCAGCCTTCAAACTTGATGAACTTTTCGCGGTTGGTGTGCGCGCGCGCCACCCGCAAAGCGTGCAGCGTGCTTTCCGCGCCGCTGTTGGTTCAACGCACCATGTCGGTGCCGGTGACCCGGGTTAGCCTTTCGGCGGCGCGTATCTCGTGCAGATGCGTGGCTGCAAAGACGGTGCCATCTTGCATGGCGGCGGTTACGGCGCTGTTTACGGGTTCAAAGGCGTGGCCCAAAATGATCGGCCCAAAACCCAGCCGGTAGTCGATGTAGCGCTTGCCGTAGGCATCCCAAATGTGGCTGCCCGAGCCGCGCGCCACAATCAGCGTGTCGTCGGCGCCCCAGTATCTGAAGTTGGATGAGACGCCATACGGCATGACCGCGGCTGCGCGCTCGTACCAGATATCACGCTGCAGTTTGCCGGCCGTGTGCGGCGAGTTGCCTGCTGGTGCCTTGGCTCGGTCTTGAGCCAGAGAGCCCGCGGTAGGCGTCAATAAGCTCTCCATGGGGAGGGTTCTAACCGGATTCATGTTTTAACTATATATATATACCCTTTTGATATATAATAGGACACATGAAGCTGAGCGAATGGGCGCGTCGGAACAACGTCACCTACAAGACCGCCCACCGCATGTGGCAGTCAGGCATGCTCGATGGATATCAGCTGCCGACAGGCACGCTCGTCATTCGCGAGCCCAAACTCGATGCGCCAGTG
>JANMNW010000550.1:0-7706 GCA_031368515.1 Chloroflexota bacterium
GCCGTTTGTCATCCAGAAACTGGTTGAACTCAACTACGCGAATAACGTCAAAGGTGCAAAACGCGTGATCGAGCGCGAGCGCCCTGAAGTCTACGAAGTGCTTGAGGACGTGATCAAGACGCGCCCGGTGCTGCTCAACCGCGCGCCGACGTTGCACCGCCTCGGCATCCAGGCCTTCGAACCCGTTCTCGTTGAGGGCAAGGCCATTCAATTGCACCCGCTCGTGTGTCAGGCCTTCAACGCCGACTTCGACGGCGACCAGATGGCCGTGCACGTGCCGCTCAGCCGCAAGAGCGTCGAAGAAGCGCGCAAGCTGATGATCGCCACCGGCAACCTGCTCAAGCCGTCCGATGGCGAGCCCATCGTCGGCCCGACCAAGGACATGGTGCTTGGCGTCTACTACCTGACGCTGCTCGACCCGAGCCCGCGCAAGGGCGATGGCCGCGTGTTCTACAACCTCGACGAAGTCGAGATGGCCTATCAACTGTCGCAGGTGCACATCCACGCCAAGATCAAGGTGTTGATGGACACCTTCAACGACGAAGACAACAACCGCTATAAGGACAACCTGTCGCGCCGCCGCCTGGTGGAAACCACTGTCGGCCGCGCGATCTTCAATCGCATCGTCCCGTCGCCGGTGCGCTTTGTCAACCGCGTGTTGGACAAAGGCGACGTGCAGAAGCTGGTCAATCATGCCTATCAGGTCTTGGGCAACGATCGTCAGGCCGAAGTTGTGGCGTTTGTGGACGATATCAAAGACATCGGCTTCCATTACGCCACCCGTTCGGGCGTCAGCATTGCGGTGTCGGACATCGCTGTGCCGACCGCCAAGACTGAAATTCTGACGCAGGCCGACAGCAAGGTGCAGGAAGTCGAGCGCCAGTATCGCCGCGGCCTGATGACCGAGGACGAGCGCGAAAACCGCGCCATCACCATTTGGCAGGAAGCGCGCGACCAGGTCGCCGCAGCTGTCAAGAAGGTCATGGATCCCGTTGGCAACCTGAGTGTGATGGCCACATCCGGCGCCACAAAAGGCGGTTTCGGCCCGATCACGCAGCTGGCGGGCATGCGCGGCATGATGGCCGACCCGTCTGGCCGAATCATTGCGCTGCCGATCAAGTCGAACTTCCGCGAGGGCCTCGATGCAATTGAGTTCTTCATCTCGACGCACGGTCAGCGCAAAGGCTTGGCCGACACGGCCATGCGCACCGCCGACGCTGGCTATCTGACGCGCCGCCTGGTCGATGTGACGCAGGACGTCATCGTCAATCGCTACGACTGCGGCACCACGGCCGGCATCTGGATTCGCGCCAGCGACGACATCGGCGGCCAGAAAATGAAGGACCGCGCGCTGGGCCGAATGACAGCAGCGGATGTGAAGCACCCGAAGACGGGTGAAATCATCCTTGCGCGCAGCGAGCCGATCGATGACGCGGCGTTCGAGCTGATCGAAAAAGCCAAGGTCACCGAGATGTACGTCCGTTCGCCGCTGACCTGCGCGCTTGAAAGCGGCATCTGCCAGCTGTGCTACGGACGCGACCTGGGCCGCGGCAAGATGATCGCCATCGGCGCTGCGGTCGGCATCATCGCGGCGCAGTCGATTGGTGAACCGGGCACGCAGCTGACGCTGCGCACCTTCCACACCGGTGGCGTTGCCGCGGGCAGCGACATCACGCAGGGTCTGCCGCGCGTTGAAGAGCTGCTTGAGGCGCGCAAGAAGCCGAAGGCTGAGGCGCTGATGGCCGACATTGCCGGCCGGGTGCACATTGAGCGACTCGACGGCGGCATTCGCCGCGTGCAAATCTCCAACAGCACCCTGCAGAAGGATGTGTACAACATCCCTGGCAACTGGTCGCTGAAGGTTGACGACGGCCAGGAAATCAAGGACAAAGCGGTCATCGCCATTCGCGGCGACACTGAAATGAAAGTCGAGCACGGCGGCCGCGTTGTGCGCGATGGCATGACGGTGACCGTGGTCTACGACAAGAAAGAAGATGTCGAGTACGAAGTGCCGCCAGCCGCGCGTCTGCTCATCCCTGAGGGCGCCGAAGTCAAAGCGGGTGACCCGCTGACCGAAGGCACCAAGAACCCGCACATGCTGATGAAGGTGCTCGGGCGTGATGCCGCGCAGTTGTATCTGCTGACTGAGGTGCAGAAAGTGTACCGGTCGCAGGGCGTGAACATCAGTGACAAGCACTTCGAAATCGTGGTGCGCAAGATGACCAATCGCGTGCAGATCACCACGCCCGGCGACTCGCATTACCTGCCTGGCGACATGGTCAACCGGCTGGAGCTGGCGCGTGTGAATGAAAAGCTTCTGGGCGAGAGCAAGAAGCCGGCCAACGGCGCGCCTGTTCTGTTGGGCATCTCCAAGGCGGCGCTAGCCACCGAATCGTTCTTGTCCGCGTCGTCGTTCCAGCACACGATCAAGGTGCTGGCGCAGGCGGCGATCGAAGGCAAGCGCGACGACCTGCTCGGTCTCAAAGAGAACGTCATCCTGGGCAAGCTCATTCCTGCCGGAACAGGGTTCAAGAACGACGCCATGGACAACTACGAAGGCGTGATCCTGCCAAGCGCGGAAGCGCCGGAGAAGTCGGCATCGCTGATCCAGGCCGAAAAGGCATTGCTGGGCGTTGGCGAAGGCGAACGTCTGGCCGAAGAACAGATTCCGTCACTCGAGGATTTGATCGCGAGCGCGCAGAAATCGGGTGAAGAACAATAGATCACATCCTGAACCGCGGCCTTTACCTTGCGGTGCTGCAGAAAATGCCGCAGCAAGGGGGCGGGTCGTCGTTTTGGGGTTGCGGTCTGACAATCAAGAAGTCCTGCCCTCAAGGCGGTAAATTGTGTTGCAAGCCTGACTTGTGCCGGGTCACAAGTCAGGCTTGCAATTTTTTTCCAACATCTCGCTCAAGGAACTCTTTGCGTTGAGAAGATGAAATCCCCCTACAATCAATCTGCGTTTACGCAGTGCTCGACCAGCAACGCGTAGTTGCGGGGCGCTTGGGTGGGTTGCTGGAACTTGCGTCGAGGTCATTGCTTCCCGATCAAATACAGGCGAGCAAAGCCGTCATCTACCTTGGAGACACAGGATATGCATCGGACTACTTCAAAGATCGTGCTCGCAACAATTGTGCTCTCTGCACTATCTGTCCCGGCTGTCGTGGCCTCGCCAGCGTTGGCTGCAACCCATGCTGGCAAACTGGCAAGTTCTTACGCGGCATACAGCCCACTTCAGCGCGCGCCTGCTGCCGTAACTGCGAACTTAATTGCCAACGGCGATTTCTCCGCGGCGCTGACCCCCTCTTGGCGCATCATCACGCACAACGCGGTGTCGCAAGTCTCGGTGACCGACGGCATGCTGCGAATGACGCCCACCGGCTGGGTGGATCAAATCATTCCGACTATGGTTGGGCAAGCGTACACGTTTACCGGCTGGATTCGCATTAACGCACAGTACGAAGTTTCGGCAAACGCCGGCGTTGTTGTGCTAGTGAACCAAGCCACTCCCGGCGGCAATCCGGGAGTGGGGATCGTCAATTCGGAGATCTTTAGCGTGGCGTCTGCGCCGATCGGGCAGTGGAAGAAAATCGAGTTCGGGTTTACGGCGCCGACCACTCGCACGATTCTGACCTATCGCGTTCTGGCCGATGTGGCCACGGTCAACGCTCAATTTAACGTTGATGCCGACAACTTTGTGCTTTCGACGACGGGCGATCCTTCGCCTGAACCCACAGGTCCGGCACCCATTTCCTGCGGGTCGCCGGTCAATCTTCTCAAGAATGGCGATTTCAGCGACCCGACATTCAATCCTTGGCAGCAATTTAGCGACTTGCCTGGCGGCGTCACGACCACTGCAAGCATCGTCAACGGCGTCGTTTCGGTTGACCCCAATGCTTGGATTGCCCAAGACATCACGACCACAACCGGCACTCGCTACTATGTATCTGCCTGGACAAAAGTTGACGCCGTTTATGCAGCACCTGCAAACAGCGGACTGATTTACCTGGTGACAACAGGCGATACGTTCAGCCAACTGAGTTCGTCTGCGTTTATCAACACGGTTACATCGGGCTATCAGCGCACCTACTTCACATTTGTGGCGGTTGGCACAGCGACCAAGCTGCACTTCCGCACGCTCGGCGGCGCTAATTTGAAGGCAACCGGAGACGACTTTGTCGTCAGCGCGTGCCCGATTCCGTCGGTGGCTGCCAGCGGCACGCGCGTTCTGCTGCCGATAGTGATGCGCGCGGCCCCGTAGGCCGAACCGTACGCGCACTGAGGGGGGATGGGCCGCAGGCCTGTCGCCCCTCGCTTGTTTCCAGGTTTGCGCTGATTTCCGATCGCGAGACAATAGCGGACGATGTCAACCACAACATTTGCATTTATCGGCACAGGCACGCACTCGACCAGCAAAGGCATTTACACCTGCCGGGTGGACCCAGAGACCGGCCAACTTGAGCAGGTCGCGGCCACCGCGGGTTTGGCCAACCCAAGTTTTCTAGCGCTGCATCCGGTGCTGCCGGTGCTGTATTCGATCAATGAAATTGGCGAATTTGCCGGCGCGCCCCACGGCGCGCTCAGCGCATTTGCCGTCGATGCGATCAGCGGAAAACTGACGCCGATGGGCGTCGCGCCGACAGGCGGTCCCGGCCCGTGTCACGTCTCGCTGGAAAAATCGGGCCGCTATGCGTTTGCGGCCAACTATGGCGGCGGCAGCATCGGCATGATTCGCCTGCGCGAGGATGGCGCCCCAGATGAGCTGGCCGACTTTGTTCAGCACCATGGACGCAGCATCAACCCCGACCGGCAGACGGAGCCGCACGCGCATCAGGTCAGGGTGGGCCCGACCAATCGCTATCTGTACGCGTGCGATTTGGGGTTGGATAGCGTGATGATTTACGCCATCGATGCGGTTGCCGGCAAACTGCGCCCGCGCGGACGCGCGCGCATGCAGCCGGGCGCTGGCCCGCGTCACCTGACTTTCCACCCCAATGGGCGCTTTGCATATGTGATCAACGAGCTGGACAATACCGTTACGGTGACGGCGCTGAGCGCCGATGGCGCGCTGCGCGAGCTGCAGGTCATTTCCACGCTGCCCTCGGACTATGTGGAGACCAGCTATTGCGCGGACATTCACATCTCGGCCGATGGACGCTTTTTGTATGGCTCAAACCGCGGCCATGACAGCATAGCGGCGTTTTCGATTGATGCGGCCACCGGCCTCTTGAGCGCGCTGGGCTGCACTTCTACCGGTGGCAAATGGCCGCGCAACTTCGCGCTGGGCCCGGACGGGCGCGTCTATGTGGCCAATCAAAACACGGACGATGTAATCGTGTTTGACGCAGGCTCGGCCGGGAAATTGCAGCGCGTGCCGGGCAAGCTGAGCGTGCCGAGCCCGCAGTGCGTGGTGTTTGGCTCTTTCTAGAGCCGGCATCGGCCTTACGACTGCGTCGCGTCAGCGCGCTGTCCGAAACTTTTGCCAGTTTGACGCGTAATAGATCACGTTGGCCGCATTCAAAACGGCGAAGGAGACAAACGTGATTCAAGATACAACCTATGTTCAGACGCGCCGGCCGGGCTGGCTGGTGCAGCTGTTGTGGTTTGTAGTTGTCGGCTGGTGGCTGGGCCTGGTCTGGACTGGCGTGGCGTGGCTGCTCATGAACACCTACATCGGCATTCCGATCGGCGTGATTATGCTCAACTATGTGCCGCAGGTGATGGCGCTGCGCGGCCAGCGCATGCTGGACGCGCGTTCCGGCCGGCGCGTTGAGCTGCCGCAGTACAACATTTTGTTGCGGGCGGCCTACTTCTTCCTGGTCGGCTGGTGGCTGAGCGGAATCTGGCTCTGCATTGCTTACATTCTGTGCGCAACGATCATATTGATGCCATTGGGCTTCAAGATGTTTGATCTGACGCCGACGGTGGTGTCATTGCGGCAGTAATCCGCCAGACACCGACCTGGCCCGCGCTCACCTGCACGAGTTCTTGTGGCTCGATGCGAGTGAGCGCTTTTTCGCTGCCGCCGCCGGCATACACCACGGGCATCTCAAGCACGCGCTCATCGATCAAAAACACAGCGTCAAAGCCAAAGGGCGGAGTGCCGCCCGCGGGATAGCCGGTGCGTTCGAGCATTTCACGGGGTGATGCGATGTTGAGCTTGCCCAGGCCCAGCGCCTGCTGTGCGGCCTGCCGATTGGCGCGATCCTCGCCTTTGACCACAATAGCCACCACGCGGCCGGATTTGCTGCACAGGCAAATTGTCTTGACAAAATCGCGCTCCGTGACGTCGGCGGCGAGCGCGGCTTCTGCCACTGAGTGGCACGATTGTTCAAACGTTAGGTGCTCTGCGCGCACCTGCTGCGCCCGCATGTGCTCCCGCAGCCGGGCTTCGTAGGCGCCAGAGTCGTCGCTCATCGTGCGGCGAGCATACCAGCGGTGCGCGAGGGCGCAGTTTTCTAATCGAGTGCCGCCCGAAGGCCGTGCGGTATTGCATTGAGCCGGACAACGCTGCGGGTTGCTGGAGTTTGGCCTCTCTCAAGAGGCATCTCGCCGCACGCCGGCGGCTTTCGGTCACCTGCGGCAACCAGCCCTGCGACAGGTGCGCCGCTCGCCTTGAAAAAATGCGCCGGGTGCACAGCCGCGGCGCGGCGTGGCGCGATAATCGACGGCCCAATGAACGTTTCCCTGACCGACTCTGCGCGCTGCCAATTTGCCGCCGGCGCGCGAACTCAATTGCTCAACCTTGCAAGTGTCATTCCCTTTGGCCTCGCCGCAGGCGCATTTACGTCTGGAGTGCTGGGCGATATCGCGCAGGCGACCGCCTTGCAGTCGCTGATGTTTGCCGGGCGCGGCCAGATGGTGGCGATGCAGTTGTATCGCGATCAGGCGCCGCTGGCATTTATCTTGCTGGCGGCGCTGGTGATCAACTTGCGTAACATGATGTATGGCGCGGCGATCGCCCGCCACTTTGGTCATTTGTCCTGGTGGTGGCGCGCCGGGCTGGCTTTCCTGCTCGTCGATCTGGCCTATGCCATGGCGATCACCCAACTGGATGCCACAGTCGACACGGCCGAAGCCCCGGCCCGTCACTATTTTTACCTGGGCGGCGGCCTGACGGTGTTTGCAGCCTGGAGCCTGGCCGGTCTATTCGGCGCGGCATTGGGCACAGCCATCCCGGCCAGCTGGGGGCTTGATTTTGTGCCGAACTTGTCGTTTATCTACGTGCGGCTCTCCGCCACGTTTGGTGGTGGATCGAATCTGGCTTCGATTATTCAAGTTTTCGCTTCAAACCGTTTGAGAAAGTTGATCATCGGCGATGAAAAGTTGATGCCTGTAGTGACAAGGCCTATGCCACCACCAAAAGTGGCGGAGAGCCCTACGTGCTGGTGGGCGCGATGCGCAAGCGGGCGGATGTGGCGTGTGGCGTAGTTGCCGGCCTTGTGGCGACCGCCGCGGCGGGCTGGCCGTGGCAGTCCGGTCTGTTTGCCGGCGCGGTGGCGGGGTTCTAACCGGATTCATGTTTTAACTATATATATATACCCTTTTGATATAGAATAGGACATATGAAGCTGAGCGAATGGGCGCGTCGGAACAACGTCACCTACAAGACCGCCCACCGCATGTGGCAGTCAGGCATGCTCGATGGATATCAGCTGCCGACAGGCACGCTCGTCATTCGCGAGCCCAAACTCGATGCGCCAGTG
>JANMNW010000583.1:0-18292 GCA_031368515.1 Chloroflexota bacterium
TCGACAGCCTTGACGTTTTCGATTTTCAGGAAGCCTTCCCACAGGCCAAGAATTGAAGATTTGGTTTCGGGCTTAAGCCACTCGGAGAAGTTGAACAGCACATCTTCGCTGGTGAATTCATCACCGTTGGACCACTTGATGCCTTTGCGCAAGTTCAGCGTCCACTCGTTCAAGCCTTCATTGACCGACCAGCTTTCGAGCAGCAACGGCCGGGTGACATTGTCGACGCCGGTTTCGGCCAGATACTCATAGGTGTGGCGGAATTGATTGCTGTCGAACACCCAGGCAAAGCGCGCAGGATGGTCGACGGCTTTGATCTGCGAGCCAATGCGCAACACGCCGCCGCGTTTGATGCCGCCTGGCGCGGCTTCGGGCGCCTTTGTGGGCTCCGGCACAGCCGTCGGTTCCGGCGCTTTGGTGGGCTCCGGCGCAGCGGTTGGTTCGGGGGCTTTGGTGGCCTCGGCAGCGGGTTTGACCTCTTCTTTGACAGTGGCGGCCGTTGGCGCGGCAGGAGCGGCGGGCGCGCCGCAGGCGGCGAGCACATAGGCCATGGGCGCGCTTACGCCCAGCAGCGTGACCGTGCGCAGAAATTCGCGGCGGCCAATGCGCCCAGCCCGGAGTTGCTTCTCCAGATCCGTTACGGCAGGGTGAATCTTATCGGGACGTTTGGACATGCTTTCTCTCCTATTGGATGTGGGATGGAAATGCGCGACGCGGCAATGCGCTGCGTTGCGCCCGTTCCGCAGCTGCAGAGGATGAATCTGCAACGCACCTGGTGGGACGATGTAGGCGGCGACGTGCGCGCAATGTAGCGTGCGATGATTGAAATGTCAACCGAGAGCAAATGCAATAAATTGCATGTTCACAATGTGGAACCAATGGATTGGGCAAACCCATTGGCCTGCATCGCCCGACGATAAGCCACAGCCACTGCGTCGAATTTCAGATGCAGCTCGGCGGCAAGGTCAAACGGCACCTGCTCCGGCCGTTGTGACTCAACGATGCGTTGATCTTGGCCAAAGATGACGTTTTCGAACTCCTGCAACACGCTGTCGGGTTGATCGAAGTCGTAGTTGCGGCCAATGATGCAATAGCCCAGGCACTGATTGTCGGACAGCGGCTGCGAAACAAAGAAGTACACCATGCCGCGTTCACCGCCCCAGCCCAGACGGAGCACGAGGGTGTACGGCAGGTGAATCTCATAGCGGCTGCGCCGTTCAGGCTTGATCACCTGCTCATTTGCGAACACTGGAAACTCATCGGAGTTGGGCGCCTCTGGCCGCACGATGCTGTAACGCAGCACATGGCCCTGTGTCGTGACGCTGTGCTCTGGCACTTCAGGCCTGTCGATATCGCCGAGCAATCCAGGATGCACCCATGGGAAGTGGCCAAAGTCGGTGAAGTTTTCCAGCTGGCGTGAGGCGTCCGATTGCCATCCGAATGGGCCGGTGTTGACAATTTTCCAGGCGCCATTTTCAAGCTCGGGAATTTCCGGCAAATCGTGCAGCGGCTCGTCCAGTGCGATCCAGATCAGCCCGTAGCGTTCGGCGCATCGATGCGAGCCGACGCGCGCTTTGGCGGGGATGGCGTCGTGGCGGCGTTGCGGGATAAGCGTGCAAGCGCCTTGGGCGTTGTAGCGCCAGCCGTGATATGGGCACATGATCTCGTTGTCTTTGACCTCGCCAAGTGAAAGCGCGGTGCCGCGATGGATGCACAGGTCGTCAAGCGCGTGAGCCGCGCCGTCGGCGCCGCGCCAAAGCACAATGAATTTCTCGAGCAGTTTGACGGCCAGCGGTTTATGTGTAAGTGTGTGCGCGTAGGCCACTGGATGCCAGCATTTGAGGAGGTTGGGAGAGCGGCTCATAGGTTCACGGCAGATTGTATGTGTGAGCACCATCCGGGAGGGTGGAGGGACTAGTGAGTCACATTAGAACTCCTCCTAAAATGTGGACTCCACCTTGCTTGCACACCTGAAACGTTGGCGAAAAAGGTGGGGCCCACATTTTCAGGATGAGTTCTAGCGCGTTTACGCCACACCCCACCGCATGCCCAGTTGTCGCAGCCAGGTTCGATAGGCAATGGCCAGCCGGTCGGATTTCAAGTGCAGTTCGGACTGCAAGTCCAGCTGCAGAAGCTCCGGCCGCTGATTCTCAACGATGACGCGGTCTTCCTCAAAGATCCCGCCAATACGCGGCGCGTACTCAGCCTCAAGTTGTGCGCTGCTGTAGCCCGGCCGGCCGTTGGTTGCAACGACAAACCAGGCGGTGCTGTCGATCAGGTCATGCGGCGTGATCGTCAACACCATGCCATTGACCGCCGCTGGCATGTGCTTGGTGAAGTGCGCGGTGAGCGGGCGATAGGCGCGATAGGTGTACGTCACGCGGCCGGGCGCACCGGCGAAAGGATCAGGCTGGTAGACGGCAATCGGATCGGATTCCACGCCATCGGGCGTGATGCGTGCTTGAAACTCGCCGAGCTCGGGAAAGCGTTTGTCACCCAGCATGCCTTCATGCACAAACGGGAAGTGCGCGGCGTCGAGATAATTCTCGATCAGGCGCGGGCCTGCCGCCTGGATGTGCTCAAACGGCCCGCACAGCGCGCCGATGAAGCCGGGTGCGTCGTATTCAGGGAAGGGCGGCACGTCGCGCGCCGGAGTGCCCAGACACACCCAGACTAGCCCGTAACGCTCGTGAAGGTGAAAAGCCTGGGCGCGAGCCTTGGCCGGAGGGGTTTGGCCGGCATGCGCCGGGATGCGCGCGCATGCGCCGTCCTCGCCATATTGCCAGCCATGATAAGCGCAAGCCAGCCGGCCATCGTCAACCGCGCCGAGTGAAAGTTGCGCGCCGCGATGCAAGCATAGATCGCGCCAGGCGTGCGCCCGGTTGTGCGTGCGCCACAACACAATATCGATGCCCAGCAGCCGCGCGCCGCGGACCCCATTGTTGGGCAATGCGTCGCTGCGAATAAGCGGATGCCAGTCGTTGATGAGAACCGGGTCGTCGATCATGGTAGCGCCTTGAGCAGGACGTGATCTTGAAAGGCGATGTTGCCGACCATGATAGTCGCCTTACCGGCGATCGCATAACCACTGCGCCTGTAAAACGCCAATGCGCGCGAGTTGTGTTCCCATGCGCACAGCCAAACGTGCGTTGCGCGCATGCCCGAAGCTGCGCGTTCACAGGCGGCAAGCAACGCCTGAGCCAGGCCGGTGCCGCGCCGATCCGCGGCGACATAGAAACGGCCAAGCTCGATAGCGCCAGGTTGTGCGACGCAATCAGGAGGTTCGCGCCAGATCAGGCGGCCGGAGCCATGAATGGCATTGCCGGCGGCGGCGATCAGCAACACCGAACGCGGCTGCGCGATGTCGCGAGCCATTGCCTTGGGTGAGAGATGCTCCTCGAAGTAGCGCGCAAGCGTGCGTGGTGGGATTGAGCTGCCGTAGGTCTCCTCAAAGACCTGGCGCATGAACGCGGCAATGCGCGTATCGTCGGACAGCCGAGCTGGACGGATCGGTATAGTGTCGGACACGATGACAGCCATTCTCCACCTGGAGGAGCGATGATGAATGTAGCGCGCATGTCAGAAACCGGCATCGGTCTTGCGGGCATCGACGGCGTTTGGTGGCGGCCCGCAATGGAGCCGTTTGAGTTGCCGGACCGCATTCGCGAAGAACTGCTCGATGCAGGCGCGGCGTTTTTTGCCTTGTTCGATGCGGTGGCCGACCTCCACGAAGATCAGCAGCGCGTGCGCCAGTTGCTGTCTGCGCGGGTGCCGGGTGCAATCCCGCGCGATGCGTCGACGGCGCCGCTGCTGGCGCTGCGCCCGGATTATCAATTGCTTGTGGATGCGGACGGCGGATATCGCTTGGCGGCCACCGAGCTCGAAGCATGCCCGTCCGCTCAAGGCGTGGTCAGCGCGATGCAAGAGGGCTACGGCCTTGGAGGCGACCTGGTTGACGCGATGCGCGCTCTGCTTAACGGCTGCCGTCTGCGCATCGTGATGGCCAGTGCATGGAGCGAGTTCGTGTGGGATCAGCTTGCGTTCTGCGCGGCATTGGAAGCGGCGGGCGCGCAGGCGCGGTTGATGTTCGATATTCCGTTCGAGCGATTCTGCAATCAAGTTGACAGCGGCGAACGCTGGGTGCCGCCGATGTTTGGCATACCGGCGCAACCAGAGCGTTGGAACACGGATGTCAACGCGCGCCTGCGCCGCCACGGTTTTGAACGGCTGATCGACGAATCCGCGCCCGCGCACGACGACGTTGTTTTTCGCTTTGGCTACAGCGACACGTTTTCGCGCGACTGGTGGCGCGCGTTCAACGACTGGCAGGCGCGCGGCGTGGCGTTTCTTAACCCGCCCAGTTATCTGTTCGATTCAAAGGTGCTCATGGCGCTGGCGCGCGAGCCGCTGGTTCGTGCGCGGTTGAGCCATGACGCGATCGCGGCGCTTGAGCGCGCGCTGCCGGAGACGCTGCTGCTGGATGAAGCGAGCGTCGCGCGCGTTCGCGCCGAACGTGGACAGTGGGTGCTGAAATTTGCTGGGTTTGACAGCGGGCAGCAGGCTTGGGGCGGACGCAGTCTGCAGGTGGGTGCAACGTCGGGCGACGATGAGTGGCGCGCGGCGGTGGATCGTTATCTTGACCTGCCGTTTCCATGTGTGGCGCAGCGATCTGTGCCAAGCGCTGTAGTGACAGTCGACTGGCTGGACGGTGCCGTGCGCCGAACGTTGAGCGGCCGCAGTCGGCTGCGCAGTTTTGTCATTCGCATAGGCAGTGATGTGCGGGTGTGCGGTTCGCACCTGACAGTAGCCGACAGCGGATCGGGTGTGTCGGAGAGCGTGGCTTCGGTGCAGGCGCCGGTGGTGTTTGGAAAGGTCATGACCTTTCCGGCGGGTAACAGATCACCTATCTGCCAGATGCCGGACCTATAACCCGGCTGCCGATGTCCATCCAGATTCCGCGCCGGTCGGCCAGGCGCAGCATCTGCCGGATCGCGTCGTAGCTGCGATCGACGACCGGCGCGAAGCGCGCGTGGCCGTGTTGGGCCAGCAGCGCCGCGCCGTCGGACGATTCATGCAGGGTGAGTAATGCTTTGCGAATGGCGGCGCGCAGCGGCACTGGCACGCTCTTGCGGATGACCCAGGGCGGGCGCGGGCTCGGGCCGAGCGTGTCGATCACGCGCAACTGGGCCAGCAAACTCGGATCGTTTGTGGCCAGTGCTTCAAGCACCGTGCTGTCGATCGCCGCGGCGTCGGCGTTGCCAGCCAACACCTGGCGCACGGAATCGCCGTGCGAGCCCGAGAATGCGCGGCTGGCAAAAAAGTCTTCGGGCAGGCGGCGTTGCGCGAGCGCATGACGCACCACATGACAACCGCTAAACGAGTGCGGCTCATTGCACAGCCAACGCCCGCCGCGCAAGTCATCAAACTTCGCATAGGCACTTGTGGGGTGGACAATGACATCGGAGAAATAGATCGGCTCACCCCCATAGCGCGCGCCAGTTTTAACCGGCGCAGCCAGTAACTCCAGCGGCGCGCCGGCGTCGACCCAGTCGGTATATTGCAGCCCGCAGATCCATCCGGCATCGGCGCCGCCGTTGGCAAGGTTGCGCATGCGCGTGTCCCAGTCCGCGTCGTTGTCGACAATAGCGCCCGCGGCGATGCGCGCTTCAATCAAAGCCACAACTCCGGCGAAGAATCCATCGGCGATCGGCGCCTGGCACATGGTAAAGCGTATCGTCATGTCAAGTGCCGATCCTATCGTGAAATTCACAGTTCGCGCTACAGTTGGCTCCATGATTATTCAACACACGACCGTTAACACCGATCCGTCCAATTCCGGCCCGCGTGTGCATCTTGTCCGGCCTGATAACGATGGCATCTACCCCGGTCTGCTTTTGATCCAGGAATGGTGGGGCATCGAGCCGCATGTGCTTGACATGGCCGAACGGCTCGCGCGCGAAGGCTTTACCGTCGCCGTGCCCGATCTGTATCATGGCAAAGTCGCAAACGAGCCAAACGACGCAATAAAACTGGTCATGGTCGCGCGCGACAACATCGAGCGCGTGCTGCGCGAGGTGTCGCTGGCCGGCGATCTGTTGGCGGCCAGCCCATTTGTCAAAGCCAATGCTGAAGGGCAGAAAACCTTTGGCATCATGGGCTTTTGCATGGGTGGCATGGTCGCGTTTCGCGCCGCTTGCCGCGATCCGCGTATCGTCGCAGCCAGCCCATGGTACGGCGGCGGCATCGATCCGAGCGCCGAAGATTTGTCCAAACTCAAGGCGCCTCTGCTGATGATCTATGGTGAAACCGATGGCGGCATTCCGGTCGATCAGGTGCGTGCGATTGAGGCCCGGCTGCGCGCAGCCGGCAAAAGCGTTGATGTGCGCATCTATCCCGGCGCCGGTCACGCGTTCAACAACCCGATGCATGGCGCCTATCACGGTCCGTCGGCCGAAGACGCCTGGGCGCGCGCGCTGGCATTTCTCAAAGCCAATGTGCCTTAACCAAACACTGCGCGTTTCAGCCTGTGGAACCGCGGTCGTGACACGATAGCATATAGCTTGTGGAAGCGCCAAATGCAACTGTTGACGTATCTCGGCTTGAGCCAATCCTGGCCGAGCATGCGCCGCATGGCCGCACGCGTCTGCTGCCTGCGTTGCAGCAGGCACAGGCGTTGTACGGCCATCTGCCAGAGCCGGTGGTCGCCGCCATCGCCGGCGCGCTGCGCGTGCCGCTGGCCGATGCGCACGGCGTCATCGGCTTTTACACCATGCTCTATCGCGAGCCGGTGGGCAAAACGGTGCTGCGCGTATGCGGCGACCCATCCTGCGCGGCGCATGGCGGCGATGACACCCTGCACGCGGCTTGCGCTCGGGCGGGTTTGAGCGGTCCCGGCACATCGGCCGACGGCGCCCTCACGATCGAGCGTTCGCCTTGCCTGGGTTGCTGCAACGTCGCGCCCGCGGTGAATGTGACCTTCAACGCCGAATCGCCCGCGCGCACGGTGACGTACACGCATGTGCGCAGTGAATCGCTCGATGCGGTATTGAGTGGCACGGCGGCCGAAAGCGGCACGCACGCGGCAGGTGACTATGTCGGTGGCGATGTGTGCATCGTGACCGCCCTGTGCGGCCGCGGGCGGCGCCATTTGCTAACCGAATACGAAGCCGCCGGTGGCATGCGCGCGCTGGGCGAGGTGCTGGGCAACCGCTGGCCGCGCGAACAGGTGATTGCGGCGCTCAAAGACTCGGGCCTGATCGGCCGCGGCGGCGCGGCGTTTCCCACCTGGATCAAATGGGACGGCACCGCCAAAGCCAGCGGCGAGCAGAAGTACTTTATCGTCAACGCTGATGAATCCGAGCCGGGCACGTTCAAAGATCGCGTGCTGCTCGAAGGCGATGCGTGCCGGCCGATCGAAGGCGCGATCATCGGCGCCTACACCATAGGCGCGAGCAAGGCCTACATCTATGTGCGCGGCGAATATCCGACCGCCATCGCGCGACTTCAAGCGGCGTTGGACGAATGCCGCGCTGCTGGCTATCTCGGCGCGAACATACTGGGCTCGGGGTTTAATCTCGACATTGAGCTGCGCGCTGGCGCCGGCGCGTATATCTGCGGAGAGGAGACCGCGCTGCTCGAATCGATCGAAGGCAAACGCGGCTTGCCGCGCGTCAAACCGCCCTTTCCGGTGACTAACGGCCTATTCGGCAAACCCACGGTGATTCAAAACGTCGAAACGCTGGCCAAGGTGCCGTATATACTGACGCACGGCGCCGAGGCGTTCAAGCGCTTTGGCACGGAAAAATCGACCGGCACCAAGCTGGTCTGCGTTTCCGGCGATGTCACACGGCCGGGCGTTTATGAGATTTCGTTTGGCGTGACGCTGCGTCACCTGATCGAGGATTTGTGCGGCGGTGTCGCGGGCGGCGAACTGCGCGCGATCTTGCTCGGCGGCGCGGCGGGCGCGTTCGCCACGCAAAAGCATCTCGATGTGCCGATCACCTTCGAAGATCTGCGCGCGGCCGGGCTGACGCTGGGCAGCGGCGCGGTGATGGTGTTCAACCAAACGCGCGACATGCGCGATGTGCTGGCGCGGCTGGGGCATTTCTTCGCCCATGAGTCGTGCGGCAAGTGCTATCCGTGCCAACTGGGCACGCAGCGCCAGGCCGAGATACTTGAGCGCGTCGCCGCGGGAACACCGCGGCCAAACGACGCCGCCGCGCTTAGTGATGTGGGCTGGACCATGACCGACGCGTCGCTTTGCGGACTGGGCCAAACCGCCGCGGGCGCGGTACGAAGCGCGATGGCCCTCTGGCCGGAGCTGTTCAAGCCGAGTGATTGACGGATGGATGACGCGAGGGTGTTCACCGCCAAGACGCCAAGAACGCCAAGAGATGCAAAGAGGCACTATGACAACTGAGCCATCGGTCGCCGTGGACGGAATTGCGCGAGAAATCGTTGACGCAGCGGTCAAAGTGCATAGAGCACTTGGCCCGGGTTTGCTTGAGTCGACTTATCAAGTGTGCCTTGCATACGAGCTGTCGAAACGCGGCCTGCGCGTGCGTGTCGAAGTGCCGCTCAAGGTTGTGTATGAGGATGTTCAACTTGATGCTGGATACAGAATCGACATGATTGTGGAAGAGTGTGTCGTGATCGAGAACAAATCCGTTGATGAAGTCATTCCTCTTCACGAAGCGCAGTTGCTGACCTATCTCAAATTGAGCAAATTAACGCTCGGTTTTCTGATCAACTGGAATGTCAAACTTGTGAAAGATGGTATCAAGCGTATGGTGCTGTCGGTCTAGTTAGCTTGGCGCTCTTGGCGTCTTGGCGGTGCATTCTCTTCAACATGACCCTTAATCTCACAATCGATTCCCAGCCTATCGAGGTGCCGGAGGGCACAACGATTCTCCATGCCGCGCAACAAGCCGGCGCGGAAGTGCCGACCATCTGCTATCACGAGCATTGCACTGGCTACGGTTTGTGCCGGATGTGCGTCGTTGAGGTTGAAGGCGCGCGCACGCTTGTCGCCAGTTGTGTGGCGCAGGCGGCCGAGGGCATGAAGATCGTCACGCGCAGCGAAAAAGTCGAGCGCAGCCGCCGCACGATTTTGGAAATGCTCAACTCGGCCGTCGATCTCTCCGAAGCGCCGGAGATCACCCGCCTGCAAGACGAGTACAAAGCCGACGTCGCGCGCTTCGGCGACTGCCGACGCCGCGAGCACACGCTGATCGACGACAACCCGATGTATGTGCGCGACTACGACAAATGTGTGTTGTGCTGGCGCTGTGTGCAGGTGTGCGCAGACGATGCGCAATACACGTTCGCCATCAACTTCGACGGCCGCGGCTTCGACACCACAATCGCCACGTTTGTCGATAAACCGATGCCCGAGACCAGCTGTGTGTTCTGCGGCCAGTGCGTGCAAGTCTGTCCGACGAACGCGCTCAAGCCCAAGCGTGAGCATCTGATGGAGCAGGGCAAGACGCCTGAAGAAATCGTCGATCTGACGCGCGCGCAACGCCGGAGTAGAAATCGATGAAATCCGACCGCATCGTTTCCACCACCTGCCCGTATTGCGGCGTCGGCTGCACGCTGGAGCTGCACATCAAGGACGAGTACATCCACAAGGTGACCTCGCCGTTTGAGAGCCCGGTTAACCATGGCAACTTGTGCGTGAAGGGCCGCTTTGGCTATGATTATCTTTTCAACCCCGCGCGAGTAACCACGCCCCTCCTTCGCAAGACGCAGCAGGCGCCTGGCCGGCGCACACAGGCTTTCGACAAGAGCGAGTGGCGTGAAGCCAGTTGGGACGAGGCGTTGGACACGGTGGCCGAGCGCCTGACCGCGATTTACAGGCGCGACGGCTCGGACGCCATGGCCGTCTACTGTTGCGCCAAAGCGACCAACGAAGACAACTACCTGATGCAGAAAATGTACAGGTCGCTGTTTCGCACAAACAATGTCGATCATTGCACCCGCCTGTGCCACGCCGGCTCGGTCGTTGCGCTGTTGAAATCGCTCGGCACCTCGGCCATGAGCAACACTGCCTCCGAGGTGGCGAAGAGCGATTGCTTCATCGTCACCGGCTCAAACACAACCGAGAACCATCCGATCATTGCGTTGCACATGAAGGCGGCGATCGTGCAGCACGGCGCCAAGCTGATCGTGATCGATCCGCGGCGCATCGAACTGTGCAACTACGCGGCATTGTGGCTGCCGATCCGGCCGGGCACAAATGTGCCGGTGTTCAACGCCATGGCGCATGTGATTGTGGCGGAAAAGTTATACAACGCGGCGTTTGTTGAGGCGCGCACGCAAGGCTTCGATGAACTCGCGCAGTCGCTGGCGAAATTTACGCCGGAATACGCCGAAGGCATTTCTGGCGTTGACCGCAACCTGATCGCCGAAGCCGCGCGCATGTATGCGCGCGCGACCAATGGTGCGATCTTCTGGGGCATGGGCATCTCGCAGCTGTCGCACGGCACGGCCAGCGCGCTTGGCCTGATTCACCTGGCGCTGCTGACCGGGCATATCGGCCGCGAAGGCACCGGGTTGAACCCATTGCGCGGCCAAAACAATGTGCAAGGTGCGTCGGACGCCGGAGCCATGCCCTTTCACTTTCCCGGTTACATGGAAGTTGACGCGCCTGGCAACGCCGAAAAGTGGGAGGCGGCCTGGAACGTCGAACCCGGCGGTCTCAGCCGGCGGCGCGGGCTGACCACCACCGAAATCCTGGCCAATGCCCGGCCCGGCGGCATTCGCGCGCTCTACATCATGGGCGAGAACCCGATGATGACCGAGCCCAATCTGAACGTCACGCGCCATCACATGGAGCAGCTTGAGTTTCTGGTGGCGCAGGATATTTTTATCAACGAGTCGGCGGCATTTGCCGATGTGATTCTGCCGGCCGCGGCTTGGGCTGAGAAAGAGGGCACCTTCACAAACACCGACCGTCGCGTGCAACGCGTGCGATGCGCCCTCGCGCCGCGCGGCCAGGCGCGCACCGACAGTGCGATCATCTGCGACCTGGCCAAACGCATCGAAGCGCGCCTGGGCCGCCCAAACAGCGCGGGCTGGGACTATCCAAACGCCGAAGCCGTGTTTCGCGAGATGGCGGGCGTGGCTACGATGCTCAAGGGTGTGACCTATGCGCGCATCGACAAAACCGGCTTGCAATATCCGGTGCCGGACGAGACGCACCCAGGCACTCCGTTTTTGTTCAGCGAGACATTTCCGGCGGGCAAAGGGCGTTTTATTCCGGTCGATTACATTCCCGCAGCCGAAGAACCTGATGAAGAATTCCCATTGATTTTGACGACCGGCCGCTTGCTGGAACATTGGCACGGCGGCACGATGACGCGCCACTCGCAGCTCGATGCGCTATTCCCGCAGGCGTATGTCGACGTGCATGAGGTCGATGCCGCACGCATGGGGTTCAAGGATGGCGACCCGGTGCGGGTCGAGTCGCGGCGCGGCACGGTGACGCTGCGGCTGAAGGTTTCGCCCAAGACCTATCCCGGTGTGGTGTTCATCCCCATGCACTTCGCCGAGACGGCGGCCAACCTGTTGACGATAGACGCGCTTGATCCGGACGCAAAGATCCCGGAATTCAAGGTGTGCGCGGTGCGCATCATGACCGCGCCGGAGGGTGACTTGGCTTATCCCGAGATGGACGTGCCGCGCGGGCGGTGGTGAAGCCGGTGCACTGTGGCTGACGCTGTCGTCTTAGCACAGGGTGTCCCAGGCTCCCTTTCGTGGGTTTTCCGCTCCCGCCACCGTCATCCCGAGCGGAGCAGGGATCTTTCTCCCACTGCGGGGAAGGATGTCTCGCTGCGCTCGACATGACGGGTCGCGCCGTCACCGTCATCCCGAGCATCTGCAGCATACAAGCGGAGCGACGGAGCTTTCCCCACTGCGGGAAGGATGTCTCGCTACGCTCGACATGACGGGCCGCGTTCGACATGACGGGCCGCGCCGGCCACTGTCATCCCGAGCTGAGCGAGAGATCTTTCCCCACTGCGCGGCAAGACGCAGCGTCTTTCCAGTCAGGATGATAGTGCGCAAAGGCCAACGTTGCGCACGCATGCGCCACAAAACCCGTGGTGTAATAGTGATCCGCACAATGACACGCCAAGCCGCTGATGACACCGCTCCTGAGCCTATGTTCGGCTCCGCAGCCGTCCGCTATGTGAAGTTCGACCATGGTGTCGCCAAGCCCGTTGACGGAGGCGTAATTCAGGAAGCGCAGATCTGTCTGTATGTCAATGGCGTGGAACTGGCCACGTTTATGTGTTCGCCTATGGCGCCGGGCGATTTGGCGCTGGGCTTTTTGCGTACCGAGGGCATCATTGGCTCTATATCCGATGTGCGCACCTGGCGTGTGGCAGACAATGGCGAGTGCGTGGATGTTTGGTTGAACAAGCCGTTCGAAGCGCCAACGCGCCGCATCATCACTGCCGGTTGCGGCGGCGGTGTGACATTTGACGACCTCGCGCAAACGCGAGCGCCGCTCGATGACCTGTTGCGTGTGTCGCCGGTTCAGGTCACTGGGTGGATGAAGCAGATGCATCAACGCGCCGACCTTTACAACGCCGTGCGCGGGGTGCATACGTCGGCGCTTTGCGATCCGGGCGGCGAGATGCTCATTGCCCAGGATCTCGGCCGTCACAATACGATTGACCGATTGTGGGGCATGGCTATGCAGCAAAATCTGGACACGCGCGGCAAGGTGCTGGTGGCCTCTGGTCGCATCAGCAGCGAAATGTTGTCCAAAGCCGTAGGCATGGGCGTGCCGGTCGTGGTGTCGCGCACTTCGCCGACCAGCCTTTCGGTTCAACTGGGCGCCGCCTGGAACATCACCGTAATCGGCTATTGCCGCGGCGAGCAGTTCCGCGTTTATACCGCGCCGTGGCGCGTTGCGTCAGTGGCACAATAACCCCATGCCTGCCAGCGCCGAACTCTTTACGCTTCTTTCGCCCAGCGATGCATTGGCGAAGTTGATGGCCGCATGGCGCCCTGCCGTTCCGGTGGAAGTGATTGACACCGCCGATGCACTTGGGCGTGTGCTGGCAGCGGACATCGCCTCGCCCGAAGATTTGCCCGCGTTTCGCCGCAGCACTGTCGATGGCTATGCGGTTTGGGCATCTGAAACATACGGCGCATCGGCAGGTTTGCCGGCGCTGCTTCGCGTGATCGGCGAAGCGCCAATGGGCCAGCACATACACCTGCGAGTGGAAACGGGCGAGGCCATCCTGGTGCACACGGGCAGCATGCTGCCGCCCAATGCCGATGCCGTGGTGATGATCGAGCATACGCAGCCAATCAACAGCGGAGCTTTGGCCGCGCAAGGCTCTACGGCGACGGAATACATAGAAGTGTTGCGGCCGGTGGCCATGGGCGAGAACGTGCTCAACATTGGCGAGGATGCAACGCGTGGACAGGTTCTGTATGCGTCCGGGCATGCGCTGCGGCCCGCGGACATTGGCGGCCTGATGGCGCTGGGCATCGTGCGGGTGCCGGCGGCCGCGCGGCCGCGTGTGGGCATTATCTCGACCGGTGACGAAGTGATCGACCCCGGAAGCACGCCCGCATCTGGACAGGTGCGCGATGTCAATGCCTACGCCATTTCGGCCCAGGCGCAGGCGGCGGGCGCGCTGGCCGTTCGATATGGCATTGTGCCCGATCGGCGCGACCTGCTGCAAACGGCCGTGTCGCGCGCGCGGCGTGAGTGCGATGTCGTTGTGCTCACGGCGGGCAGCTCGGTGAGCGCGCGCGACCTGAGTGTCGAGGTGATCGGCGAATTGGGTTCGCCAGGCGTCTTGGCGCATGGTGTCGCGCTCAAGCCCGGCAAGCCGGCGATCATTGCGTTATGCGATGGCGTGCCGGTGTTCGGGCTGCCGGGCAACCCGGCTTCTGCCATGCTGGTGTTTGATCTGTTTGTCGTGCCGGCGATCGGCGCGTTGCTCGGCCGCTCGGCCATGCGGCAACAGACCGTGCGCGCCCGGCTCAGCCGCAATGTGCCCTCGGCGGCCGGTCGTGAAGACTATGTGCAAGTCAATCTCGAAGAAATAGATGGGGTGCTGCAAGCCGTGCCGATCTTTGGCAAGTCAAACTTGATCTATACCCTCGTGCGCGCCGACGGCCGGATCAAGATTGACCTGGATGCGAACGGGCTGCGCGCTGGCGACTGGGTGGATGTGTGGCTGTGAGTTCCGAGCGGAATATTTATCTGCGCGATGTGCCACTGGACACGGCTATTGCCAGCTGGCATGCGGCGCTTGAAACAGCGGGCCTGCTGCGTCCGCTTGAACGCGAGCGAGTGTTCTTGCACCAGGCTTTTCAGAGAGTTACGGCCGCTCCGGTGTGGGCCCGCGTCTCGGCGCCGCACTATCACGCCTGCGCCATGGACGGCTATGCGGTGCGCAGCGTGGATACGACGGGTGCGAGTGAAACATCGCCAAAACGCTTGGCCATCGGCACGTCGGCGTTTCCAGTTGACACGGGCGATCCGCTGCCCGCCGGGACCGATGCGGTGATCATGATTGAGCAAGTGCTGGAATTGCCTGCTGGCGCTGAGATAGAAATCATGGCCGCCACCCCGCCTTGGCAATATGTGCGCGCCATGGGCGAAGACATGGTCGCAAGCGAGTTGGTGCTGCCATCAGGTCATCGAATTCGTTCACAGGATCTGGGCGCGTTGGCAGGCAGCGGCCATGGCGATGTGCTTGTATGGCGCAAGCCGCGGGTGGCGATTATTCCAACCGGCAGCGAGCTGGTGGCGGCGGGCGAGACCGCGCGACCGGGCGAAATCATCGAATACAACTCGCTTGTGCTTGCCGCCATGGCGCAAGAGGCCGGTTGTGCGGTGACCCGCTTTCCGATCGTGCGCGATAACTACGCGGCGATCAAAGCGGCGGTCAGCCAAGCGCTCGAAGAACATGATCTTGTGGCCATCAACGCTGGATCATCGGCTGGTCGCGAGGACTTTACCTCGCGCATTGTGGCGGAGCTTGGGCGTGTGTGTGTGCATGGCATTGCCATTCGGCCGGGCCATCCCGCCATTCTGGGAGTTGCGGAGAGACGTGCGCAGGACCCTTCTCTTCCCATAAATGCGGCGCTCGTCGGCATTCCGGGCTACCCGGTGTCTGCCGTGCTGGTGTTTGACCAGATCGTTGGGCCGCTCTTGTATCGCTGGCAAGGAATGGCTGCGCCCGAACGCCCGGTGGTGCGCGCGACGATCACGCGCAAAATCGTCTCGCCGGCCGGCGATGACGAATTTGTTCGCGTGTCGCTTGGCCAGGTGGGTGAGCGCATCATTGCTTCGCCTCTTGCGGGTGGCGCTGGCGTGATCACATCTCTGGTCAAGGCCGACGGCGTGCTCAAGATTCCGCGCATGAGTGAGGGCGTGCACGCAGGCGCACAGGTCGATGTCGAATTGCATTGCCCGCCCGGAAAAATCAACCGCACGATTCTGGCCATCGGCAGCCACGATCTGTGCCTTGATCTCCTGGCGGCAGCGCTAAAGCAGTCGGGCGCGCCGCTGTTTTTGACCTCGGCGCACGTGGGCAGCCTGGGCGGGTTGATGGCGCTGCAACGAGGCGAGGCGCATCTTGCGGGCTCGCATTTGCTTGACGAAGCCAGCGGCGAATACAACCTGCCGGCCGTGCGCGACATGCTTGCCAGCCGTGACATTCGCTCTGTGGTGCTGGGATTGGTCACGCGCGTGCAAGGCCTGATGGTTCCGCGAGGCAATCCCAAACGCATCACCGGGCTGCGGGATTTGACGCGCGGCGACGTCACGTTTGTCAACCGCCAGCGCGGCGCCGGCACTCGCGTGTTGCTGGATTACGAACTGAAGAAACATGAACTCGACCCGCGCAATGTCCGCGGTTACGAACGGCAGGAGTACACGCACTTGTCCGTCGCTGTGGCCGTGTCGAGCGGGCTGGCGGATTGCGGCTTGGGCATTCTCGCTGCCGCACGCGCGTTGGAACTCGACTTTGTTCCCCTGCTTGAAGAACGCTATGACCTTGTTGTTCCGCGCGAGCATTTTGACGGACCTTTGCTTGCGCCCCTGCTTGCAAATCTGCGCGATACGACATCGGCGTTTCGCGCCGATGTGAAGGCGATGGGCGGCTATGGCGTCGATCGCATGGGAGATGTCCTGGCCGAGCTATGAACGATCTGTTCGGGCTGATCCTGGCCGGCGGGCGCAGCTCGCGCATGGGCGTCGATAAAGGCATGCTGGACTATCGCGGCAAGCCGCACCGCGAATACTTGCATGATGTGCTTGCACCGCACTGCGCGCGCGTTTTCATCTCGGTGAGCGCCGCGCAAACGCAGTCCCCAGGATACGTCTATCTGGTGGACAACCCGGACTATGAAACGTCGCCCATGGGTGCGCTGTTGACCGCGCACGAACAGCATCCAAACGCTGGCTGGTTTGTGCTGTCATGCGACCTGGCTTTTTTTGACGCCGGGTGCGCGCGCGCGCTGATCGATGCCCGAAACGTCAGCGCTGCGGGCACAGCGTTCCGCATCGACGAGCTGAATCAGCCCGAGCCGCTGGCGACCATCTACGAGGCGGCGTTTGTGCAAATGCTGCCGGCGGCCTATCGTGGCGGCGAGCGCTCGTTGCGCCGGGCGCTTCATCGCGCAGGGGCGATGCTGCTGGCCAGAAGCGCCGGCGCATGCGTCAAAAGCATCGACACGCTTGAAGCCTACGAACGCGCGCGGCGTGAGTTGGACGTAAAGCGCGCGGCACCGCGCGATTGACGGCGGGTCGGCTTGGGCGCCGCACCCGGTGCGCGACTCAGGCGTTGCTTCTCGCGTGCGGCAAACAGCACCGCCCGCGCGCGCCTTACTTGCAGGATGCCGGCAACGGCTCCAAACGCGGCGCCGCACAGCATGCGAATCAAGTAGCTCTGCGGCACAATATCGCGCCAATCCGGCGCAACCCAGCCAATAAACGAACCAATAGCCAAGCCGGTCACCAAACCACCCATTGCGCCCAGCGCAACCATGATGCCAAAAATCACGTAGCGCGGCGCATAGGCGTTGGCATATTCACGCACCAGATCCGGGAACTCGGCATAGTCGATGTTGTCGCGCCGAAACCACCACATAAACAGCGCGGCGGTCAGCCATAGGCCGGCAATAATCACACCGCTTGAGATCCAGGCGTAGCCCGCGGCCGACAGCCAGTTCAATGTGCGCAGCAACAGTGTGATCACATCGGCGCTGTCGTCGATGGCATGCACACGCAATCCATGGCCGAATGTGACCGAGCCTGCAATCAACGCGCACATGGTCAGGGGCCAGGCGGTGCGCGTATAGCGGTTGCGAACTTTTTTGAGCAGCGGCAGCGCCAGAGCCACAACAACGATGCCGATCAGAATGGCGACCGGGCTTTCAAGGCGGGCGGCATCGACGGTGACCTGCGTATAGGTCGCGATGGTGGCCGAAGCCATGACCATGAGGAAAAGATACAACCGCGCGTGTTTCATCGCTGTTCCCGTTAGTCGGCGGGCATGTTGACCATCCGCATCGAAATGACGAGGGAGCGCATGGAAATCGGGCCGAACTCATCGTTTGGTCCGACACCGCGGGATTGTCTGTGTAAATGACTCCGACTGGTGCCTGTGAGCTAACCGTCGGGAATCAGCAGATGCTGCATCCAGCCCAGCAGCGCTCCGCCAATCGCGCCTGCGAGCGCGCGGGCGATGCCAGTGGTGTATTCATGCTGCAGCCAGGCTGTTTCGGCCCAAAGCTCGTGCGCTCCCTGGCCGGCTGCGTTGAACAGCACGCCCGCCAGAAACAGCGTGCCCACGATCCATAAACCGCGGCGCAACCCCTGCCGGGAGTCATCGATTTTTTCGGCCAGGCTGTGCAGCGCCACCGGAGGAGCCGAACCGGGCGCGCTGCCTCTGCCTTTCCCGGCAGGGCGTGCGCCAAAGCTGCTGGATGTCAGCCAGACCAGTCCGCCAACCACCAGCATGGCGAGCATGGCGATGCCTGCAGCCATGGCAAATCCGGCCAGCGCCTGAAAGCCGCGGTCGAGCGTGGCTGTAAATATCCAGGTGCTGATGAATGCGAGAGCCATCGCCTGGCCGTTGGCGGTGCGCCGGGCGAAAATGCCGGTCAGCAGCGCCAAGCAGATGGCAAAGTCAAAGCCGCTCGGCGCAAACCAAAAGCGCTGCGGGTCGCGCGCCATCCACCACGACGCAAACATCGCGATGCCGGAATATGACGCCCATACCATCAGATAGCCGGGCAATCACTTCCTTGACCA
>JANMNW010000666.1:0-9077 GCA_031368515.1 Chloroflexota bacterium
GCTTCTGCAGGGTGTTCAATTGCTCGGCAACGGCCTCACGCCCGGCGGACAGATTGGCCTCCAGCGTGGCGCCCAGCAACTCAAAGAATTGCGAGTCGATCTTGGCATCGTTTTCGCGCACGGTTTTGCGGCGGAGCTCGACGTCGGTCATTCGCAGCAGCTCGCGCATGATGTCGACCTTGCCTTGCTGTTCTTTGAGCATTTCAGGCGTAATGCCATCGCCCTGCAAGATCGCTTCGACCATCGTCTGAAATGTGAAGAAGGTCTTCGGCGCAAGCAGGTAAGCGCGCGGCGCGTCTTCGGGAAGGCCCCGCATGATCGCTTGCGTCATCTGGCCAATGATGCGCTGCTGTTCCACCTGGCCGATGTTTATTTCGAGCGGCATCAGCACAAAGCAAAACTGCTTGGCCGGATCGTGATACATGAACGGCGCGGCCAGATTTTGGATGCGACCCTGCAGCAGCGCGGTCTTGAGCGCGGGATCCCGGCCAACATCGATGATCTGCATGGGCGCCGGCGCGGACCGTCCGCCGCCTGAGCCGCCGCGCATGTTGTCGGGAGTGATTAGTCGAGGCATTGTTCTCCTGAGGTTGTATGCGGATGCAAGGCGAGGTGGCTTGGCGCCTGAGCGCCTTACAATCAGCGCGCGCGATTATATGTCACCCACCCCTTCAGCCCCCCTGCCCGATCCATGCATACTCACCGGCGAGATCAGCGTATTGGCGGCGCTTGAGGCGCGGTGCAGAAAAGTCACTGCGCTCTATGTCGACCGCGACAAACCCTACGATGAAATTCAGGACATCAACGCCGCGGCGCGCCAGGCCGGACTGCGCGTCACGCGCGCCGAACGCGCCGACCTCGATCGCATGGCCGATGGCGCCGGCCACGGCGGCATTGTGGCGCAAGCGGGCGACCGCCAATATCAATCGCTGGACGGGCTGGAGCCAGCAACCGGCTCGGAGTGGTATGTCTTTCTTGAAGGCATTGAAGACCCGTTCAATTATGGCCAAGCGGTGCGGGCGTTATATGCAGCAGGCGCCGCTGGCCTGGTCGTTCGCCCGCGCACCTGGCGTGGCGGCGATGGCGTGATCATGCGTTCAAGCGCCGGCGCAACCGATCTGATGCCCACCGCGCTGATCGACGATCCTGCCGAGGCAATCACGCGCTTTCGCGCCGCCGGCTATGCAATCGCCGCCACAGCGCGCGACCGCCGCGCCCAGTCAATCTACGACGTCGACCTTTCGAAACCATTGTTTCTTTTGATCGGCGGCGAGAAACGCGGCCTGCGCCGCGAGCTGATCGACACCGCCGACACCGTGCTGCGCATCCCCTACAAGCGCAAATTCCCGCATTCGCTCGGAAGTGCCGGATCGTCGGCCGTGCTGGCGTTTGAGCTGATGCGACAACGGCTGGGCGGACGCCGTTAGCGCGTCACGACCGGCACCCAGGCGCGTTTGGTCAAGTTGGCCGGGTCAGGCGTCGGTGACGGACCAGGCGTGACGGTGGCCGCAACATTTGAAATCACAAGCAGCGTGATCGAGTTGGCTGGGAAATCTAGCTGCGGGCCGCCGTGGCTTGCCGGCACCGCGCCCAGCGATGTGATGGCCGATAGATTGGCGGCGCTGTAGCGATAGACCTGCGCGTTGGCGCCCGCACCCAACCCGCCAATCTGCACACGCGAGGTCAGCGTTCCGCCTGTCTTATTGATCACCATGATGGTGAGCGCGCCATCGTTGCCGCGCAGCGCAGCGTAGATCGAAAGTTTTTCCTGATCGCCGCTGACCGCGCGCACGCGCGTGTCGCCAAATTTGCCGCCGGCTCCGTCGTAGTTCAGATACATGCGAAAGGCAAAGGCGCCCGGCTGCGTGTTGCCAGGCGGCGCCCAGAGGGTCGCGAGATCCACGCCCTCGCGCCCAAAGATGCCCAGCACGTCGGCTTGCGCCAGCGCGCCGTTGATGTGATCGAGCGCGCCCCAGTTGTATTCGGTGATCGCCAGCTTGGTGCCGGGGTAGTTCGCCGCCACCCATTCGCGCATGCGCGGGATCAGCCGCACTGCCGGCCCGCCTTCGGTGCCGTTGATCCAGCTTTCGTCGGCGTAGGTCGCATCCCACAATGAGCGCGTCGAGCGCAGGCGCAGCGCCTGCGTCGCCGCACCGCCGGCGCCGGAGAGCGAGACGCCGGCCGCCTGCGGGTAGTAGTGCAGATCGAGATAGTCGAGCAGGCGTAGACCGCTGCGCTGCTCGTGCGCGCGCAGCTGCTGCAAATACCAGGGTACCAAAGGCACATCGCCGTGCGCCCTGCGGTCGGGACGCGTATTCCACCAGTCGCCGGGCAGCGCCGCATCGGCGGCTGAATTCCAATAGCCCACCCAGCCCCACGACACAGGGCCTAGCGTCTGCGCGCTGGGATCGGCGCTGTTGACCGCCGCGGCATAGATCAGCGTGCGCGTCAGCATGCCGTCGTAGGTCAGGCCGTTCGGAAAGACAT
This sequence comes from Chloroflexota bacterium, assembly GCA_031368515.1. Classification (GTDB taxonomy): domain Bacteria; phylum Chloroflexota; class Anaerolineae; order J036; family Brachytrichaceae; genus CANJQH01. The sequence continues at coordinate 2,488 of JANMNW010000666.1, forward strand.
CGCGATGCGTGCTGTTCCACAGATCCGGTTCGTTGTCGAGGTTGTAAAACGCGACGCCGCCGGCCAACGCCGCGCCATAGCGCGCTTTCAACGCATCGACCCAAGCGCGCACAAACGTGCCGGTGATGGCGATGCTCGCGTCGAGCGGATCGTTGCCATGAATCTCAGAGCCACCGACGGTTTTGCCGTTGCCACAGTCGGGCGCGTAGGGATCGGTCGATTGCTGCGGGCCGTACTTTTGCACTGAAAAACCGCAGCCCTTGTGCGTGCCGTTCGACACATAGCCGATCAACGGCACCGTGATCAACGATTTTGTGCCGGTGCGGCGATCTTGCTCGATAAAGCGATTGACCGCCGAATCCGCCGGCAGGTTGGTCGAATCGGTCTCCTTGATGTTTTCGAAATACCAATCGCTGCCTCGGCTGGCCACGTCGGTGAGCCAGTTGTAACGCGTGGTGGCGTTGCCGCCCCAGCGCCGCACCGGCAGATCCAAGTCCGCCGCCAACGCTTCATCGGCAAAATTGATGCCGTAGATCAACGGGCTTATCGGCGCGCGGTCGGCGCTTATGTCCACGTTGAGCGCCGGACCACCAGCCGGCGTGGCCGTTGGCCCGGCCGCGCCGCTGATCAGCTCCAGATCGTCGACATAAAACGCCGCTTGCGCCGCGCCGCTGCGGTCCTGGATGTTGACGCGCGCGATGGCCGCCGGATGGCCCAGCGTGGCGAGCGTCATGGTGAACTGCTGCCAGGCGCCGGCCGGCGCGGTGAAGTCGATTTCGGCGCTGGCGCCACCGGAGTCGGTGCTGTAGACGTTGAAGCGCAATGCGTTGCCCGAGGGAGCCTCGCCGCGCGCCCAAAAACGAACAGCGATGAGGCCATTCGTGTTTACCGGCACGGCCGTGCGCAAAGACAGGCCAGCCCAAGCCGCCGTAAAGGTCGCCGCGATCGACGCGCTGCCACGCGCCGGGCTGGCATTGGCGAAATCAACTGTGCTGGACCAGGACCAGCTTTCCCAGCCGGAGGCCAGCGCGTCGGCGTAGATCGTCTGATCCGCCGGCGCAGCATGGCTCGCCGAAGTCAAAACGGCTGCCAACAGCAGCGCGGTAGCAAGAGCGCGGCGAAGAAGATGGGGCATGCGCCAAGAGTAACGCAATACGCAACACGCAACCCTACGCCATGCACGCGGCGATAGACGCGCTTTCGCGACGCCCAGGCGGCGGGCACGCGAAGACGCGGAGAAAGCCGAATGCTTCGCGTGTCCGCGTCTTCACGTCTGCGCGTGCCGTCGCCGTTCTATCGGTGCCGCAGGAACTCGCGGATCATCAACGCAGCGGTTGCGCCCTCGCCAGCAGCGCTGGCCGCCTGTTTGGTGCTGCCCAGGCGCACATCCCCGGCGGCGAAGATGCCCGGCACGGATGTTTCGAGCGTTGGGCTTGTGATCACAAACCCATACGCGTCCCGCTTGATCGACTCCGGCAACCAGGCGCTGTTCGGCTGCAGGCCGATAAACACAAAAGCGCCGTTTGGCTCGAGGGTCTCGCTCACGCCTGTCTGTGTATTCTTGATCGCAATGCCGCTCAGCTTGTCATCGCCGATAAAGCGCTCGACCTGCGTATTGAAGCGCACCTCAATCTGCGGGTTCTTGAGCACGTTGTCGGCCACGATCTTGCTCGCGCTCAGCGCTTCTTTCCGCACCAGCATGGTGACCTTCTCGGCAAAGCGGGTCAGAAAGAGACCTTCTTCGCCCGCGCTGTTGCCACCGCCGATCACCGCCACATGCTTGCCCTTGTAGAACGGGCCGTCGCACGTGGCGCAAAAGTGAATTCCGGCGCCGATCAACTCTTCCTCGCCGGCCACACCCAGCCTGCGATAGGTCGAGCCTGTGGCGATCAGCACCGCTCGCGCGCCATATTCATTGCCGTCGGCGACCTTGACACAGAATGAATTGGGTTCCGCACTAACGTCCGCAACCTCGGTAGCTTTGAGCGCTTCCACGCCAAAGCGAAGCGCCTGGCGCGAAAGGCGTTCGGCAAATTCGGCTCCGGCGATGCCGTCGGGGAAGCCGGGAAAGTTGTCGAGCCGCTCGGTCACGCCGGCCTGCCCGCCCAGCGCGCTGCGCTCAATCAAGAGCACATCCATCCCTTCGCGCGCGGAGTAGAGCGCGGTTGTCAGACCGGTTGGGCCGCCGCCGATCACGATGACATCGTAGAGCGACTGCTTGGCTTTGGTGGTCAAGCCGAGCTTGGTCGCCAGCTGCGCGTCACTCGGCTCAACCAAGATGCTGCCATCGTCCAACACAATCGTCGGGATGATGCGTTTGCCGTTGTTGACCGACTCGACGTAGGCCTGGTGCTCCGGGTGTTCTTCAATGTCGATCCAGCTGAACGGCACACGCTGTTCCGACAGAAATTTCTTCGCGCGGCGGCAATCCGGGCACCATGTGGCGCCGTATATGATCACGTTGGACATTTTTGATATTGGCAACACTTCGCAGTCCGCAAACGCCCACTTGCGCCTGCAGAGTTTTGATGAAACCACACAGATATTAACCGGTTATAACGTCGCGCACCCTGCGGCGCAGGCTCCCTGTCCCGAAACACAGGCACCCACCACTGATAATCGCGGAAACAGAGAGGCTTCAACCGATGTTTATGCTCTCACCGCCCTCGCCTGCCCGGCAAGCGGCTTTGTTCGAGCGCTGGTCGAGTCAATCGCACAGCTATCCGGCCGAAGGCATAGGGTTGACCCGTCACGGTCATGCGCTGCCGGGCTACACCGTCGACCACAATCGCCAACTGCTGGGTCATGGCCCAGCCGTATTCAAGCGCGCCGTCGCCGCGCTGCTCGGCTGGAATATGTTCAAGCTGCCCTGGTTGACGCTGCTCGGCACCGGCACAATCGAAGCCGGCCGCACGGTGGCTGTAATGCCGCGTCATTTTGGGCTGTACTCGCTAAACCCATGCCGGGTCGTTTACGTGATGGACGAGTATGTGAATGACGCGCGCCGCTTCGGCTTTGGCTACGGCACCCTGCCCGACCATGTCGAGCGTGGTGAAGAGCGATTCATGATCGAATGGCGCCACAGCGATGACAGTGTGTGCTATGACTTGTTGGCTTTCTCGCGCCCGAAAAATCTGCTGCTATGCCTGGGCTACCCGGTCGTGCGCCAATTGCAGCGCCGCTTTGCGCGCGACAGCAAGGTGGCGATGTTGCGCGCGGTTGCCTAAGCTGGCACAATAACCCGCTTGTGTCATCCCGCTCATCCAGCACCGCCAAATCACGCGCAGCAGCCATTCCCACCGATGGCTTGATCGCACTGTTGATTCTCTATGTCCTGTGGGGCAGCACTTTTCTCGCCATCAAGTTCGCGCTTGACAGCTTTCCGCCATTTCTGCTGGGCGGCACGCGCTTCCCCATCGCAGGAGCATTGATGTTTGGCTATCTGCTGCTGCGGCGCGCGGCCATGCCCACGCGCCGGCAATGGCTGCATTGCATGATCTATGGATTCCTGCTGATCGGCCTGGGCAATGGCCTGCTGGCGCTCGCCGAAAAATATGTGTCGTCCGGCTTGGCTTCCGCGCTGTCCGGCGCCTCGCCGCTGGTCATCGCGCTGCTGTCTGGAATGTTTGGCAAATGGCCTCGCAAGCTCGAGTGGCTGGGCATCATCGTGGGGTTTAGCGGACTAATACTCATCAACAGCGGCGATGAGATGCGCGGCAATCTGCCGGGCTTGCTGGCATTGATCGCCTCCACCCTGACCTGGGCGCTGGGCTCCGTGCTGGCGCGTGAAAAGCTCGACTTGCCCGGCGGCACGATGACCACGGCGATCGAACTCATCACCGGAGGGCTATTGCAGCTGACCATCAGCCTGGTTCTTGGCGAACGCATGCTCGGGTTGACGCCGGCAGGCGTCGGCGGCTGGCTCTATCTTCTGGCCGCATCGATCATTGGGTTCACGTCCTACACCATCGTGCTGCGGCGGCTGCGGCCGGTGCTGGCCACCAGTTTTTCATACGTCAACCCGGTCGTTGCAATTGTCCTGGGCATCGCGCTGGGAGGTGAATCCATCTCGCGCATCGCGGCAATCGGCGTGGGCGTGACACTCGTCGGCGTTGTGTTTATCACATTGGCGCAAGCCAAGTGGCGCGTTCCGGACCCGTAAAGAAGGCCGGCTGAGCAAGGGTTAGGCAAATTCGGGCTTTGTGTCGCCTTGACAGTCCCCTTTTCGTCGTGTATAACCCGCTTTCGTAGTTGTCATGAACGATTTTATCGTCCTTAGCGTCGTCCTTATTAGCGAGCTCCTCGTCCTTAGTGGCTTGGAGCAAGCCTCGTTTAGGAAGGCGCAGCGGATCAACTAAAACCGCGCACGCAGGCACAGACACAGGCCCTCCTAACAACGGAGGGCTTTTTTGTTGGAAAGTATTTGGAGGCCAAATGAAACTGACAGGCGCCCAGATCATCTGGGAATCGTTGATCCAGCAGGGATCGACCACGGTGTTCGGCTACCCCGGCGGCGCAATCCTGCCGACATACGACGCGTTGTATGACTATCAGGACCGCGTCAAGCACGTGCTCGTGCGCCACGAAGAGAATGCTGCGCTTGCGGCCGACTCTTACTTCCGCGCAACCGGCAAGGTTGGCGTGTGCATGGCCACATCGGGCCCAGGCGCGACCAATCTTGTCACCGGACTGGCCAACGCCATGATGGACTCGTCCGCGATTGTGGCGATCACCGGCCAGGTGGCGTCGCATCTCGTGGGCAGCGATGCGTTTCAAGAGACGGACATCTCGGGCATCACGCTGCCGATCACAAAGCACAACTTCCTGGTCACCGACGTCAGCGAGCTGGCGCAGGTGCTGGCCGAAGCGTTTTACATCGCGCGCATGGGCCGGCCCGGCCCGGTGCTGGTCGACATCTGCAAAGACGTCCAGCAGAAATCGGTCGAATACACACCGGTAACCAGCGTGCAGCTGCGCGGCTACAAAGCCATCAAGCCGCAGCCGCATCAAAAAATTCACGACAAACTGGCCCAGGCGGGCGAGCTGATCACCGGCGCGAAGAAGCCGATCATTCTGGCCGGCCAGGGCATCAAGCACGCCAACGCGCACGAAGACTTCAAAGCCTTTGTCGAGAAGAGCGGCATTCCAGTCGCGACCACCTTGCTCGGCATCGGCGTGCTGAGCGAGGACCATCCGCTCAACCTGCGCATGATGGGCATGCACGGCGAAGCCTATGTCAACCAGGCCATCGCCGGCGCGGACCTGATCATCGCCATGGGCATGCGCTTTGACGACCGTGTGACCGGCAACCTGAAGACCTACGCCAAAAACGCGCGGGTGATCCACGTCGACATCGACGCCGCCGAAATCAACAAAAACGTCCCGGCAGATGTCGGCATCGTGGCCAGCCTCAAAGATGTGCTGCAACCGCTGACTGGCATGATCGAAAAACGCACCTACGGTGCGTGGATGGCGCAGATCAACGATTGGCGCGGTGACACTCAGGCGCATGACATCCTCCAGGTGGAGCTGCCGCCCGAAATGCTTCTCGCGCCGCAGGTCATTCGCACAATTTATGACGTGACCGGCGGCGACATCACGGTGTGCACCGACGTCGGCCAGCATCAAATGTGGCAGACGCAGTACTTTCAGCATCGCCGCAAGAACCAGCTGATCACCAGCGGCGGCCTGGGCACCATGGGCTTCGCACTGCCCGCCGCCATCGGCGCCAAGTTTGGCCGCCCGCAGGATGAAGTGTGGGCCATCGCCGGCGACGGCGGCTTCCAGATGAGCATCCCGGAGCTGGCCACCGTCACGCAGGAACAGCTCGATGTGAAAATCGCCGTCGTCAACAACAACTTCCTGGGCATGGTGCGGCAGTGGCAGGAGCTCATGCACGACAAGCGCTACAGCTCGGTCAACATGTGGACGCCCGACTTCGTGAAGCTGGCCGCCGCTTATAGCATTCCGGCCATCCGCGCGACGACGATCAAGGAAGCGCGCGAAGCCGTGCAGGCCGCGCGCGCACACAAAGGCGCATTCCTGATCGAGTTCATGGTGGAACAGGAGACCAACGTGTTCCCGATGATTCAGCCCGGCAAGAGCCTGGACGAAATGACCCGCCGCCCGATCCAGCCAGCCGCGCTGGGCGGCGGCATGGATTTGGTTGGGAAGTAACTCTGCAAGTCCCGGATCCCGAGTCCCGAGTGCGGCCAATCGCCACTCAAGACTCAGGACCCGGGACTCGGGACAAACACAAATGCTGATAGACAAAATCGAAGCCCGCGCCAACGCCACAAAGCACACGCTGGTGGCCCTGGTCGAGAACAAGCCCGGCGTGCTGAATCGCGTGGCCAGCCTGATGCGTCGCCGCAATTTCAACATCGACAGCCTGGCCGTCGGCGAAACCGACGATCCGACCATCTCGCGCATGACCATCGTCATCGACGCCAGCCGCACCAACGCGGCGCTGGTCGAGCGCAACCTGATCAAGCTGGTCAACGTGATCGATGTGCTGGATGTGACCAACCTGCCCACCGTCGACCGCGAACTGGCGCTGATCAAAGTGCGCGTCAACGACGCCACAAAAC
>JANMNW010000669.1:0-9904 GCA_031368515.1 Chloroflexota bacterium
GCAGTCAATGGCATTGCCGCAATTCTATGTGACCCACCCTGCTCCGGTGCAGCTCTCTAGAACTCATCCTAAAATGTGGACTCCACCTTGCGTGCACACCTGAAACGTGGGCTAAAAAGGTGGGGCCCACATTTTCAGGACCCTGCCGCGGCGCCGCTCTCTAATGTCGCGCCAATCAAAAGCGATATCATTAGCACTGCTAACATCATGACCTCGACTCAGGCGCTTGCCCAACAGTTGCTCGAAACCATGCCCGCCATCGGACAGTTGGTTGCGCGCGGCATACGCGTGGACAACGGCGTCGCCGATGCGCACAGCATGATCCATATCCGCACATTGCACATGCTCATGGACGGGCCCAAGACCTTCAAGCAGCTTTGCGCCTCCCGCGGCGTCGCTCCGCCAACGCTGTCAAAATCCATCGATGCCATGGTGAAGCGTGGTTGGCTTGAACGCACCACCCACCCCGACGACAAACGCCAGGTGTTGTTGCAATCCACCGCCGCCGGGAAGCAGCACTTCTCCGACATGACCGCCGCCATACGCGAGCACCTGTCGCACTCGCTGCAAACGCTCACGGCTGAAGAGCGCAGCCTTGTCGCCAAAGCCCTTCGTCTGCTCAAGCAGTCACTCGATACCCCATGAAACACCTCAGACGTTCGATGATTTTTCTGAACTCCAACTGGCTGCTAATGCTGCTGGCTGTAGTCAGCCTTTTGGCCGTGCTGGTCGCCAACCTGCTCAGCCCGCAGTATCTCCAGTCCGCAATCGACCAGGGCATCACGCCGCGCAACCTGGAGGCGATCCTGAGTGCGGTGCGCGTGTTGCTGCTTCTGGCAGTGATGCGCGGCGTCTTTAGTTTTGTGCAGACATACGTGCTCGAAAAGGTCTCGCAAAACGTGGCCTTCGACATGCGCAACCGCATCTTCAACAAAATCAGCGAGCTGAGCTTCACGTATCACGACCAGCACCAAACGGGTCAATTGATGACGCGCGTGACCAGCGATGTGGAGGTCATTCGCGGCTTTGTTGGGCAAGGCTTGCTCAACTTGATCGCCGCGGTGGTCACGGTCATCGGCGTCATCATCGTGCTCATCCGGACAAACTGGATGCTGGCGCTGGTCGAACTGGCGTCGATTCCGATCATCTTTGCGCTAATCGGCGTGTTCTTGTCCAAGGTCCGGCCGCTGTTTGCCGTAGCGCAGGACAAGCTGGGCGCGCTAAACACCATTCTTCAGGAAAACCTGGCTGGCATAAGGGTCGTGCGAGCTTTCGCCCGCGAGCCGTTTGAGTCTGCGCGGTATCTGGGCATGAACAATCAGTTGATGGACGTAAACATCACAGTCAACAAACGCGCTTCGATCGCCTTTCCGCTCACCTTTCTCACCGTAAATGTCGCGACGCTGATGGTCGTGTTTGTGGGCGGCTTGATGGTGATCAACGGCACGATGACCATCGGCACGCTTGTCGCATTCCTGAGCTATCTTGTGGTGCTGATCGGTCCGATCTTCGGAATCGGATTCCTGGCCACGTCCATCGGTCGCGCAGCCGTCAGCGCCGAACGCGTGTTTGAAGTGCTGGACGCGCGCAACGATGTGGAGGACAAGCCCAACGCGCGCGCGCTCGGAAAAATCGAAGGGCGCGTCGAGCTGCGCGACGTCACCTTCAAATTTGCCGGCGCCGAACGGCCGGCGCTGGATGGCGTCAACCTGCTGGTGCAGCCGGGCCAGACCGTCGCCATTATGGGGCGCACTGGCAGCGGCAAAAGCTCGATCATCAACCTTATCCCGCGCTTTTACGATCCACAAAAAGGCCAGGTGCTAGTGGATGGCACGGATGTGCGCGACGTGACGCTCGATTCGCTGCGCAGCGGCATCGGACTGGTGTTGCAGGACACGATCCTGTTTAGCGGCGCCATTCGCGACAACATCGCCTACGGGCGCCCGGACGCGACCGATGAAGAGGTGATCGCGGCGGCCAAGGCCGCGCAGGCTCACCACTTCATCACCGCGTTCCCCGATGGCTACAACACCATCGTGGGCGAGCGAGGCGTGGGCGTCAGCGGCGGCCAAAAACAGCGCATCGCCATCGCGCGTGCGCTGCTGCTCGATCCCAAGATTCTCATCCTTGACGACAGCACCAGCGCCGTCGACGCGGAGACCGAGTATCACTTGCAACAGGCGCTGGATCGCTTGATGAGAGACAGAACGAGCATCGTCATCGCCCAGCGCATCTCGACCGTGCGCAATGCGGACATGATCGTGCTCATCGACAACGGCAAAATCGTCGCGACGGGGACGCACGATGACTTGCTGCGAGACAACGCGCTCTATGGCGAGATTGTGGATTCACAACTGCGCAATGACGGTGCGCCCGTGGGCGCGCCGACGGAGGTCAAGTAAGCATGGCACAACGACGTGGCGGCCCGCCCGGCGGCGGGCGCCGAATGGACATCAGCTCAATCGAATATGCCGCGCAGATCGCCGATGAAAAAGCACGCGACACTCGCACCACTGCGCGCCGCTTGCTGGCCTACCTGACGCCCTTCCGCAGCCAGATGGGGTTGATCCTGGTCATGATTTTGTTGAGCGCCGCCTCACAGGCGCTCGGCCCGGCGCTGATCGGCTATGCGACCGACCAGTTCATCAAGCCCAATGGCGACGCGGCGGGATTGTTGCGCACCATGGCCGCGCTGGCGGGTGTGTATGCGGTTGGCTTTTTCGCCGCCCGCGCCCAGATTGCCATGATGGGCGAAGTCGGACAGCGCCTGCTTTCATCCATCCGTGTCGACATCTTTAGCAAAGTGCAGCGGCTTTCGCTGGGCTTCTTTGACAAAAACTCGGCCGGCGACCTCATGAGCCGGCTGATCAACGACACCGAAGTCATTCAAACATTTGTCGGCCAGGCGTTGGTTCAGGTGCTGGGCAGCATTTTTGCGCTGTTTGGCATCATCCTCGCCATGCTGATTCAAAGCCCATTGCTGGCGCTGGTCAGCTTTAGCGTGATCCCGGTGATGCTGATCATGACGCGCGTGTTCAGCGTGTGGGCGCGCAACGCGTATCGGCGCACGCGCGAGACGATCGGCGATGTCAGCGCCAACCTGCAGGAAGAGATTGCCGGCATCAAGGTGGCTCAGGCGTTCAACCGCACGCAAGCCGGGCAGCAAGAGTTTGCCAAGCGCAACGACGCCAACCGGCAAGCCACCATGAGCGCCACCGCCATTACCTCGGCCTTTCAGCCGCTGGTGGATGTGCTGGGCACGCTGGCAGTGGCCATCGTGGCCGGCTTTGGCGGCTATCTCGCGGTCAACGGTACCGTCAGCGTCGGCGTGCTAGTGGCGTTCATCGCTTATGTGCAAAACCTTTTTCGCCCGCTGCAGTTGATCAGCACAGCCTATACCCAGGCGCAAGCCTCATTGGCCGCATCCGAACGCATCTTCGAATTGATCGATTCGCCGGTGGATCTGCAGGACAAAGCGGGCGCCACGCCGCTGCCGGCCGTCAAGGGCGAGGTGGCTTTCGATCATGTGTCGTTTGCCTATGATGCCGGCAAACCCGTGCTGGACGAAGTGACCTTCGTCGCGCAGCCCGGCCAGACTGTGGCGATCGTCGGCCCAACCGGCGCCGGCAAAACCACCATCATCAGCCTGCTGGCGCGATTTTACGACGGAAGCGAGGGCGCTGTTCGTGTGGACGGGTTCGATCTGCGCGATGTCACGCAGGCCAGCTTGCGCGCACAGATGGGCATCGTCCCGCAAGACAGCTTCTTGTTCGCTGGCAGCGTAGCCGACAACATTCGCTACGGCAGGCTAAACGCCACCGATGCCGAAATCGAAGCCGCCGCCCGCGCGGCCAATGCTCACGAGTTCATCGCCAACCTCAAAGAGGGTTATGCCACGCGCCTGGGCGAACGCGGCGGCGGATTGAGCCAAGGCCAGCGCCAGTTGATCGGCATCGCTCGCGCCATTTTGGCCAATCCTCGCATCCTCATCCTCGACGAGGCCACATCTAGCGTTGACACGCGCACTGAAGCGCTGATTCAGGGCGCGCTGAGCACGCTGCTGAAGGGCCGCACCAGCTTTGTGATCGCCCACCGCTTGTCCACGATTCGGGAAGCCAATCTAATTCTCGTGCTGCAGGCCGGGCGCGTGGTCGAACGCGGAACACATGCCGCGCTGCTGGCGCAGGACGGGCTGTATGCCGACCTGTATCGGCGGCAATTCCGGGTCTCGCCGGGCGCGCCCGAAACCAGCACGCCGTCGCTGAATTAGTCGAGTGGCCGGTGCCTCCGGGCAAGCGCCTAGCCGCTGGCAGGCTGTTTGTCTGCCAACAGGTCGCGGTAGATGGCTTCAACCCTGCTGACAACGTTGCCGACGCTGAAATCGCGCGCGCGCGCCAGCGCTCCGGTGCTCATGCGCTGCAAGTCATCGCGGTTGTCGATCAACGTTTGCATGGCTGCGCGCAGCGCGGCAACATCGCCGGGTGGCACCAGCAGGCCATTCTGACCATCTTGAATGATCTCAGGGATGCCGCCGATGCGCGTGCCGATCACCGGACAGCCCGCCGCCATCGCTTCGATAATGACGATGCCAAACGGTTCCGCGCCCACAGAAGGCGCAACTGAAAACAGCGCGCGGCTGCGCGCTGCGGTGACAGCCTCGTGCGGCACACGGCCAATCGGGATCACATTGCGCGGAAAGTGCAGATCCTGGTCAATCACCCGGCCGACCAACACCAGCGGCGGCGCATGGGTCAAGCCTTCGTAGGCCTGCAGCAACACATGCGCGCCCTTGAAGCGGCGCACATCTCCGGCGAACAAAATGTACTCGCCATCCGGCAGGTTTTCCAGCGCTGGATGCAGTGCGTTGCCCGAATAGTTCAGCGTCTCATCGGCGAGAAAATTGGGAATGACGCGATAGGGCAGCCCGCGTTTCACAAGCTCGTCACGCTCCGCCGTGTCCTGGCTGACCGGCAGAAACATGTCGACGGCGCGATGCTCGGCGGCTTCGGTGGCGCGTTTTCCCAACACTGTGATTGCGCCCTTGAGCAACCCGTATTGCTCACGCGCGCACAAAATGCACTTGCTGAGCCCCGGGCCGTCGCACACATCGTCGCCGCGCAATAGCGTCTTGCGCGGACAGATGTGGCTGTGATCGTGCAACGACACCAGCAGCTTTGCGCCAATTTCCCCTTTGAGCGGCACATAGGAATGAACAATCCAGTTGTGGCCGTGCACGATCTCGGGCTTGAATGCCAACGCAACGCGGCGCAGCCCTGCGGTCAACTCCGGGTCTGGAAAGGGCGATGCATGCGTGCGGCTGGTGGTGAATACAAACGACACTCGTTGCATACTCGCGCGCAAGCGCACGATGCGCACGCCATTCCTGGTTTCCTCCGCCGGCAGATCGTCTGCCGCCTGAGTGGCCACGACCACTTCATGGCCGCGCGCGGCAAGTGCTTCGCTCAGATCCTGGGTATGACGTTCCTCGCCGCCGACATCCGGCCAATAAAACTGGGCGAGCATCAAGATACGCATGCTGTTTCGTGAGCGTGTTGAAGAGAATAATGATTCGCGTTTTGGCTCGCGACGGAGAGCAGTCTATCATGCAGGCGCCGGCCCACGATTGCATCAATGCCATCACAGACGGGTCAGTCCGCCGCTTCAATCAGCTTGCCCGCATATGCAAACACGCCCAGCAACACAAAGACGAACACAAACACGCCCAACCGACCGGCAAACGCCCAGTCCAGCGTGACTCCGCGCATAAACGCAAAGAGAGCCACGTTCATAACAAGGATCAAGATGAACGGCGCGCCAAAATAGCGCAGGTATTCGCGCGCGTCGCCCAGAACCACCAGAACAATGGCGCAAGCAACAAACACGCCCGTCACGCCCAGCACGGCCGCGTAGCTGCGCAGGGCATAGTTTGCTTCGGCAAAATACAGCACACCCAGGCCAAGCAGCAATGCCGCCAGCACCAGGTAAATCCAGCTAAACACACGCGCCAGCCGAACGCGCCAGAACGGACGGGCCGCTTGCAGCAAAAATGCGGCGATGGCAAACAGCACGATCATGAGAATGCCGCGGGCGACACCGCTGGCAATGCCGGCCCGGTCTATGGCCGCAACCGCGCGCTTCAGCAGGCCGGGATCATCGGGCGCCGCAGCCCCGGCCGTCACATCGCCGGCTGCGCTGGCCGTCTGCAACGCAGCGCGCCCATAACTATCCATCAGCACCGCCGAGAAAAGCGATATCGCAAACAGCGTTGCAAGCAGCAGGGTTAGAAATGCTGCCGCGTCGCCAAGCACGGCCAACTGGTTATCCGCCGCAGGCGGACGCGCTGGTTTCTTCATCGCAACGGCGATTGTAGTGGACGGTGAAGTATGGTTGAGGGATGACACACTTCCCAGCGCGCACCGCGCTTTCCGTTGGCATCGCCCTGTTTGGCATGGTGACAGCCAGCCAGCCGGCCGCCCAAGCGCGTGACAGCATCGCTTTGCGCGCCCCGGCGCTTGCGCCCAACGATGCGCGTCTGGCGCACCGATTTGCGATAGTCGCAAGCGGCTTTGCGAGCCCGGTGTTTGTCACGCACGCCAAAGACGACCGGCTTTTTGTGGTCGAGCAAGGCGGACTGATCAAGATCATCAAGAACGGCCGAGTTCTGACGCAGCCTTTCCTGGACATCAGCGCAATATCACAGTGCTGCACCGAGGAAGGATTGCTTGGCCTGGCATTTGAGCCCGATTACGCAACAACGCGCCGATTCTATGTGTATTACACCGACAACAACGGCGATCAGGTCATCGCGCGCTATCTGAGCGATGGCGCGGACGACGCCGACGAGCAGAGCGCCGTCATCGTGTTGACAATCCCCCACCCCAATAACGGCAACCACAACGGCGGCTGGATTGGCTTTGGCCCAGACAACCTGCTCTACGCCGGCGTGGGCGATGGCGGCGGCGGCGGCGATCCGGACTGCGCCGGCGAGAACCCGGCCGAGTTGCGCGGCAAAATCCTGCGCCTGGATGTGGTGGGCCAAGCCACATACGCGTCGCCGCCTTCGAACATATTCATGCCTTCGGCATCTCAGCAACGGCCCGAGGTTTTTGCCGCCGGTTTGCGCAACCCATGGCGCAATTCGTTCGACCGTGTCAACGGCGACCTGTGGATCGCGGATGTCGGCCAAAGCGAGTGGGAGGAGGTCAACCGCCTGCCCAGCGGTTCGGCGGCGGGCGCCAACTTCGGCTGGAGCCGATTCGAAGGCACGCATGCGTACTCAAACAACTGCAGCAACCGCACAGGAAAAACAGAGACCTTGCCGATCTACGACTATCCGCACGGCAGCGCAGGCGGCAACTCGGTTACAGGCGGCTATGTCTATCGGGGCAGCCGCTATCCGGAAATCGCCGGCAACTACTATTTTGCCGACTTCAGCACGCGCCGGCTTTGGGCAAGCTACCGACCGGCACAGTCGTCGCCGTATCAGACGGTGGTGGTGACGAATGACATAGGCTTTACGCCTTCGTCTTTTGGCGAAGACGCCAATGGCGAGTTGCTTGCGGTCGACTACGAAGGGTCTGTGCGCCGGCTGATCGTGCTCAACCGCTCAACCTGGCTGCCTCTTACGCGCAAGCGATAGGGGCGCACAGCAAGCGCAATCGCGAGCGTGAACAAACAGTCGGTCCGTGACGGGCTGATCTTCCGCGCTGCCGCGATAATCACACAACATGATTCCCGTAAAAACCATCGAGTGGACCGAAGAAGGCGCAGACGGCCTGAGCGGCTGTGCGCGATTGATTGATCAGACCCGGCTGCCCACCGAGGTGGCGCACATCGACGTGCGCGATGTCGAAACCATGTGGGAGGCAATCAAGATGCTTCGCGTGCGCGGCGCGCCGGCTATCGGCGTGGCCGCGGCGTTTGGCATGCTGCTGGCCGTCCGAGACACGGTGGCGCTTTGTCACGCTGACTTTTTGGCTGCGGTCGATCAAGCGAAGCGGTTTCTCGATTCGTCGCGGCCGACTGCGGTAAATCTCTTTTGGGCCACGGCGCGCATGCGGGATTGGGTGGCGGGCAACACCGGCGCCAGCGTGGAAATGCTAAAGGCCGGCATGCTGGACGAAGCCAAGCGCATTCTGAGCGAGGATGTCGCAGTATGTCGCGCGCTTGGCGAGCACGGCGCGACGCTGATCCAAGACGGCCAGAGCTGGCTGACGCACTGCAATGCTGGAGCGCTGGCGACCGCAGGCATCGGCACCGCCACGGCCGCGTTTTACGTCGCGCTTGAGCAGGGCAAGAGGCTGCATGTCTATGCCGATGAAACACGCCCGCTCCTGCAGGGCGCGCGCTTGACGGCCTGGGAGTTGCAGCAGGCAGGCGTGAGTGTCACTGTCATCACCGACAACATGGCCGCAACTGTGATGGCGCAAGGGCGCGTGCAAGGAGTGATCGTGGGCACCGACCGGCTGTGCGCCAATGGCGACTTCGCCAACAAAATCGGCACGCTCGGCGTTGCCATTCTGGCGCGCGAATTTGGCGTGCCGTTCTATGTCTCCGCGCCGCTCAGCTCGATCGACATGACACTGGCATCGGGCGAGCAAATCCCCATCGAGGAGCGCAACCCTGAGGAGGTGAGCGAGGGGTTCGGACGGCGCACCGCGCCAGTCGGTGTCGGCATTTACAACCCAGCCTTTGATGTGACCCCGCACCGCTACTTGAGCGGCATCATTACCGAGAAGGGAATCATCCGCGCGCCGTTTTCAGAGGGGCTGCGCCGCGTGATGGCTGGCAGTGCGCGTTAGCACTGCGCATCTACGCAACGGGCACCGCCTGCCAGCGCTCAATCATGTCAGAGAGCGCTTGCAGTTTGACCGGCTTGGAAAGGTAGTCGTCCATCCCGGCTTGAATGCAATTTTCGCGATCGCCCTGCATGGCGTTGGCGGTGAGCGCAATGATGGGTGTGTGATGACCGGCCAAACGCCCGCCTCGCGCGGTGTCTTTCTCCAGCCTGCGCAACTCGGCGGTCGCGGCAAAGCCGTCCATTTCCGGCATCAGGCAGTCCATCAAGATAATGTCGTATTGCAACTGTGTCGCCAACGCCACCGCTTCCATGCCGTTGGCGGCCACGTCAACGGTGCAACCGAGTTTTTCCAGCATGTGGACAGCCAGTTTTTGGTTGACAGTGTTGTCTTCGGCCAGCAGCACGCGGCTGCGGCGGCTGGGCGTCACATCAGCGGTCGTGGCTTGCGCAGCTGCATCGGGTTGCGATGCGCCGTCGGCTTTCGCCGAATCGCCGCCGCCAATGCTCACGATGGCGTCCAACAGCAATGAGGGCCTCACGAGCGGCTTGGTCAATACCGTGGCAAATCCCATGCCCATGTATTTTGCGGCATCGCCCCTGTGCACAGCCGAACTGAACAAGATTAGCTCGGTTGAGCGCAGGGAGGGATCGGCCCTAATCTGCTCAGCGAGTGCCATGCCGTTCATCTCGGGCATCAGGTGATCGAGAATGGCGACCGTAAACGGCGCGCCAGCGGCCTGCGCCGCGCGCATGCGATCCAGCGCCTCCGCCCCGCTCTCCGCCAGCTCAAAGCCGAATCCCCATCGCCCAAACAAGTGCTGAAGCACTCGCCGATTCACGTCCATGTCATCGACCACCAGCACCTTGATGCCGCCCAGATTTGGAGGCATCGGCGTTGGAACCGGCAGTATCACCGGACTCTCGGACATCGGCAGGGTAATCCAAAACGTCGAGCCCAGGCCGGCAATGCTATCGACGCCGATCTTTCCGCCCATGAGCTCCACAATCTGTTTGCTGATTGCCAGACCCAGCCCGGTTCCGCCATACTTGCGCGTGGTCGAACTATCGGCCTGAGTAAAGCGGTTGAAGAGCAGCTTCTGCTTC
>JANMNW010000027.1:0-7551 GCA_031368515.1 Chloroflexota bacterium
CAGCCTGGCACTGAATACAAACCCCAATGCACAAAGATGCCGAGTTTGGCATCGTGATACCAGTCGGGAATGACGTGGGATTTTACGGATTCGAGGGTGGGTTCAAACATGGCGTGTTCCTACCGGCCACCCATGCCGGTCAGTGTGACACCCTGCACGAATAGCTTTTGTGACAGGAAAAAGATCACCAGCACCGGAACCAGCGTGATGATCGACACGGCCATGAGGTAGTTGAAGGCGGTGACATTGGTGCTGCGAAACAGGTTCAAGCCCAGGGCCAGCGTATACAAATCCTGTGAGCGAATGTAGATCAGTGGATCGAGATAGTTGCTCCAGTTGCCGATGAAGGCGAAGATCGCCACGGTGGCCAGCGCCGGGCCCGAGAGCGGCAAGATCACGCGCCACAGCACCTGCCAGGTGCTCGCGCCATCGATGCGCGCGGCTTCGTCCAGATCGCGCGGGATGCTCATGAAGAACTGGCGCAACAGGAAGATGAAAAACGGGTAGCCGAACCACGCTGGCAAAATCAACGCCAGCAGGTTGTTGATCAGCCCGAGCTCCTTGAAGAGCATGAAGCGTGGCACGATCGTCACCTCGCGCGGGATCATGATCGTCGCCAGCAGCGCGATGAACAGCGGCCCGCTCAAGCGCGAGCGCAGGCGCGCGAAGCCAAACGCCACCATCGAACAGGAGATCAGGTTGCCGACCACATTGGCGATCGTCACGATCAACGAATTGCGCAAAAACGTGTTGAACGGCAGGATGTTCCAGCCGGCGACATAGTTTTCAAAGCGCAGCGAAAGCTGGCCATCGACGATCGGCAAAAAGCTGGGCGGATACGAAAACACGTCCTTCTGGTCTTTGAGCGAGGTGCTGAGCATCCACATGAACGGTAGCACAAACAGCACCGAAAAGACGAGCAGCAGGCCATAGACAAAAACCGCCTTGGCCACCCGGCGGCCCTTGAAGCCGATTGCGGGTTTGCGCACCGATGCCGGCAACTTGGATGTGGGGTTGGTCGCGCTCATGATTTGTTCGCCTCGCGCGACTCGCCTTCGTAGAACACCCACAAGCGCGCCAGCCGGAATTGCACCACGGTGATGCCGATGATGATGAGCAACAGCACCCACGCCAGCGCGGAGGCGTAGCCCATTTTGAAGAACCGAAACGCGTTCAGATACAGGTACAGGCCATACATCAGCGTGCTGTTGGCCGGCCCGCCCGGTTGCGAACTCAGTCCGGAGGTCATGATCAGCACCAGCACAAAGTTTTGCAGCGACGCGATGATGCCGACGATTACGTTGTAGAAGATCACCGGCGACATCATCGGAATCGTGACCGCGCAGAATTTCTGCCAGGGCCCGGCGCCGTCGATTTCAGCCGCTTCATACAGGTGCGGCGGCACGCTTTGCAGGCCGGCCAGATAGATCACCATCGAACCGCCCGCCGCCCACAGGCTCATCAGAATGAGCGCCGGCTTCGACCATTGCGGCGATGTCAGCCAGCCCGGGCCTTGAATGCCAAACAACGCCAGCACGTTGTTGATCAGGCCGAATTCCGGGTGCAGGATCATCAGCCACAAGATCGCCACGGCGATGCCGCTGACGACCGAAGGCAGATAAAACACCGTGCGGAAGAAGGCCATGCCATAGACTTTCTGGTTCAACATCAGCGCCAGCGCGAATGAGACGATCAGGCCCAGGCCCACGCTGAAGAAACCATAATAGGCCGAGTTCCACAGCGATGTCCAGAAGAGGTTGTCCTTGAACATCGTGGCGAAGTTCTGAAGCCCGATGAATTTCGGTGTTTCGAGGATGGGCCACTCGGTCAGGCTGGCGAGAAACGAGGCCACGATCGGGCCCAGGTCAAACAGGATCAAGCCGATGATCCACGGCAGCACAAACAGAAGGAATTCGCGTTCCTCCTTGCGCGCCATCTTGCTCAAGCCCTTGCGGATGAGCGGCTGGTTGCTGATCTGGCTGCGTATGGCCATGTGCGGATGCGTGCAGAGTCAGAGTGGAGAGTCAGAGTAGAGCGCTAATAGTGATAGTGATAGTAGCAGGGTGATCTGCCAGCCACTATCACTATTCACTCTGACTATCTACTGTGACTCCGCACTCTGCCTATCACTACTTTCTACGCTTTGTTCTCGGCGATGATCGGATCGACCGCCGCCTTGATCGCGTTCAACGCGTCTTTGACGCTCATCTGACCGGCCACAACCTGATCCCAAATCGCGCCCGCGGCCTGCGTTACTTTCGGGCCGGTGGGCATGTCCAGAATGTCATGGCTGGCGATGCCGTTCTTCATCGCATCTTCGACCCACTTCGCGCCGGCTGGCGCGAATTTGCTGTTGATGTAGGACGGCCAGGCCGACAAACGCGCCGGGCTGCCGCGGCCGGTGATGCCCCACATATATGCCTGTCCGGCGGTGGACAGATAGTCGTTCAGATAGATCCAAGCGGCTTCTTTGTTCTTGCTGTCCTTGGTGATGCCATAACCGCTTCCGGCGCTGAAGGTCACATGCGCCTTGGGGCCCTTCGGCCAGCGCATGATGTCCCATTTGAACTTGGAACCGGCGGCGATTGGCGGCGTTGCCCAGGAGCCTTGCTGCGTCATCGCGATCTTGCCGAACTGGAACGCGGGCCAGGCCACGTTCTGCATGTCGGCCGGGCTGGGCACAGCCTTCTTGTCGCGCAGTTCCTGCCAGAATTCCATCGCGGCGATGGATTCGGGCGTGTTGCCGATGTACTCGTCTTCCTTCGGCTCCTTCAGATAGCCGCCGCCAAAGGGCATCAGATACGGCGGCGCGACCAGGCTGTCGCCCATCGAAGGCAGCTCGCCCAGGCCGAAGATTTTGTTCGGGCCTTCGCCCTTGGTCAGTTTCAGCGCCGCAGCTTTCAAGTCGTCAAGCGTCCAGTTTTCGTTCGGATACGGCACGCCGCCGGCATCGAAGAGATCCTTGTTGTAATACAGGTTGGCCGGACCCTCATCGTAGGGAATCAACCAAAGCTTGCCGTCGCGCTGATACGACATCAACGACGCCTTGGTGAAGTCGTCAAGGTTGAACGCGCTCTCGGCCTTGATGAAGTTATCGACCGGGATGAAGATGTTGCTCTTGATCAGCTGCTGCGCCCAAGAGAACTGGGTGTAGATGATGTCCGGAGCGGTGCCGCCCGCGGCTTGCGTGGTGTATTTCTGGATGAACTCGCCAAACGGCGTGTTTTCGGCCTTGATTTCGATGTTCGGGTGGCGCTGGGTGAAGAGCGTGTCGAACTGCTTCTGGCGCTCCATGAATGTGGCGTCCCAGGCATGAGCCACGCTCAGCGTGACTTTGCTGCTTGGATCGGCCACCACCGACTTGGGCCATGCGCCATCGGCACCTTCCTTCGGGTCAAAAATCGATGTGTTCGTATCGGCTTTGGGCGCGTCGGCGCTTTTGGGCGTGGATGCCGCCGGCACGCAGGCGCTCAGCACTCCGAGACCGGCGCCGGAAACGCCCAGCATCGCGCCGATCTTTAGGATCTGGCGGCGGCTGAGACCGCGCTTGCTGAGCTCTTGCGCAAGCTCAGCTTCCCTCGAATATTTCCTGGATTTCATCTTTCTAACTCCTTCGTAAGAGCACTTCTGAAATCGGCGCAGAACCAGGCACCCGATCGATGGGGCTGTGCGGGTGCAAGGCTTGGCGCCTTCACACAGACTGATGGTGTGGGTACCACCTCGGGTCAGTATACGAATCACGGCTAATCGCGCAACTGCAATAGTGCAGCATCTATACTGCGCGCGGCCTTTGCAAACACCTATGTCCAACCTTTCAATTGCTCCGGCCGGTATCGCGGCAACGCATGCAACGATCCGCCCATACGTTCGCCGCACGCCCGTCATCGACGTCAACCTGGCCGAGTTTGGGCTGCCGCCGGCGCCGGTCGCGCTCAAGCTGGAGTTGCTGCAGCACTCCGGCTCGTTCAAAGCGCGCGGCGCTTTCGCCAATCTATTGACCCGCCCGGTGCCTGCCGCGGGTGTGGTTGCGGCCTCGGGCGGCAACCACGGCGCGGCGGTGGCGTATGCCGCCAAAACGCTGGGCGTTCCAGCGACGATCTTTGTGCCCAGCGTGTCGTCGCCCGCAAAAAAAGCGCGCATCGAAAGCTATGGCGCGAGGCTGATTATTGCCGGCGACCGCTACGACAACGCGCTGGCGGCCAGCGAAAAATTCGTGGTCGAATCCGGCGCATTGCCGGTTCACGCGTTTGAACAGGTTGAAACGCTGCTCGGCCAGGGCACGCTTGGCCTGGAGCTTGAGCAACAGGCGCCGGACATCGATACGCTGCTCGTCGCAGTGGGCGGCGGCGGGCTGATCGGCGGCATCGCGGCGTGGTATGCCGGTCGCATCAAGATTGTGGCGGTCGAACCCGAAGCCGCGCCGACATTGCACATGGCCATGCAAGCGGGAAAACCGGTCGACGCTCCGGCGGGCGGCATTGCCGCTGACGCGCTGGCGCCGCGCCGTGTGGGCGAGTTGATGTTCCCGCTGGCGCAGCAGTTTGTGTCGCATGTGGCGCTGATCAGCGACGTCGCCATCCGCGCCGCGCAGCGCGCGTTGTGGAATGGACTGCGCGTGGTGGCCGAGCCCGGTGGCGCTGCGGCGTTCGCCGCGCTACTATCCGGCGCATACGTTCCGCGGCCCGGCGAACGCATCAGCGCGCTGGTGTGCGGCGGCAATTCCACCGCGGTGGATTTCGATCGATAAGCGAGGCAATCATGCGCGTACTGATCATGACCGATATGGAAGGCGTCAGCGGCATTGTGGTGTGGGAGCAAGTCAACGGCGGCGCGCCCATGTACGAAGAAGGCCGCAAGCTGTACACCGAAGAGATCAACGCCGCGGTGCGCGGGGCCAAAGCCGCCGGCGCGACCGAGATCGTGGTGGTGGATTGCCACGGCGCGGGCGGCGGTTGGACGTTCAACTCGCTGATCCCGGACATGCTCGATCCCGATTGCGATTGGGTGGCGCATCACGCCTGGTCGCGCTACACCGAATTGCTCGAAAAAGGGTGCGACGCATGCTTGCTTGTCGGCATGCATGCGCGTGCTGGCACGCCCGATGGCGTGTTGTGCCATACCATTTCAACCACCACCTGGCGAAATCTGTATTTCAACGACGACCTGGTCGGCGAGAGCGGCATCAACGCGGCGCTGTGCGGACATTATGGCGTGCCGGTGCTGCTGGTGACCGGCGACGAAGCCACCTGCCGCGAAGTGTCCGGGTTGTTGGGCTTGGGCCTGACGACCGTGGCAGTCAAGCGCGGGCTAACGCGTTATTCGGCGCGGCAGATTCCACCCGCGCGCGCCCGCGCGATGATCGAAGACGGCGCGCGGCGGGCGCTGTCGAATCTGAAGGCGGTGAAGCCGTATGTGCCGGGCAAGCCCACTACGATCACGATCGATCTGGGCACAGTGGATTCGGCCGAGCAATTCCGCGGCCGCCATGGCGTGGAGATCGTCGATCCGCTCAAAGTTGTCAGCCGCGGCAAAAACTGGCTGACGGCTTGGAACCAAATTTGGCACTACTAAAGTGCGTTCACCGCCAAACTGGGTTGACCACCAAGAACACCAAGAGCGCTTTTTACTTGGTATCTTGGTGGTTTATCAGCCCGTGCGCCGCGGGCGACGGCGCGTCGGCATGACAGGCGTTTGCAGCGCGTCGAGCACGCGCAACGCGGACAAGATGCGCAGGTCGCTGCCGGCTTCGCTCAAATGAAAATCCGCGTTGCCCTCGTCGCGCAAGCCGTTGTTCGGCAGCTCGCGCGCGGCGACGGCGAAATCGATCAGCGGCAGCGACGCTTCGCGGGCCACAGCGCGGATCACGGAGTTGATCGCATCGCGCGGCGCGCCGGCTTGATCCGATTCAAGCGAATCGGATTTGGTGTAGAGCACCGGCACCGCGCCCCAGTCCAGCGTGGCGCTGATTACACGGCGGAAGCGCGGCTCAAAGTCGCGCCAGTCAAACGTATCGCCGGTGCCGATGGAGATGAACAGGACGCTGGCGGCGCTCTCGCGCAACTCGCAATCCAGCGGGCCCACGCCGCCGCAGCGCGTGGCGTCGACCCAGTCGGAGACAAACAGCGCCTGCGCGCTGAAGCTGCCTGACGCGGCCAGGCTGTGGCGCACGAAGCTGCGCTCGTAGCGCTGAACCAGCGGCGCGAATTTTGGATAGCGGCTGATGTCGAAGGTGCCGTAGGCCAGCCGGCGCATAAACGCGTCAGGCTCGGAGTTGCAATCGCCCGCCACGGCAAAGGCCACCCGCCGGCCACGCTTGATAAATTGCGCGTAGCGCGCGCTTGCAGCTGCGGGCACGCTGATCCAAGAGGGTAAATCGAACTTGGTTTTCCGCGCGCGGGGCGCCGGCGGCGTTTTGAGCGGCTTAATGGCAGGCACTGTCGATAGATCACCGTCCAAAGCGCCGAAGGCCGCCGGCAGCCAACCGTCTTTTTGCACCGCGCTGACGCGCAGCCAGGCGTTGTCGGTAGTGCGCTCGACGATGTCGAGTGAATCGCCGCGAAAGACCGGTTGCGTGAGTGGTGCGGTCAGGCTGGGCGTCGCGCGCAGCCACAGCCCCGGCGCGGTAACGGAAAGACGCGGGCCGTCTTGTGCGTGGGACGGTATCGGCGACGGCGTAGTTAAGCTCAGCGCCGCAAGCAAGCTAGCGCACAGCCAGGCAAAGGCGCGCATGCTGCGATTGTACGGTTCAAGGATGACAGCTCCGGCCATTGTCGCGACCAAGTGGCAACAGCTTTTGATAGCTCGCATGCGCTGGGGACAGAGGAAGAAAAGGGCCAAGCGGGCGACATAACGAGAGGATGTGAGTCATGACCTGAATGGTCATGACCTTTCCCGCAACCAACCACTCCCAACATCGCTCGATCCACGCATCCACCGGCAGCCCCTGCCCGCGCATCGCAAACCCATGCCCGCCGCGTTCGTACATATGCAGCTCGGCCGATTTGCCGGCGTCGATCCAGTCCGTGTACAGCCGCACGCTGTGCGGGCCAAGCCATAGTTCGTCATCGGATGCCGCGGCCAAAAACATCGGCGCTGCATCGGCCGGCACCGGCGCCTTCAACACCCAATCGTATTGCAGATAAATCGGCGCGACAAAATCCGGCCGGCTTTCGGCATCATGCACAAACGCCACCGACGCCGCAAGCGTGCCGCCGGCTGAAAACCCCATGATGCCGATCCGTGCCGGATCGATGCCATGCTGGGCCGCGCGCAAGCGCATATAGCGCATCGCGTTCAATGCATCGGCGTGCGCCAGCGGCAGCACCTGCGCCACCCGCGCGGCGACTTCCTCGCGCGCCAGCCCGGCGTAGATCGTTTCTGGATTGTAGGGCGGGCTGGCGAGCACGCGATACTTCAACATGAAACACGTGACGCCGCGCGCGGCCAGCCAGAGCGCCACATCAACGCCCTCGTTGTCGATCGACAAGCCGACAAACCCGCCGCCGGGGCAGATCAACATCGCCATGCCGTTGGCTTTTCCCGGCTCCGGCG
>JANMNW010000028.1:0-17384 GCA_031368515.1 Chloroflexota bacterium
CCTCGATCAGCGCCGGCGTGAGCTTGCCATCCGGCGTCGGCACATCGATCAGCTTGCCGCCGGTAAATTTTTCGGGCGCGCCGCATTCGTCAACGTTGATATGCGCCGTCTCGGCGCAGATCACCGAGCCAAACGAAGGCATGAGCGCCTGCAGCACCGCCACGTTTGCGCCGGTGCCGTTGAACATAAAAAAGGCTTCGACATGCTCGCCCAAATGCACGCGCAAAGACGCGATGGCCGCCGCAGTGTAGGGGTCGTCGCCGTAGCCGCGCACATGGCCGACATTGGCGGCGGAGATGGCGCGCAACACATCGGGATGCACGCCGGCGTTGTTGTCGCTGGCAAAACTTCTGGCAATGGGTGTCACGCCGCAATTATCAACAGTAGTCAAGAAAGAACTTTTGTTCTAAAATGCGCGGCATGGCAGTTCGAGAACGCAACCAGTACCTTGACATGGTCGTTGAGTTGGTGCGTGAGCACATCTATGAAAGGCTCCACGACGATGCGCTTTGCAAAGACATGTGCGCGGTGATCGCGATCAACCTGCGCAAAACGGCGGAAGACATCGAATCCAGCGCCAAAGCCTGGGACAAAAAGCACTTCCACACCAAAGCCGACGAGCTGCGCCGCGATGGCACGTGGGCGTTGCCGATGGCGCAAATCGCCGAATCGCTGGCGTATATCGGCCAGCCATTCACCGGCGAAGACGCGGAAAAGCTTTTGACGCTGTTGCCCGAGGACATCGAAATGCCCAAGCGCAAGCGCTTCAAAGATCTCGAAATGCTGCGCGGCGCAGCCGGCGCGGCGCGGCAGACATTGCTGCGGAAGAAGTGAGCGGTGAGCGGTGCGTCGGTGTGCAGTAGGCGGTAAGCGGTGAGCGGTAGATGGTGAACGGTGAGCGGTGAAGAATGAAGCACCGTCCTCTACCGCATACCGCCCACCGACTCACGCTTACGGCAAAAGCGACCGAACTTTCACGCCATCCAGTTTGAGCGCGCCGAGCAGCTCGGCGGTTTGCGCGGCTGTGGTCGCGCTGGCTATCGGCGCGGTGATATCCGGCTGCGCCATCAGCCAGGCCAGCGCCACCTGCGCCGGCGTGGCATTGAGCTTGCGCGCCGCATCTTCTACGTTGGCTAACGCCGCCCAACCGGCGTCGTTGAAGTAGCTCTTTTGCACGCCCCCCGCGCGGGCGGATTCAGGCATCGCCCGGCCAGGCTGGTACTTCCCGGTTAGAAATCCGCGCGCCAGCGAGAAGTAGGGAATCACCCCCACGGTTTCGGCCAGACACACCGGCCGCAAATCGCCTTCGTAGGGCTGGCGGTCGATGAAGTTGTAGTTTGGCTGCACACAGTCGTAGCGTGCCAAACCACGCTCGGCGCTGACGCGAAGCGCTTCGCGCAGGCGCGCGCCGGAATAATTCGAGGCGCCAAGCGCGCGCACCTTGCCCTGCTTGACCAGCGTGTCAAACGCCGCCATCGTCTCGTCCAGCGGCGTCTTTTCGTCGTCGATGTGGGCCTGATATAAGTCGATCACATCCGTTTGCAGGCGCTTCAGCGAAGCTTCAACGGCTTTGACCATGTAAGCGGCGCTCAAGCCCTCCATGCCCTCGCCCATCTTCGAGCCGAGTTTGGTGGCGATCACCACTTTGGCGCGATTGCCGCGCGCGCGCATCCAGTTGCCCAAGATCGTCTCGCTCTCACCGCCGCTGTTGCCCGGCGCCCAGGACGAATACACGTCAGCGGTGTCGATAAAATCGCCGCCGCCGGCCACAAACGCATCCAGCACCTCAAATGAGCGCGCCTGGTCGATCGTCCAACCGAACACATTGCCGCCAAGACACAGCGGTGTGATGCCCACATCGCTTTTCCCAATAGTTCTCATGCTGTTCATATCACCTCTCCTGCTTTGCTCGCAACGCAATACCGATTCATCCACAGTCTCAAAACGCGCCAGGCCGCGCCAAGCGTTTAAAACCTGGCATCAACATCGCACCGGCCAATCGTCGCTTGAATGACACTCCGCTAGGCCAGCACCGCCACACCATAACCGAGCAACGCCAGCGCGCGAGCGTGTTTCGTGCCGGTCAGCAGATCGCGCATCGCGCGCGGCAGATTGATGCTGACCGGATCGGGTGTGTGGTTGAGCACAAACAGATAGGCGCGGTCGGCGTTCTCGCGCACCAAAACTTCCACGCCGGCCGGCACATCCAGCGGCGCTTCGACTTGCGCTTCTGTGCATACATGCCCCATCAGCCAATCCATGCCCGCGCTGTTCAGGCATGTCCCCAGATAGTAAGCGCCGCCCTGGCTGAATTGATTGCGCGTGATGGCCGGCTGCTCGGCAAAGTAGTCCATGCCAAAGCGCGCCAGCCGCTCGGCCCCGCGCAGGGTGATCACATCACGCCACGCTTCACAGGCGAAGTCTTCCTCGTCTTCAGTGATCACACGGTTGGCGTGAGCCATGGACTCATACTCTTCGATATGGATGCCAAGCATGTTTTTGAACGGTCCCGGGGCGCCACCCAGCCAAATGTGATCGTTTTGATCGCTGATGCCGCTGAACGGCGCCATCACAAGCGTTCCGCCATCGCGCACAAACGCCTCAAACACTTCGGCCACGCCGGGCCGCGTGAGATACAGGTTCGGCACAATCAGCAGCCGATATTCCTTGAGCATCTCCAGCGTCACGGTCGAGGGCACAAAATCAACGGTGATGTTGCGGCGATGCAACGCGCGGTAAAAGGCGCTGCCCTGCCCAAGCATCGTGATCTCCGCCGACGGATGCGACTCCTGCTCCAGCACCCACCAGTTGTCCCAATCAAAAACAATCGCCACTTCGGCGCGGTTGGTGGTGTCGACAATCTCCGACAGCAACTTTAGTTCCTGGCCAAGCTGCTTGATCTCGCGGTGCGTGCGCGTGTCCGCTCCGGCGTGCGGCACCATCGCGCCGTGGAACTTCTCCGCGCCCGCCTTGGCCGCGCGCCATTGAAAGAACAGCACGCCATTGGCCGCGCGCGCCACCGCCTGATAACTCCACAAGCGCATCTGGCCGGGTTTCTTCAGCGCATTGCGGCTGCGCCAGTTCACCGCCGACGGCGTCTGCTCCATCAGGATCCAGGGCTGGCCATAGCGCAGCGAGCGCATCAGGTCGAATCGCGCAGCACTGTCGATGTGCGTGTTGGGATCCATCGGGTCCTGGTAACAATCGTCGCTGACCACATCTTCGTGCGGCGCCCAGCTCCAGTAGTCGATCGGCTTGAAGAAGCCCATGAAGTTGGTGACGAGCGGCACATCCGGCGTGATCTTGCGCAGTATGTCAGCTTCAATCTTGTAGAGCAAAAGGATCGAGTCGCTCGAAAAGCGCTTCCAGTCCAGTTGCTGGGTGGGATTGAGAAACGTCGGCGCCAGGCGCGGCGGATGAATCTCGCTCCAGTCGTCATAGCGCTGGCTCCAAAACGCAGTGCCCCAGACGTGATTGAGCGTCTCGATATCGCCGTAGCGTTGCTGCAGCCAGACGCGAAACGCCGCGACGCCGGCAGGCGTGAAGCTCTCCGCCACATGACAGCCATATTCGTTGTTGATATGCCACATGGCCAGCGCCGGATGGCCGCGATAACGCCTGGCCAGCGCCGTCACCAGGCGTGCCACACCCTCGCGATATGCGCTGCTATGCGGGCAATACTGCTGGCGCGAACCGGGATACAGCGTCAAGCCTTCGCGCGTCATCGGGAGGCTGTCGGGATAGTTCTTGGCCATCCACGGCGGCGGCGCGGCGGTCGCGGTTGCCAGATTGACGTGAATGCCGCCTTCGTGCAGCATGTCCATCAGCCTGTCGAGCCAGCTGAAATGAAAGTCGCCCTCGCGCGGTTCCAGCTTGGCCCAGCTGAAGATCGCCAGCGACACCATGTTGACGCCGGCTTCCTGCATCAGCTTGATGTCTTCCGGCCACACCTCCTCCGGCCATTGCTCCGGGTTGTAGTCGCCGCCATACAGCATGAAGTTCAAATGGGAAAGGTCGCGTTTGGGTGTCATAGGGTTAGGTTTTGTTAGGCAAGGTTATTCAGCACTGCGTCGATCACATCTCCGGTCTTGGCAGTGCCGCCCAGATCAGGCGTGCACACACCTGCCGCCAGCGTGGCATACACGGCTTGTTCGATGCGCGTGGCAATATCGTCGCGGCGCCAATGAAAGCGCGCCAACAACGCCGCCGCCAGCAACGCGCCGCTTGGATTGGCCAGGCTTTTGCCGACGATGTCCGGTGCGCTGCCATGCACCGGTTCAGCCACCGCCGCAGCCGCGCCGATGTTTAACGACGGCGCCACACCCATGCCGCCGCCCCACACGGCAGCGACATCGGACAAAATGTCGCCGAATAAGTTGGTCGTCACAATTACATCAAACTGCTGCGGCTTGCTGGCCAGCATCATCGCCGCCGTGTCCACCAGCATTTCGCTCACAACGACGTCCGGAAACTCAGCGTTGAGCGCGCGTACGCTGTCGCGAAACAGGCCGTCGGTGGTCGGCAAAATATTTGCCTTGTGCACGATGGTCAGCCGTTTGTCGCGGATCGCCGCCATCTCGAACGCGATGCGCCCGATGCGCGTGCTGGCCGCCGCTGTGATGACGCGCTCGGCCACCGCCTCTTCGCCGCGCATGTATTCGCGCTGGATATACAACCCCTGCGTGTTTTCGCGGACGATCAACAAATCCACAAGTCCCGAGTCCCGAGTCCCGAGTCCCACCGTCGGCCGCAAATTCGCATACAAGTCGAACTCACGGCGCATCTGCACGATCGGGCTTCGATAACCCTCGACCTTCTTGCTGGGCGACGATACCGCGCCAAAGAGCGCCGCGCCACAATCGCGGATCGACTGCTTGGTTTCATCCGGCAATGCGTTGCCGGTGCGTTGAAAACACGCCCAGCCCACGTCCGCATCAACGGTTTCAAGCTCAGGCAACAGATGTTTGAGCACGCCGACTGCAGCCGGAATCACTTCCTGGCCCACACCGTCGCCCGGAAGCACGCACAGTTTCATAGTGGCCGGATTCTATGCCAGCCTGATCGCTTAAACTGCACGCATGAATGCAAGGCAGCTTTTCCAGGGCGCGCGCGTGCGACTGGACGCGCTCGATCCGGAGAAAGACGCCGCCACCTTGTCCGCGTGGTCGCACGACCTGGATTTTGCGCGCCGGATGAACGCCGAGCCATATCCGTTTACGGCCAGCATGGCGCGCAAACGGATCGAGGCCTGGGCTGAAGAATCCGACAAACGCGAATCCATCTCACTGGCCCTGCGCCGGACCGATGGCGCGCGGCTGCTCGGAACGCTGCGCATTGAGCACATCGTTGGGCCGCATCGCACCGCGCATATCAAGCTTGGCATCGGCTCGTCGGTCGATCGTAGCCAGGGGCTGGGCAAAGAAGCACTCGACCTGATCCTGCGCTACTGTTTCGATGAGTTAAACATGCATCGGCTGAGCGCCTCGGTCCAATCGCACAACCCAGAAGCGCTGCGCTTCTTCCTGCGCTGCGGCTTTGTGGAAGAGGCGCGTTTGCGCGGCGCGTTCGCCTGGAACGGCGCGCGCTGGGATGATGTGTGGCTGGGCCTGCTGCGATCCGAATGGGCGCACGCACGCGCGGAGGCCGAGCGATGAACACGCACTTCACAGGCGAGAAAGTGCGGCTGGTGGCCGCCGACGGCGACAGCGCCGCCGATCTTGTCATGCTGTGGCAAGCCGACAGCGAATACTACCGGCTGCTGGACGACGACCCGCAAATTCCTGCCACGCCCAAACAGATTCGCGCCTTTCTCGACGAAAAAGACCCCGGCTCGCGCGGCGGCTTTTTCTTGATCCGCACGCTGGGCGATGACAACCCGATCGGCTTTGTCGCGCACTGGCGCCCCACGCCGATGGACACTGGCAATCACTGGCTGGCGATCGGGATCGGCAACCGCGAGTATTGGGGCTCTGGCTACGGCGGCGACGCATTGCGCATTTTGACGCGCTATGGGTTTTCACACCTGGATCTGCATCGATTTACCTTGAGCGTGTTTGAATACAACCCGCGCGCGATCAAGGCCTATGAAAACGCCGGCTTCAAGCTGGAAGGCCGGGTGCGCGAGTCTTTTCAACGCGATGGGCGGCGTTGGGACTTGCTGGTGATGGGTCTGACTCGCGAAGACTGGCTGGCTGCGCAATAGATCAGAGTGGCGACGGCGCGTCATATGGCCGCGGTCACCGCGGTCTAGAAAGCGTCGCATCGTGCTGGAGCCTCACGGCCCACGGTGATGGGCGCGCAAGCGCATTACAGCCATTTCGCGCAAAATACGAGGCGCATATGGCGACCCAACCCATCCCCGATCGCACGTCTTTGGTGCCCCAATACACATTTGCCGGCACAATGGCAGAGCAGGAAGCTCAGCTCGCGCTCAACCCGTTGATGCAGCGGCTGATCGCCGCCCGCGGGCGCTATGCCGCGGATCCGCACCGGCCGATCTATCACTACGTCAATCCAGAAAATACGCTCAACGATCCCAACGGGCTGTGCTTCTGGCAGGGACGCTGGCACCTGTTCTATCAAGCCTATCCGCCCGAGGACCCGCGCCAGCATTGGGGCCACGCGGTCAGCGACGACTTGCTGCACTGGCGCGATCTGCCCTACGCGATTTATCCCAATCCGGAAGAGTGTTGCTTCTCAGGCGCCGCCCTGGTTGAAGACGACCGGGTGATCGCCATGTATCACGGCACCAAGGTGGGCAACATGGTCGCACTTTCAAGCGACCCGCTGCTATTGAATTGGGAAAAGCTGACCGGGCAGGCTGTGATCCCCAGCGCAAAACCCGGTGGCCCGGCGCTGCCCTATAGTGTGTTTGATCCCTGCCTCTGGAAGAAAGAGGGTGCGTATTACGCGCTGTCGGGCGGAACGCTTCGACATGAGGCATCGGGCAAACGCCGCGCAGCCGACTTTCTGTTCAAGTCGCATGATTTGGTGACGTGGGAGTATCTGCATCCATTTGTCGAAGGCGACGTATTTACCCTGACCGGCGACGACGGCGCCTGCCCGTATTTTTGGCCGATCGGCGATCGGCACATTTTGCTTTTCTTTAGTCACATGAGCGGCGGACAGGCCCTGCTGGGCGACTACGACACCGCACGCGACAAGTTCCTCGTCACAGCTCATCACAAGTTCAACTTCGGCGCGTTTCCACCCGGCGGCGTGCATGCGCCCTCAGCCGCACCCGATGGCACAGGCGGCGTCATCGCCATCTTCAACATGAATCCGGCCAAACCGACCGCCGGCTGGGACCAGATCATGACTTTGCCGCGCCGGCTGACGTTGCAGGGTGCCGACAAATTCGGGCGCGATGCGTTGGCAATAGAACCGGCTGGAGACATCGAGTCTTTGCGTGGCGCGCACACCTCCGTCAGCCAGATGACGCTCCCGGCCAATCAGGAGATCGTGATTGATCAGGTTCAGGGGGATGCGATCGAGATCGCCGCCGAGATCGACACCAACGACGCGCCGCTGGTCGAGATCAACGTGTTGCGCTCGCCCGGCAAGGAAGAGTTCACCCGGATCGCCTTTTACCGCGAGCGCGGCTATCGCAATTGGGAGCGCTACAACGGCTGGGAGCGCGAGTCGCTGCGCGCGGCCACAGACAGCCTGATTACGATCGACTCGTCGTACTCGTCGGCCTCACCGGATGTTCGCTCACGCGCGCCCGAAACCGCGCCAGTGTATTTGCCGCCCGACGAACCCCTGAAGCTGCGCATCTTTGTGGACAAGAGCGTGGTGGAGGTGTTTGTCAACGGCAGGCAGTGTGTGGCCGTGAGGGTCTATCCCGGACGTAGCGACAGTATTGGCGTCTCGCTGCGTGCGCAGGGCAAAGATGCGCTTCTAAAAAAGCTGGATGTCTGGCAGATGCAAAACATTTATTTGCAGACAAGGAGATAACTTTGAATATCCATCCTTCGCCTTACTTTTCCCCGCTCTCACTGGCGAGCTACTTTAACGTTGATCAACAAACCCTCTCGGGTTCGTTGCAGCCGCCCGGTGATCTTGCTACTGTTACTGGAGAACACTGCTATTTGGGCATTCCCTTTGCGTGTGGGACATTGGGGCAACCCAACGTGCTGTTACTCAGTGACGCACCGGTGCGGATTGAGCTCGGCCAGTTGTACGCGACCTATGTGCTGTTTTTGCATGTGGTCGAGACGCGCACAACTAACTATCTGACTGGCTTTGCCGACGACAAAGTGGACGGCAACGAACTGGGCGAACTCGTGGCTGATTACACGCTGGGATATGCCGACGGCAGCAGCGCCCACACGCCCATTCTGCGTCGCTTTGCCATTCAACAGCGCCAGATTGCCTGGGGGGCCAGCGCGTTTGAAGCGATGCCAGCCGCAAAAGCCAACGTCGTGCTCACAGTCAGCCAGGAGTTGGCCCTCGGACGCAAACCGGAAGCCGGCTATGGCAGAGGCGAAACCCGTCATTTCTCCGGGCGCGATAGCGTGGCGGAAAGGCTTTGGCTCTATGCCTTGTCCAACCCGCACCCGGAAAAGGCCATCTCCCACCTGGTGTTGACCCCCAAAAACGAGCGCGCATTGGTCTACGCCATCACCACCACACAAGTTGCCGATCATCCGCTGCGCCCGGGCGTGCGCCAAAAGTTGCGTTTGACTCTGCCTGCCGGTGCCACACTCAACACGCTGGGCGAGCTGGACCTGACCGATGTGCAAATCGATCTGGGCAACGTCATCTCCGCTCGCGCTGCGCTTGATTACGACACGGCTGCTTGGCTGGGCAAAACGCCCAATGTGCAACCGCTGGCCGCCAGCGATGCCGTCATCATCGAATATACCGCCCATCCCAAGGCCAAGCTCTACATTGCCACGGGCGCAGACACACAGGCTGTCTATGATTTGGACTTCGCCAGTGAAAAGGATGAAGCCGCAAGGACGAATGTTGACGCAGGCGCGTCTGGAACACTGATTGCGATCAATACTGCACATCGCCCCGTTGCCATCCGCGTGGTTGACCAGGTCAGCGGTCAGCCGGTGCCGGTGCGCATCCATTTACACGGTGTGCAGGGCGAATACCTGCCGCCACGCGGCAATCACAGGCGAGTGAATGCCCATTGGTTTGAGGACAACTATGGCGAGTTTGTCAACGGGCTGAACCAATATGCCTATATCAACGGCGAATGCGTGGCCGATCTGCCGCTGGGCGAGGTCTATGTGGAGATCAGCAAAGGCTATGAGGTGGCCCCGATTCGAACCCGATTTACGGTCCTGCCCAACACCGAGCATGTTGTTTTTGAACTGGAAAAAGTGCTGCGTTGGCGAGAGCGCGGCTGGGTCACGGCGGACACCCATGTTCACTTCCTGAGCCCAACTACCGCATTACTGGAAGGACAGGCTGAAGGGGTGCATGTGGTCAATTTGCTGGCCAGTCAGTGGGGCGAGATGTTTAGCAATGTCAGCGATTTTGACGGCAAAAGCACTCTGGGAGCCAAAGAATTCGGCGGGGATGGCGAATTTCTGGTGCGGGTGGGCACCGAAAACCGCATGCAAGTCCTGGGGCATATTTCGCTGCTCGGCTATCGCGGGGCCATGATCCACCCGCTCTGCACCGGCGGCCCCTCAGAGTCGGCCATTGGCGACCCGCTGGAGGTGAGCATGGCCGAGTGGGCGCAGCGCTGTGCCGACCAAGGCGGCTTGGTGATCATGCCGCACGCACCGAATCCGCAGCTGGAGCGGGCGGCCGACATTGTGCTGGGGTTGGTGCACGGCATTGAGATGATGACTTTTAACCCCTGCGATTGGCAGATCAACCCCTACGGATTGGCAGATTGGTATCGTTACCTTAACCTGGGTTATCACGTGCCGGTCGTGGGTGGTTCGGACAAGATGTCGCAATCGTCGCTGCTCGGTGGTGTGCGCACGTATGCCCACTTGGGTGAACGGGCTTTCTCTTACGACGATTGGATGGCCGCAGTCAAGGCCGGCAACACTTTCGTCACCGTGGGGCCGCTGGTGGCCCTGGGCGTGGAGGGGGTTGCCCCCGGCGGGCGGATTGATCTGCCGACGGGTGGCGGCACACTCAACATACAGTGGCGAGTCGAATCGGTGAGCTTGCCGATCGAGCAAATTGAAGTGGTGGTCGGTGGTTTGGTGGCCGAGCAATTCACGGTGGATCATCAACTGGTTGCAGCGGGCAGTGCAACCGTAAAGATCAGTGCGTCTACCTGGGTCGCTCTGCGCGTGCGTGGCAGCTACCGGAACATCGCCGGTGAGATTGCCGCCCACACCAGTGCGGTCATGGTCACCGTAGGCCGTCAACCGCACTTTGTGCAAAAGGATGCCGCCGCCGTGCTGTCCCAGATAGAGGGCGCACTGGCCTATGTGGATACGCTGGCCTCACGCCCGAACGCTGAACGCCTCCGCCAGTTGCGCGCCACCATCGAGACCGCCCACCACCGCCTGCATCAGCGCATGCACCAGCAGGGGCTGATGCATCAACACATACCGGTTCAAGCACATGACTGACGATCTGACCTACACCACACCCGATCGCCTGATTCTGGACTTTGCCTGCCGCGGCCTGGTCGTGCTGGCGCCAGAAAGCCTCGGCATTCCCGCGTCCGTGCACGACAGAGTCTACGCGCAGGAGAAGAAGGTGCACGGCAAAGGCGTGCGCGTGACGCCGGCCAATGTTCCCGCCGTGCTGGACCTTCTCAACGCGCCCGGGCTAATCGACGCATGCGACCAGCTTGTCGGCAAAAACTGGGCGATCGTGCCGTTCACGCACAATGCCTCATTTACCAGCGGTGCCAGAGATCAGCATTGGCACAAAGACGACAATGGCCCCTACAACAGCCGCAAAGTGCGTCATCACCAGGCTGTGCAGATTGAGATGCTCTATTACCCGCAGGCTGTGACCGAGCTGATGGGACCGACCGCGACCGTGCCCTATTCGCAGTACTGGACCTTCAATCACGAAGAGAACCACGATAACTTCGCCGGCGCCGATCATCTTGACTTTGCCTTTGCTCTGAGCGGCATGGAGCGCGAGTCGATCAGCGGCCCGGATTCAAAATATGCCCGGGCGGACATATTGCATGCGCGTACTGCGCACGATGTTCGCATGCGCGAGGCTGTCACAAAGATCGGCTGGCCGCTTGTGCACGAATTTGCCGCCGCCCCTTTGCGAGCGGGCAGCGTCATCCTCTATTCGCACAATACTTTTCACCGTGGCAATCACCGCCGGGATAGCTGGCGGATGTGGCAGAAAAATCCGCGATTCATGTGGCGTTTCTGGCTGTACCGCACCACCGATATCGACTTTGATTTGAGCGTCACAAGCGCCCGTTCAAGAAGCAAAATCCGTTGGAATAAGCTGGGTATCGATCCAATGACCCGCGTTGATCTCTCCACAGTCAGCGATGACGTCACATCTGTCTGGCGCTATCACCACCATTGGATCAACACCAACCAGCCGCCCCCGCCGCTCCCAGAGGCGGCACGGCTGACACCCAAAGCCCGCAAAGCGGAGGCCGATCGCCTGTTCGAGCAACTGCATGCGTGCGATGAAGCCGCCGAGCCAGCACGCATCGGCGCGGCCTACAAGCTTGCGTCGATAGGAGATGTAAAGCTGGCCACACAGTTGCTGGGCAAAGCGCTCCATACCGATCGGGAAAGCGTGCGCCGCGCGGCGACCTATGGCTTGGTCGCTGTTGGCGAAGCCGCAACGGCTACCCTTTTGAAAGCCACCGCCTCAGACGTCAAGTGGGTGCGCAAAGCGGGCGTCTACGCACTCGGGGATGCCAGCCCGCTGACCCCAACGGTGTTGAAAACCGTCACCACTCGGCTGCTTGAAGATTCATCGGTCTACATTCGGTCGGTCGCAGCAGGAACGCTGGGCTGTTTGGGCCGGCGCGCCATTGCGACCGGGGTTAGCATTAACCTTGTCCCCAAATGCATGGATGCGCTGCTGCAAAGCCTTGAGTGCGAGGAAAATCGGCTGGCGATGAGCAAGGCACAAGGCCGCTCGATCAAGTTTGTGCGGCCCACCGATGAATGCGATGTGTGCGAGGGCGACGGCGTGACGTTTGACCTGGAGCGCTATCAGCCCGTCCGCTCGGCCGTTCGGGAGAACGCGCTGTGGTCCATCGTCATGCTATGTTCGCACGGGCCGAGGGTTCTGGGCAGCTCGCTAAAGCCGGCGATTGCCGCGCTAACGGAAGTGGTGCGCGCTGACGCGAACGTGATCTCAGTTGGATACGCCATGGATGCGCTGGCGCGGCTCGCCAGCGCGCGCCCCGAAGACGCCGACCCGCTGCCAGTGATTGGCGATCTGCGAACAAATCTGCGAAGTATTCTTTCCGCATCGCCGGTGCAGTGTTGGGAAGCGCTCGTCCGTGCGGGAGTTACGCCTTAACCGATGCGTCCGTCGGCCAATGGATTTTCACGCAGCTGTCCGGTCATCGATTCTTCACTTCATTGATCCAAACGCGGCCATGTAGAGGCGGGTGCGTTCGTTCAACACGCCATAGAAGGCGCGCGTTTCGGCGTCCACGTGATCGCGCCAGAATGCGGGGGGAATGCCCGAGTCATTGGCAAGATAAGGCCGCTGGCGATGGCCGTAGTAGATCTGCACGGTCTTGCGGACAGCCTGGGTTGGGCGCGTAGTGGCGGTGTGCAAGACCGAGACATTGAACAACGCACACGTGCCGGCTGGCCCGTGCAGATCATAGACGCCGCCTCGAGCCAGCTGGGCCTGGTGATCCGAGAGAATGGGCTGGTCGAGCGCTTCAGGCGAGATCGAAAAGCAATGGGTGGTCTCGTCCACATCGCTCAAATAGACCATCAACTGAATGTAATCCATGCGTAGCGGGTGTTCCAGCCAGTGCGGTTTGTCGCGATGCCAGCCTTGGTGAAATTGACCGCCATAAGGCCCCATCCATCGCAGCCCGATCTCGCCAAAGCAAGTCGGCCCGCCCATGAGTTCTTCGATGGCGAGCAGCAGCTTGGGGTGCCGGATGAGTTCACTAAATTTAGGCGCGGTGATCAGCGCGTCATAGTTGGCCTGTTGATGATGGCCGTAGCTGCGCCAGAAATACGGATAGGTTTTGCGGTCCTGATCAAACAGCTCAAGGAAATAGCCGAGGTCGGCGGGGTCGAGCAGCTGGCCCAGATTGACGAAGCCGTTGTGTGCAAAATAGTCGCGTTCACTCTGATTCATATGTCGCCTTGATTTTGGACTTGCTGCTAGTCCCAACAGCCCGGGGTATAGGGCTCGCGCTGAAAGAGCATGCGCCGATGCGGGTCTGCATGGGCCAGCCACTCAGGTGGAATCACCTGCGTCCACCGATGCGGCGGACCCGCTTCCTTGAAAATGTAGTTGAGAAAGATGCGAAACGGCTGGGGCGAATCGAGCGGCTTTGGTGCAACGGCATGAAAGGTTCTTGCATTTAAGAACACCATGCTGCCAGGCGGCAATTCCAGCTGTTCCACTTTGAGAGGCTGGCCTGCAACGGTATCGTAGGTGCCGACCAGCAACTTGTCGAGCGTGACATCTGAAGTGGGCGGGACGCGATGGCTGCCCGGGATCACGGCCAGGCTGCGATCGCCACGGGCAAAGCCATTTGGATAGTAGAGCATCTGGATGTACCATCGCTCCCGCTCAGCCAGATTAATCGCATTCTCGTGCTTCCAATGATGATGGTCTTGATGAAAGTGCAGCGCAGGCGTGCCACGCAGCGATACATGCAGGGTCGAATGGCAAAAATGATAGTGATCGCCAATGACGGCTTGCAGCAGCGCTCTCACCAGCGGCGCGTCAAACAGTTGATCCGACCAGTACCCTTTGTTGTTCCAATCGCGAACCAGGAGTTGATACGACTGCGGCAACGTGCTGTGCGCGCTGACGGAGTTGTGAATAAAATCGGCAATCTGCTCATGGTTTGCCGTTTCTTCCAGCAACCCCGCTCGTCCCGCCCCGGTGAGAACTCCGGGAAAGGCCACATAGCCATCCCGGTGAAAGTCAGCGAGATTTTGAGCGGTTGGCGCGTCGATTTGGAAGATCGGCGTTTTTATCATTGGACAAATTGAACTCTCATGGGTTCAATTTGTCCAGTTCTTCTTGGCAAGCCAAACTGCAGGCGTGCGTCAAACTGCTATCTTTAAAAGAAAGTTGCCTGAAATGAACAACTCGCTACCGTTGATTGCTCACCCAACGCTCGCCGGCCAGGTGCAGGCGATGCAAGACGACGGCTATGCCTTTCTGCCGGCGCTGCTCGATGCCGCGGAAATTGCCGAGTTGCGCGCGACCATGGATCGGCTGGTCGCCATCCCGGCCAGCTATGACCGGCATGACACCGCAGGCTTCCTCAACAAGAGCATCAACAACGCCTTTAACCGCGATCCGGTCTTTCTGCCGTATGTGGACAGGCCGGGTGTGATCGAGATCGCCGAAGCCATTCATGGCAGCGATTGCCACATCATTGGCATGACGGCCTGGATGACCGGTCCCGGCCGACCCGACCAACAGTTGCACGCAGATTGGCAACCGATCACGCTGCCGCCTGAGGTCATGCAAATGCCGAGCGTAAAGATCCCGATTTACATTTCCACCGCGCACTTCTATCTCGATGATCTCGACGAAGCGCTTGGCCCGACCCAGTTCATCCCCGGCAGCCACAAGGCCGGGCGCGCGCCCCATGGGGATGCAACCTACCAAGGCGTCGGCCCCAAAAACATCCTGTGCAAGGCCGGCGACCTGGTCATCTTTCGATCGGAAGTGTGGCACCGCGGCACGGCCAATCGAAGCGGGCGCGTGCGCTATCTGCTGCAAGTGCACTACGCGCAGCGCATGATCACGCAAAAATTTCCGCCGTATCTCAACCGCTTTCAATTTGACGAGGCGATCCTGGCTCGGGCCACGCCGCGCCAGCGCCGCCTGCTAGGCGAGCACACGCCATCGAACTACGATTGAGGCATTGTATAAACGGGCTTGTGGACACGGACATCGTCATCAACGCACGCATCAGCATTCCGCTGAGCGAATTGTCGTTTCAGTTTGCGCGCGCATCCGGCCCTGGCGGGCAAAATGTCAATCGTGTTGAAAGCGCCGTGGAGCTGACCTTTGACCTGCAGAACAGCACAAGACTATCCGATGCAGAGCGCGAGCGCACAAGGCAGAAGCTCGGCTCGCTGGTCGATAGCAGTGGCGTAATGCACGTTGTCGCGCAATCCGAGCGCAGCCAGCTGCGCAATCGCCAGGAAGTCGTGATCCGTTTTGCCGCGTTGCTGCGGGAGGCGCTGATCGTGCCAAAGAAACGGCGCAAAACACGTCCGACCAAGTCGTCCGTCGAGCGCCGCATCGAGTCAAAAAAACGCGACTCGCACATCAAACGCTCACGCAGCGCCGACTGGTGATCTCCCTCACTGTCGCAGGCGGGCTCCGTCCCGCGCATTGCCCTCCGCCCACTCCCGCACTATCGCCGACCCCCGCCGCCGAAGAAATACTCACCCAAGCCGATCGTAAACACTAGGTTTCCATACAGCGCATGCTCCAGAACGGCTAGGCGTAGCGAACCGGTCTTGCGATAGGTGTCAGCAAACAATAGCCCTCCGAAAAAGGTGAGGGTGACGGCGACAACGGGAGTGGGAAAAAACACATGCGCCCAACCAAACGCAACAGCGTTGGCCAGCACAAGCAGTGCCGGACGGGTCAGCAGCGGCTGATAGCGGCGCAGAAAGAAGGCTCGAAAAAGCAGTTCCTGCGGGTACACGGAAAACACTGGATAAAAAAATAGCAGGCCAAGCCAGCGTTCGGGCCGGGTGCGCGGCAACAAAAAGAGTTTGTCTGGCGCCAACAACGCCACTGCCGCGGTCAATAAGACAGCGCCCAGGGCAAAGCGAATCAACAACACGCGCAAATGCCGGCGTTCGGTCGCCGGGTCATCGGTTGACCAGAACTGCCGTCGCGTCATTCCGGAGCGGCGCACCAGCCAGATCACCGCAACCACAGCAGCGATGAGCAAAAGCAGCGGCCAAGGCGCGCGAGGCAAACCCAACGGGCGAGCAAATGCGATGTAGGCGGGGAAAATGCCGAAAATCAGCAGCAGTTCGAGCGATATCAAGAACATGCGCCGCGACAAGTGTGGCTGCTGGACAGGCTGAAGAGGAAACAAGGGGAGATCCGCCATGCGCCGGTATCAAACTATACGCCGGCGGGGGATGAACGTCACAACAGAACAGATGTGGAAAAAAAGAAAGAGTCCTCTGGCAATGACCTACTCTTGCACACAGTCACCCATGCACTACCATCAGCGCTGACGAGCTTAACTGCCGGGTTCGAGATGGGACCGGGTGTGACCTCGTCGCTCAAATCACCAAAAGACTCAGACTTACAACGTATTCTGTTGTCGGCGCCCGAAAGCGCCGTTCAGAGACACTCTAAAAACTGAATAGAACATGCTTGAGAAATTCTCTTTCTCTGCATCATGTAAAAAAGTAAGCCAATCGACCGTTAGTATGAGTCGGCTGAACACATTGCTGTGCTTACACCTCTCACCTATCGAACCAGTAGTCTACTGGCGGTCTCAGGGGTGATCTCATCTTGAGGCGGGTTTCCCACTTAGATGCTTTCAGCGGTTATCCCTGCCGCACGTGGCTACCCAGCTATGCTCCTGGCGGAACAACTGGCACACCAGAGGTGCGTCCATCCCGGTCCTCTCGTACTAAGGACAGCTCCTCTCAAATCACCTGCGCCCATGCCGGATAGAGACCAACCTGTCTCACGACGGTTTGAACCCAGCTCACGTAACGCTTTAACGGCCGAACAGGCCGACCCTTGGGACCTTATACAGCCCCAGGATGCGCCGAGCCGACATCGAGGTGCCGAGCGAGGCCGTCGCTATGAACGCTTGGGCCTCACTAGCCTGTTATCCCCGGGGTAGCTTTTATCCGAAAGCCACGACCTTTCCACTCAGAGTCGTGGGATAACTAAACCCTACTTTCGTACCTGCTCGACTTGTCTGTCTTGCAGTCAACCTTCCTTATGCTTTTACACGCAGCGGCTGGTTTCCATTCAGCCTGAGGAAAGCTTTGGGCGCCTCCGTTACTCTTTAGGAGGCGACCGCCCCAGTCAAACTGCCCGCCTGGCACTGTCTCGTATCTGGATAACAGATGACGGTTAGGGCCAAAACTCTATCAGGGTGGTATTTCACTGACGGCTCCACCGATGCTAGCGCACCAGCTTCAAAGCCTCCCACCTATACTACACAGACAAAGTCCTAGCGCAATGCCAAGGTACAGTCAAGCTCCACGGGGTCTTTTTGTCCGGGCACGGGTAAATGGCATCTTCACCACTAA
>JANMNW010000030.1:0-2562 GCA_031368515.1 Chloroflexota bacterium
CTTGCGCGGCGTCGTTGGCAGCGTCGCCATGATGAATGTTTCGTCGTATCGTATGGCGGTCTGCTGGCGCGCTCCCGTACGGTCGAGCCCGCTTTCAAACGCCTGACGCGGGCTTTGGCCGAGTGCTGGATGCTCCGTCGAGTCATACACCTCGTATGCCCATTCGGACAGATTTGCGTACAGCCCCTTCAAGTCCCAGCTTGCGTGCTGTTTGGGATCGACCGCCTTGGTCATCTGCCGGACCGCTTTTGCCGCCTGGGTATTGCCTGCCAGGTTGTGGATGAATTCGGTGTTTGTCACTCCGAACAATCGCTCGCATACATTCCCGAAGCGCGGTTGCGCGTGTGGGCGCGCTTTCTTTGTCCGCTCATACCGCGCCAGCAATGTCTCAAAACTGGTCGATCCAAATTCCGGTCCGTTGTCAACCACAACGACCTGCGGCAACCGCTCATACCGCCGCACGCACTCGCGTACGATCAACATACATGACTGCGCGCTTGGCGCGTCAAATGTCACAGTCATGGCCAGTATTCGGCGTGAGTAGGCGTCCATCAGCATCGTCGCCCAGGGCCGGCCCAGGTTTTGCCCTGTCCTCGAACAAATCAATTCGATATCCAACTGCGTGTGATCGATGTGCCCGATTTCAAACGGCCGGTCTCCATGCCGCGGTGTGCCGCGTTCCAGCTCCCAGTAAAACGGCTGTGTCTTGTATGCCGATCGTTTGCCTTCCCGCGCGATCTGGCGCGCCTGTGTCCTGCCTGCTTTGAGCGCGCGGCGAAAGCTCTTTCGGCTTGGCGTGCGCAGACCTTGTTCCTGGCAGCGCAGCAACAGTTCTCCGTAGACCGCGCTTGCCCGCTTGCGTCTGGGCATGTCGTAGTGCACCTCAATCACTTCGTCCATCACCGCAACCACGTCGGCTGGCAGTTTGCGCTTGGTGTTTCCGCTCATCTTCAGCCGCGGTATCAGCCCGATGAACCCACTGCCATATCGCATCCGCGCTTGTTCATATCGCCTTCTCCACTCACGCATCGTTCGCGCCGGTGTCTTGCCTGGATCGTCCTGGAGTGTTCGCAGCCGCGCGCTTGCACTGGCCAAATCCGCCATGCTTGCGCGCGTCAGTATTTCCCTGACTTCCTGATCGATGGCGCTTGCTTCGCTTTCCGGCGCTTGTATCGCTCCGGCCGTCACAAATGCTTCAAACGCCTGACGGGACAGCGTCTGACAGGCTCCGTCGCCGTTTGCCTTCAGCACCACCTGCTCCACGCCTGCGTTGACAATCGTCCAGGCGTTGCCATCCCAGGCGATCTGGGCACCACTTACAAGTGACGGTCGTTTCACTCGCCACCCAGGCGGCGTTCCGGCTGCCCGTGCCTCAATTTCGACGCCTTCTCCAAACACTCGGACGCGTTCTGGTTCCGCCAGAGGCGCCGCCCCAAGATCGACTTGCAGTTCTCCATGCGCGATCAACCGGTAGACCCGATCCGCTGTCGTGCCTGCTGGCTCATCGCCATACAGCCGTCCCGCCTGGTCAAGCAACTCATCAAGCCGCAATCCAGTCCGTGTTTGAACCAGTGTTCCGATCACCACCCGATCCCGCTCATCCGCCGCGTTGCCGTCCTCGCGCCAGTAGTCCTCCAGAAATCGCATGTTGCGTTGCAGCGCCCAATTCACCTCTGTCGCGCTGCGCACTCGATATCCCAGCCCCAGGCTATTTGCATATGCTTCGCCCGGCCCGCAACGCCAAACTTTGTTCGCATCGCGCTGATATCGACCGGGTTGCGCTTCTACCAAACGCGCCAACGCCTCCTCTGTCTTCCACTCCTCCCAACCGATCCAGTCGTGGCGCAGTACAAAGAAGTCAGGTGTGTGGCGCGCGTATATCGCTCGGCCAGACTTGCTCGCATATCGCAGCTGCATGACTGATGGTTGGTCGTAATATTCCAACACCTCGTCATCGCGCTCCATCTCGTAAATACCGGCAAGTTCCACCCGGTGGCTTTCCGCCTGGATGATCCGCCCCATCTTGCGGCTTGGAAATCGTGCGCACACGTTCCCAGCCCGCCCAGTCACCCGCCGCTGTGGCTGTGATTGGCGCACCTGTGCGATCGCCGCGCATGCATCCTGCCCAAGCCTCAATCGTCTCGTCAATTCGTAAAGTTGTGTGTCGTCTAACATGGTGCGGCGACTTTCGTCTGTTCCGCACCTCCCGGCAAAACTATGCTTCCTTTGTTGCCGACACACACCCTCAAACCCACCGCGTTGTGCCTTTTTCGGCAAGACTATGCTGCCCTTTTGCGGCAACTCTTTGGTCCCATTGACACGGTTGCGGGTGTCGAGCAGCACGGTGCGCACCTCTTCCTGCTCCAGCGCAGCCATGTCGAGCATCAGCAGCTGCGCGGCGTCGGCCGGCGACTTAACCTGCGGGCGTGCATCCGGACTGGCCAGCCCGGCGCGTTTGCCGAGCTCAAACGCCGCCTTGAGCGCGCACGCGCGCGCCGGGCCGATGCCCGACACTCCCTGCAGCACATCGACACTGGCGCGCAGCAGCTCGATCAACCCGCC
>JANMNW010000037.1:0-6413 GCA_031368515.1 Chloroflexota bacterium
TCAGCACCACATCCAGCACTTCTGCCGGCGTGGGTTCAAACGTGTAAGGCGGGCCGGAGACTGGCTCGTCGGCGCTGACCAGATTGACCGGCAAAAACTGCGACACCATCGGCGTCTGCTGCATGGTGTTGATGAACGAGCTGTAGGCGATATGCACCGAGCCGTAAGTGCCATCGACATATCTGTCCACAGCGGTGTTGGCCAGGCTGGTGATCTGGCTGGCCGGATAGTCGGCCACCAGCTTCAACCGCGAGCGCAGCGCAATGGCCGCCGCTTTCTTGCCAATTGTGATGCACTCGACATTCTTGCCTTTGCTCCAGCGCGACACCGAGCGATACAGGTTTGTCAGCAAGCCGCCCACCAGGCCGCGATCAGACGCGATGATGATCAGCAGATGCTTCTCAGCCTTGTTCGACAACAGCAGCGGATGCGGGATATCCGACACGCGCAGCCGGCGCAGCGTTTCGACGACGGCGGCCGAATACGGCCGGCTCGCCAGCACTTCGGCTTGGGCCTTGCGCATGCGCACAGCCGAGATCATCTGCAGCGCCTTGGTCACCTTGCCGATGTTTTGGGCAGCCTTGATGCGGCTTTTGATTTCGCGAAGGGAGGCCATGAATTTCCTTGCGGGCGCGGTTTATGCCGGCGCGCCCGTTATAAGCGTGCGTTAGCTGAATATCTTCTTGACATCATCGGCGGCGGCCGTAAGCACCGTCTCAACGTCCGGCGAGATAAGCCTGGCTTCGCGAATGCCGTTCAACGGGTTCGACTTCACACCGCGCAGCTGATTGACAAACGATTCGGTGAAATCGGCCAGCTTGTCCAGCGGCACCGCGTCGA
Organism: Chloroflexota bacterium; assembly: GCA_031368515.1. Lineage (GTDB taxonomy): Bacteria > Chloroflexota > Anaerolineae > J036 > Brachytrichaceae > CANJQH01. The sequence goes on from JANMNW010000037.1 coordinate 841, forward strand.
GATAGCCTTTCTGGCCAAGCCACAGCTGGGCTACCATCTCTTCCAGCGGCAGCGGCTGATATTGCGGCTGCTTGAGCAACTCGGTCATCGCCCGGCCGCGATCAAGGCGCTTTCGCGTGTCGGCGTCCAGCGAATCGGCGCCGAACTGGGCGAAGGCCGCGAGTTCACGGTACTGCGCCAAGTCGAGCTTGAGCTTGCCGGCGACCTGCTTCATCGCCTTGGTTTGGGCGTCGCCGCCCACGCGGGACACCGACAAACCGACCGAGATGGCCGGGCGCGTGCCGGCGTTGAACAGATCCGGATCCAGGAAGATCTGACCGTCGGTGATCGAGATCACGTTGGTCGGAATGTAAGCCGAGATGTCGTTGGCCTGAGTTTCGATAACCGGCAATGCCGTGATCGAACCGCCGCCAAGGTCGTCACGCATGCGCGCCGCGCGTTCGAGCAAGCGGCTGTGCAGATAGAACACGTCGCCGGGATATGCTTCGCGGCCGGACGGACGGCGCAGCAGCAGCGACAGCTGGCGATAGGCCCAGGCGTGCTTGGACAAATCGTCGTAAATGATCAGCACGTCTTCGCCGCGGTCCATGAAATACTCAGCAAGCGCGGTGCCGGTGAACGGCGCCAGATACTGCAAGCTGGCGGTTTCCGATGCGGCGGCGGCGACGATTACGGCGCTGGCCATCGCGCCGGTTTCGGTCAGCTTGCCCACGACTTGGGCGATCTTCGACTGCTTCTGGCCGACGGCGACATAGATGCTGATGACGCGCTTCTCGCCCTTCTGCAGCTTCTGATTCAGGTTGTGCTGATGGATCATCGCGTCGACGGCCAGAGCGGTCTTGCCCGTGCCGCGGTCGCCGATGATCAATTCGCGCTGGCCGCGCCCGACGGGCACCAAGGCGTCGATAACCTTGAGGCCGGTCTGCATCGGCGTGCGCACGTCCTGGCGGCGGATGACGCCAGGCGCGATCTTCTCCACTTCCATGAATTTGGCTTCAGGATCGGCGGCCAGCGCCGGCCCGTTGTCGATGGGCTGCAGCAACGCATCCGTGACGCGGCCCAGCAACTGGGCCGAAGCCTGCACAGACAAAATGCGGCCGGTGGATTCGACCACATCACCTGGCTGCAGGTGCGTGATGTCGCTCAACGCGACGATGTCGACCTGGCGTTCCTTCAGGTTGAAGACCACGCCGCTGACATTGCCCGGCAGCAGGATGATCTCGCCCATTTTCGCCTGCGAGAGCCCGTTGGCCACCACCACGCCGTCGCCGACGCTGATAATTTCGCCGGTGCTCTTGAAGCGGGGCGACTCGCTGACCTGATTTACCTGGGCCAGGATATCCTGGGTGATCTGGTCAAGATTAAGCATAAACCTTCTTCAACTTGTTCTGGATCGACAGGTCCATCACCTGATCGCCATGAATAATTTTCAGGCCGCCAATCAGGCCGGTATTGACCCGGAACTGAATTTCGCCCGCGCGCTCTTTGTCGGCGAGCAAACGAATGATCTCTTGCTTATCCGAGTCGGTCAACGCCGCGGCCGACTCGACGATCAGTTCGGGCAATTTGGGCCCGACTTCGCGTTGCAAGATGGCCAGGACTTCCGGCAGCAAAGCAGTCTTGCCGGCGTTCTGGAGGTAGCGCAAAAAGCCCGCAGCGATGGCCGCGCTCTCGGAATTGTCACTCATGGCTCTTCTTGAGCTGATTGATGCCAGCTTTGTTCTGCGCGTCCAGCCAATTAGAGTCAGCCGCCTTTTCAGCGAGCAACTCCTTGACAATGGACTGCGCCAGAGACTTTGCGTGCTTGGCAACTTCGGCTTCGGCAGTGGCCTTGTCCTGTTCGATTCGCTTCTGCGCAATGACAGTTTCGGCTGCGGCGGCTTCGCGTGCTTTGGCGACCAGTTCGGACTTGGTTACAGCAGCCGCTTCTTTGGCTTCCGCAATCAGTTTTTGCACGTCTTCGGCAGCTTTCTTTTGGGCAGCTTTTTGCTCCAAATCAAATGCCTGAAGACGCGATTCAATGGCAGCCTGATCGGCAAAGGTCTTGCTTACAGCTTCTCGGCGCTCTTGCAATGCTGTCCTGATTCGCGGGAATAGAAACTTGCTCAGGACAAAGTAAACAATACCAAAGCTGATGATCTGCGCAATAATAAGTATCGGGTTTATGCCCAGCGATTCCAACATGGTCAGTTATGACGATTGCGTCACCTAAACGATGAACGCAATAACCAGAGCGTAGATGGCGATGGCTTCAGTGAACGCCATACCCAGAATCATCAAGGTGCGAATTTGGCCGCCGACTTCGGGGTTCCGACCCAACGCCTCAACCGCCTTTCCGCCGATGATACCCACGCCGATGCCAGGTCCGATAGCGCCCAAACCGATGGCGAGTGCTTTTGCGAGTGGTGAAAGATCCATATTTCCTCTTAAGTAGTTCTTGTTAACTGTGAATAGAATTACATCCCGGCATTCTGCTGCGCCACCCATCCAGTATCTTTTGATCTGGCTAAGCTGCCCGAACAATTTGCCGATAGACTACGATTAATGATGACCGGAAGCCTCGGTCTTGTAGAACAGGCTCAAAAAGCTGAGTGTGAGCACAGCAAACACAAAAGCCTGGATGAAGCCGACAAACAGCTCAAAAAATAGAAACGGCGTTGCAAACAGCCCTCCTGGTAGGCCTTGCCAGGTCTGCTTGTTACCGGTCAGAACAAATATGAGCATGGCCATGGCGCCCAAGAGCACCTCGCCTGCAAAAATGTTGCCAAACAAACGGAAGCCAAACGACAATACCTTGGATAGCTCAGAAATAATCTCGAGTGGATTTTTGAAGTGCGCCAGATGATGCTTAAGACCGGACGACTTGATGCCAGCTGCATGAACTGTGACCATCGCGATCAGCGAAAGCGCAAATGTGGTGTTCAAATCTGCATTCCCGCCGCGAAACAATGGCGTGGGCGCTTCACCTTCTTTGTGAACTTCAGCCTCACCTTCTTTATGTTCTGCGACCACGGCTGTCGGCGCGCCCTTGAATTCCAATGAGCCCACTCCTGGGAGCACACCCAACCAGTTGCCGGTAACAATGAAGAGAAACAGCGTCACGGCCAGCGGGACAAACTTCAGACCCGATTTCCCCAATGCATCTTGAGCCAGATTTTCAAACATCTCATAGGCCATTTCAAAAATACTCTGAAGGCCCGAGGGTAGCCGCTTGTAATTGCTGCCTACCAGGATTGCCACAACTATCAAGAGCAACGATCCGATCCACGAGGTCAAAATAGAATTGGTGATGGGGATTGGGCCCAGGTTAAACAACAGTTCGGGCTGAATTGAGATATGCATCGATCAAAAGTCCTTTTCGTAAAGCGATAGTTCAGTCCGCGAAATTGCCGTGCGCCACTCTCAGGAATATGTTTGCTCCCGGTGATCTTCCACCGGCTTGCTCTTTTCATCTGCGAGTGCACGGGCGCGCTCTTCCGTCCATTTGGAAAACTCAGGCTGTGAATTCTCCACCGCACGCATGCCGAGCTTATAGGCGAAGTAACAGGCTGGAATGGTGCTGGCGACTGCAAGTGCGACGGTGATCCACGGTGCGGTGTTCATTTGTGCGTCCACATACTTGCCCAGTAGGACCGCACCGAGGATCAATCCGCCTACACATAGGCCAACTTGAAGAATCATTGAGCCAACAATGCGAGGTGAAAACGCCTTTTGAATGACTTTTGATGTCGATTCCGTATGCTCTTTCGCCTGCATTTCGTGATCGACTATACCACAAGGACTATGCTTTCAAAACGCTCAAAATGTCATGTCTGAGCGCAGTATTTTGTCATGCCTGACCTTGGCGCAATCATTTCAATGCCGCCTGTGCTATGGCATCGGCCAGCATGAACGAACGCGCGGCGCCGGCCGCGATTTCAAACAACGGACCCGATAGCAAGGTCGTGGCGATCACGCCCAACCCGCACACCACCGCCACCACGCCTGTGGCGCCATGCACCAGCATCGGCTTGGCGTCATCGGTCGCGCGATCGACATACATCGCCTTGACCACGGCAAGGTAGTAAAAGACCGAGACCAGCACCATCACGACACCCACCACGATCAGCCACAGAAAGAAGGGATCGCCGGAAGCGCTATAGGTGCCCATGACGCTGCGAAAGATGAACAGCTTGCCGACAAAGCCAATCATCGGCGGCGCGCCAAGCAGGCTGAGCAGCGCCGCTGTCATGGCCAGCGCCAGATAGGGCGCGCGGCGCGCCAGGCCGGCAAAATTGGCGTAATCATCTCCGCCCAGGCGCTGCGACACCGCTCCGACCACGCTGAACGCGCCGATGTTGGTGATCATGTATGTGCCGATATAGAACAGCACGGCGGCCAGCGCTTCTTCGCGTCCCGCGGCGCTGCTCGCCCCGGCGAAGGCGGCCACGCCCATCAGCATATAGCCCGCCTGCGCGATGCTCGAATAGGCCAGCATGCGCTTGACGTTGGTTTGCACCAGTGCACCCAGGCTGCCCACAATCAGCGTCAGCACCGCAAACGGGCGCAGCAGGCTGACCATGGCCGCCGCCGCCGCGGACACCTCGCCGGACAACAGCACGCCAAACAAAAAGCGCACCAAAATGGCGAAGCCCGCCGCTTTGGAGGCGGTGCTGATAAAGCCCGCCACTGGCGTGGGCGCGCCCTGGTACACATCCGGCGCCCAGAAGTGAAACGGCACAGCGCTGGTCTTGAACGCAAATCCCACGATCACCAGCAACGTGGCAAAGAGCGCGCCGGTGCGCAGCTCCGGCGCGGCCAGCCGTTGCGCCAATTGGGCATAGCCGGTGCTGCCACCGCTCATGCCATACATCAGGCTCAGGCCAAACAGCATCACGGTCGACGACACCGCGCCAAACACAAAATACTTGATGCCGGCTTCGGCGCTGAGCTTGTTGTTGCGCATAAAGCCGGCCAGCAAATACAGCGCAATGCTGGCCGTCTCCGTGGCCAGATACAGCATCACAATGTCGTTGGACGCGGCCATCAGGCTCATGCCCAGCGAAGCAAAAACGATCAGCGAGAAATACTCACCGGCCGCATGCGCCGGCTTGAAATCGATCGAAGCGATGCAGGTGAGCGCGCCGCCCAGAATGAAGATGATGCGAAACGCCCAGGTCCAGGTGTCGTTGCGCACCATGCTGCCCAGCACATTGTTGGGGCCTTCGACCGGTCGCATAAACCAGGTCAGAACCAGTATGAACAGCTTGCCGCCGGCGGCGAGCCAGCCCAGCGACTTGCGTTTGATCGTGGCGCCGGCAAAGAGATCGGCAGCCAGCACCGCCGCGCCCCAGATCACCAGCAAAATCTCCGGCAGCAGCGCGGCAAAGCCGCTCACATCGGTTAACATATCACTGAAGCCCATAAGTTGATAGCTCCTGACACAGCTGGTTCGCCGCTCGAACCGCTCGTGTTGGATGGTCTAGGTTCCCAAAAACGAAACGACAATGCTTTGAACGCCGGATTGCACCACGCTCATTACACTGTCTGGCAGCACGCCCACCAGCAGCAGAATGCCGCACATAAACAGAATC